>JBECLA010000142.1:0-13249 GCA_040235565.1 Thiohalomonadales bacterium | reverse complement strand
GCAGGCATTCGGGCGCACAGTCCGGTTTCAGGACGTACCGTTTGATGTGTACCGCGGCCTGGGCTTTCCCGGGGCGGAAGATCTCGGCAATATGTTCCAGTTCCAGGCCATTCTCGGCGATGAGTTCATTCTCAGCCGGGACACTGACGTTTCCCGCTCGCTCAATCCCGAGTTGCTCAATTTCGACGCCTGGCTGGCGGCCAACGCGAGCCGCATCCCGATTACGTAACGGGATCAGCGAAGGCGCAGCCTGAGACCGAATGAGAGGGCAGATGTATACTGATGACCCGAACAATGCGTACCGTCGACGCGTTTTTCACGAGCCTGATGTTTGAGGTCAGGCCTGTATTACGAATGTGAAGATCTACTCAATAGACAGGAAGAACTGGCCAAGCCTTGAGCCTGATGAATCAGAGGGGCAGGTATCAATGCAGCTGTACCGCCCTGCAGGCGCAAACGTGTTTTTACGATGAGCGAGCTAACGATCCAGGTAACATGCGAGAGAAAAAATAACCCAATGAGAGGAGAATCTACGTGGCATCGATATTATTTGTACGTGTTAAATCAGATCTTGAACCGACAGAGTTAGAACGGCGCTTGACTGAACGTCGGCCTCGATTCAAAGAGGTGCCGGGATTGATACAAAAAATCTATGCGCGAGACGAGTCAACAGGAGATGTCTGCGGCATTTATTTCTTTGAAAATCAAGCAGCACTCTCGTCCTTTCGGGATACTGAATTAGCAAAAACGATTCCAATGGCTTACGAGGCAAAAGAGATTCGACGGGAAGTCTACGAGGTACTCTATCCGCTCCATCCCGATCGCGGACCGATTACGGAATAGTTTGGAATCCCGGTTAGTACCACATCAATCACGGTTATTTCTGTCGCACGATAAACGAAGAGCAGCGTTAAAGCATGGGATTCTTTGAGACGATATTAATCCTGGCCACTTTTTTGTGTTCCCTGGTTGCAGGTTTCCTGTTTGCTTTTGCAGTAGTCGTAATGCCAGGCATGAGAAATTTAAGTGATGGAGAATTTATCCGCGCTTTTCAGGTGATGGACCGTATCATTCAGGACAACCAACCTGTGTTTATGCTGGTCTGGGTCGGGTCAGTGGTAGTTTTGCTCACCGCGGCTGTGCTTGGTTTCGGGCAATTAGATGGCGTTGGCCGCTGGCTCATCATCTTCGCAGCACTCGTTTATCTCCTCGGAGTCCAATTGCCAACGATCGCCATCAATGTGCCGTTGAATAACAAACTGCAAACTCTGGATGTCAATACCATCAATGAAGCTGCACACAAAGCAGCCCGGGAGGAGTTCGAACCGCGTTGGAACCGCTGGAATTCAATCAGAACTGTTCTGGCGAGCCTGGTATCGGCTTCGTTGATGTTTCTGCTCGTTGGCATTTGAAGCCTGTCTACGCTGGCGAGTTGCCAGCCTGACATGTACTTCAGCCGTAACAGGCGCATCGGTCTTGCCTGTTTGCAGGGCTGGGTCTATCTTTCTTTGAATCAACCTCATGCCGCCAGGCCGGGACGGCAATGCCTGGCCGTCAAGTGTGACATTGTGTCGATTTACCTGGAGTAAATTCATGCAACAGTTACGTGTTGAAAGTTTCACCCTTTCCATTGATGGCTTCGGTGCCGGTCCGGGTCAAAATCTGGAGAATCCGTTGGGTATCGGGGGACCAGACCTTCATCAATGGCTCATTCCTACAAAAACATTCCAGCACATGATGGGCAAGGAAGGAGGTGCAACCGGGACTGACGACGACTTTGCTGCAAGAGGCTTTACCAACATCGGGGCATGGATTATCGGTCGGAATATGTTCGGTCCGATTCGCGGTCCCTGGCCTGATGAAGCCTGGCAAGGCTGGTGGGGGGATAATCCTCCCTATCATGTACCGGTATTTGTCCTGACACATCATAAACGCAAATCCATTGAAATGAATGGTGGAACCACTTTCCATTTCATAACGGAAGGGATTCATGTTGCGCTTGAGCGGGCCCTTGATGCTGCAGAGGATAAGGATGTCAGAATCGGCGGTGGAGTAAGCACAATTCAGCAATATCTTAATGCCAAATTGATAGACGAAATGCATATTGCGATTTCGCCTGTACTTTTAGGAGCCGGGGAAAATCTTTTTGCAAAGATTGATTTGGTCTCGCTGGGCTATAAATGTACACAACATGTGCCGACAGATAAGGCAACACATTTCATTATCACAAAAGCGGTCGAATGATATCTAATCAAGCAGACGACGGCACGGACAAATGCGTGCCGGATAACGGAAGCCGTCAAGCGGCATTGATCCAGAAGGAGAGAAAGATGATCAAATACAGCCTCGATACCGCACATTCCATTCTGTTTGTCAGACCACTGAGTCCGCTCGAGCAAAGTGATTTTGCGCATCTGGCAGAAACCGTCGACCCGTACATTGAAGAAACCGGTGATCTCGTCGGGCTTATCATCGAGGTCCCCAGGTTCCCGGGATGGGAGAGTCTCGGCGCCATGGCCGCCCACTTCCGGTTTGTACGGGATCACCACAAGCGCATCAAAAAGGTTGGTCTCGTCACCGATTCCGCTTTGGGAAATGTTGCCGAGCATCTTGCTGCACATTTTGTGTCAGCCGAAATCAGGCACTTTTCCGCAGGGGAACTGGAGGCGGCAGAACAATGGATTCGGGCACAGCATTGATTCACCTGACATTATTTCATATTGTCTTGCTTGAGAATGATCCTGCAGAAAATGGACAAACAGGAAGTTACGCCAACAATTGAAAACCTGAAAAACAATAAACAGGTAAACTATGGAACTGAGACTTTATCAAATCGATGCCTTTGCCAGTAAACCGTTTGAAGGCAACCCGGCGGCGATCTGTCCGCTTGATGACTGGTTGCCGGATGCGGTGATGCAATCAATTGCTGCTGAAAATAATCTTTCAGAAACGGCATATTTTGTCCCGACAAACGGGGGCTACCATATCCGCTGGTTTACCCCCGCGTGCGAAGTTGAGCTATGCGGGCATGCCACCCTGGCCAGTGCCTGGGTGATATTCAATATTCTTGGGCAGCAAAATAACGAGATCGCCTTTGAATCAAAGAGCGGTATCTTGACGGTCGTCAGAAAAGATGACTGGCTGGAACTCGATTTCCCGACGAAAATCCCTGTTGAATGTTCAATACCAGAGCAAATCCTCAATGCTTTTGCCGCAACACCAGCAGAATGTCTCAAGGCAGACGATTACATTGTGGTGTTTGACAATGAAGCTGAGGTGGTGTCGGTCAAACCGGATATCGGCTTGCTTTCCCAACTGGATTTACGCGGTGTGGCGATTACGGCAAAAAGCAATGATTATGATTTTGTGGTCCGGTTCTTTGCGCCCGGGCATGGTATCGATGAAGACCCGGTAACCGGTTCGCTCTTTACGGAATTAATTCCCTACTGGTCAGAAAAGCTGAATAAGACAGCGTTAACGGCCAAACAGGTTTCCGCGCGTGGCGGTGAGGTGGGGTGTGTCTACGCCGGGGACAGGGTCAAAATCTCTGGCAAAGCCGTAAAGTACCTGGAAGGACGTATCTCTATTTAATCTGCAACGTCAGACACACGCATTGACTGCGCCTGGTGCGCGAACTTCCTGCCCCTGGGCAACGTGACGGTTCCACTCCGGTATTCAGCCTGATCGTTGATACCGATCATGACATTCACTTGCTTCATCCCGGTTGATACGTCAGCGTCCATAATTGCATTTACCCTGGCTGCTGGCCTGTGGCACGATAGCGGATCAGGACAACCGGTTCCGGTTGTTCCCTGCGTTGGAACGGAAAGTCATGACCAAACACGAGTCAAATCCGACCGAAGAGATTGGTGCCGTCCTGGGTTTAAACACGGAGTCGGCCGGGCGGCGGCGATTATACTGGCTTCTTGGAGCCGGGGTTGTCTTGCTGCTGATTGTCGCCGGCTACTTTTTGTTCCGGCCCGGCGAGGCTATCGCGCTGCGCTTTGAGACGGCCGAGGTGCAACGGGGCGATCTCACCGTAACGGTGACCGCTACCGGTACGGTGCAGCCGGTCAATCAGGTGGATGTGGGCAGCGAACTCTCCGGAACCATCGAGGATGTGTTGGTCGATTTCAACGATCAGGTCAAACGTGATCAGTTGCTGGCGCGGCTGGACACCGAGCGGCTGGAGGCGCAGGTGATCGAGGCGCGTGCCTCGCTCGAATCGGCCAGGGCCAAGCTGGAAGAGGCCAGGGCCACCGTATTGGAGAGCCGCTTGCGCTATGAACGTTGTCAGAAACTGGCGGCGCGGCAACTCTGTACCGGGGAAGAACTGGACACCACTCGCGCCGGGCACATGCGGGCCAGGGCTGCCGCGGCCAGTGCCAAGGCCCTGGTGGCCGTGGCGCAAGCCGCCCTCGAAGCTAACGAGACCAATCTGGGCAAGGCCGAGATCCGTTCTCCGGTCGATGGCCTGGTGCTGCGGCGCCAGATTGAACCCGGTCAGACGGTAGCCGCTTCCCTGCAGGCGCCGGTGTTGTTTACCCTCGCAGAGGATTTAACCCACATGGAATTGCATGTGGCGGTCGACGAGGCGGATGTGGGCAAGGTCGCCGAGGGCCAGTCCGCCCTGTTTACCGTGGATGCCTATCCGGATCGCAACTTCCCGGCGACCATCACCCAGGTGCGTTTCGCACCGCAAACCCTGGAAGGCGTGGTCACTTACGAAACCGTCCTGCTGGTGGACAATTCGGATCTGTCGCTGCGGCCGGGCATGACCGCGACCGCCGTGATCACCGTGCAACAGCTCACGGATGTGATGCTGGTTCCCAATGCGGCATTGCGTTTTATCCCCCCGGTGACCAAAACCACCCGGCGCAGCGGTGGCGGGATCTTTGGTGCCATGTTTCGTCGCCCGGCGTCCAACCGGCGTCGCCCCGAGGCCGGTAGCGAGGCGAGCCAGAAAGTCTGGCTTCTGCAAGACGGCCAGCCTGTCGCGGTGGCGGTGAAGGCGGGGGCCAGTAATGGCAGGTTTACCGAATTGCGTTCCCAGGAACTCCAACCCGGTCAGCACGTCATCGTCGATGCCATCAGTGTGAAAAAATGAATGCCCGGCCCGCTGCCCGTGTTGCACCGCTGATCGCATTGCGCGGTGTGACCAAGGTGTACGGCAAGGGGCAGGCAGCCATGCATGCCCTGCGGGGGATCGATATTGATATCCAGCGCGGTGAATTTGTGGCCATGATGGGGCCGAGTGGTTCCGGCAAATCCACCTGCATGAATATCCTGGGTTGTCTGGATACGGCCACAGTCGGCGACTACCGGTTTGAGGGTATTGAGGTGGGTACGTTGTCGCGGAACCAACGTGCGTTACTGCGGCGGAACTATATCGGGTTTGTGTTCCAGGGCTTCAATTTACTGGCCCGCACTTCGGCCCTCGAGAATGTGGAACTGCCATTGATCTATCGCGGCATCCCGGCGGCTGAACGACACCGTCGTGCCCGGCGTGCACTCGAAGTCGTCGGGCTTGCCGGCTGGGAAGATCATTCACCCGCGGAACTGTCGGGCGGCCAGCAGCAGCGTGTTGCCATTGCCCGGGCGATCGTCACCGAGCCGGCGGTGTTACTCGCCGATGAACCGACGGGTAATCTGGATACGGCCCGCAGTCTGGAGATCATGGAGTTACTTTCACGGTTCAATCGCGAACAGGGGATCTCCATCATCATGGTGACCCATGAAGCGGAAATGGCCGCCTATGCGCAGCGCAAGGTGAATTTCCTCGACGGTCTGATTGTTAAGGGCGAGGCCAAACAGGAGGCCGGTGACTGATGTTCTGGAATGCGCTGATGCTGGCACTGCGCGAGATCCGCCGTAACCTGATGCGCTCGGCCCTGACCATGCTCGGCATCGTCATCGGGGTCGCCTCGGTCATCATCATGGTCAATCTGGGCGGCGGGGCGACGGTCCAGGTATCTGAACAGATTGCCAGTCTGGGCAGCAATCTGCTGATGGTGCGGACCGGACAACGGCTTGGTTTCGGACAACGTTCGGAAGCGGAGCCGTTTGATATGGACGATGTCGAGGCCATCCGACGCGAGGTGGGTGGGGTGGTTGCCGCTGCCCCCATTGCGTCGCAGAGCATGGTGGCCATCTCTGGCAATCGCAACTGGTCCACCACGGTGAGCGGCACCGATAATAACTATTTTGCGGTGGGTAACTGGACGCTGGCCAAGGGACGGGAATTCAGTGGCAGTGAGCTGCGGGCGGGAGCGGCGGTCTGTATCCTGGGTGAGACCGTACGCGAGGAACTGTTCGGCAACCTGGATCCCCTGGGCGAGAAAGTCCGCCTTAACAAGGTTGCCTGCCAGGTGATCGGCCTGCTGGAGCCCAAGGGTCAGTCGCTGGGTGGCCGTGATCAGGATGATCTGGTGGTGATGCCGCTGCGCACTTTCTGGCGGCGTGTTGCCGGGAAGCAGGATGTGCAGCTGATCTATGTCTCGGCGCGGGAAGGGGTTTCCACCAGCAAGGTGCAACGCGATCTCGAATTATTGATGCGCGAGCGGCGGCGCATCGATCCGACGGAAGACGATGATTTCAATGTGCGCGACATGAAGGAGATCGCCGAGGCGCTGACCGGCACCACGCAAGTGCTTACTACGCTGCTGGGGGCCGTCGCTGCAGTCAGTTTGCTGGTGGGGGGCATCGGCATCATGAATATCATGCTGGTGTCGGTCACCGAGCGGACGCGGGAGATTGGCATCCGCCTGGCCATCGGGGCGCTGGAACGGGAAGTGCTGCTGCAGTTTCTGGTCGAGGCGGTGGTCTTGTCGTCCTTCGGGGGCATCATCGGCATTGCCGTGGCGGTGGCGACCTCCTATGCGCTGGCCGCGTTGATGAAAATGCCGGTGGTGCTGGATCCCGGCATCATGATTCTTGCGTTCCTGTTTTCCGCCGCGGTGGGGGTGATTTTCGGCTTTTTTCCGGCCCGCAAGGCCGCGCGGATGGATCCCATCGAGGCCCTGCGCTACGAATAAAACCGTTTTGCCTCAGCCGGTGCTCCAGGCCCGTGGTTTCAGCATGCCGGCAATCTTGCAGGCCTGTTTCACATAGCCATAGGGAAACAACCGGAACAGGTGTTTCTTGGCGGTTTTCTTGTCGAAATCCTGCTCGCTGACCAGAAAATCGACCACATGGCGGACATCCGGTACCACCTGATGTTTGGCCCAGTAGTGGCGTATGAAATGGAGCACCTCCCAGTACGGCTTGTCCAGCTCGATGCCTTCTTCGGCCGCCAGGAGTCGGGCCACGGACTCGTTCCATTCTTCGGGTTCGAACAGGTAACCCTCGTTATCACGGGCGAGAGAGATCATGCTGCTCATGGTTTGCCTCCTGTTTAGTATCTGCTTATATACTATATGTACCAAAATAGTGGTAATCAAACGATATTATTTGCTATATATTATCGATAATTCCAATTTAAAATTACCGCCCATGGACATTGATCAAGCCCGTACGTTTCTCGCCATCACGGCCCACGGCAGCTTTCTGGAAGCCGCCCGGCAGCTGCACGTGACCCAATCCACGGTGAGTGCCCGGATCCAGCGGCTGGAAGAGGAACTCAGCAGTCGCCTGTTCGTGCGCAACCGGGCCGGGGCCAGTCTCACGCCGGCCGGCCGGCGTTTCCTCGATTACGCCAAGCGCCTGGTGCTGACCGCGGATCAGGCCCGCAGTGATGTCGGTTTACCGGAACGTTATCGCGCCAGCCTGCGCATCGGCGGGCGTATTGCACTCTGGGAAGGCTTTCTGCCCCGGTGGGTAGGCTGGATGCGCAAGCAGGCCGGGGATGTGGTGATCCACAGTGAAATCGGCTTTGAGGAAGATCTGATGCATCACTTGATCGAAGGCACACTGGATATCGGCCTCATGTATACCCCCAGCCACAGCCCCGGGCTGGTGGTCGAGCACCTGTTTGATGAAACCCTGGTGCTGGTCAGCAGTCGTCCCGATGACACCGGGCCGGGCGAGGATTACATCTATATCGAATGGGGTCCGGGGTTTTATGCGCAGCATGCCCAGAGTTATCCGGAGCTGGAGGGGCCACCGCAAATCGCCAACATCGGCTGGCTCGGGATTCAGTTGCTACTCAATAATGGGGGCAGTTGTTTTTTGCCGGCCCGGATGGCGGAGGCCTATATCAATCGTGGTCGCCTGTATCGTGTGACAAATTCGCCCGAGTATGTCCATCCCGCTTACATGGTGTACCCCCGTAACAGCGATCATCCGGTGCTGGAACAGGCACTGGCGGGACTGCGGGAACTGGCATCCCATGTCCGCCGCGAACGGGAGTGAGGGATTGAGGTAATATCGATTTGGTTATGAATAAGAGGGATACCGGATAAACATGAAGCTCGACATCATCATCGGTAAACTACAGCCAACAGCACGCGTGCAACACATGACCCATTTTGAATCCGGCTTATTTTAATCATTATTTACAGAAGGAATTTTTAACGATGGTAACTGCTCAGGAAGCACTGCAACGCCTGCGAGAAGGCAATCATCGATTTGCATCGGGGGTGCGGAGCCTGGAAACGCTCATGAGCCCGGCGCGGCGTCCCGAACTGGTGGCCGATCAGAAACCGTTTGCAATCATTCTGGGTTGTTCCGATTCTCGTGTTCCGGCGGAGATGGTGTTTGATCAGGGACTGGGGGACCTGTTTGTGATTCGGGTTGCCGGCAATGTGGTTGCCCCCTCGCAAATCGGCAGTGTCGAGTTCGCGGCAGAATGGTTTGGTACCCAACTGGTGGTCGTGCTGGGGCACTCCTGGTGTGGCGCCGTATCCGCCACCCTGGAAGATCTGACACAACAGACCAGCCACAGCTCGCTGAACCTGCGCTCGATTGTGGATCGCGTTCGGCCCTCGGTGGAGCCCTTGCTGGCCACAGAACTTCGCAATGATCCCGATGCCTTGATGCATGAGGCGGTGCGGGCCAACATTCGCGCTTCGGCCAATCATTTACGGCATGGTTCCGAGGTGCTGGAGCGGTTGATTCAGCAAGATAAACTGCTCATCGTCGGGGCGGAATATTCACTTGAGACGGGAGAAGTGGATTTCTTCGACGGTGTCACGCCAAGCGATGAATGACCAGGCTGTTGATCACGGAAAGCATGCGTCTGGTATCACCCGGCATTGGCGATGGATGAAATAACAACAATCATCCTCTATACCCTGGGCGCAGGTGCCTGCATTCCGCTTGGTGGGATGCTTGCCAGTGTTGAGCGGATCCGACCCCATTGGCTGGAAAATGAATTGCGACATTTTATTATTGCCTTTGGCGGTGGCATCCTGCTTTCGGCCGTGGCGCTTGTGCTGGTACCTGAAGGCAATCACTATTTTTCCAATCCACTATTAAACGTGCTGACTCTCCTGGCCGGCGGTATAGGTTTTTTCCTTTTAGAACGGTTCATGGGTGCAAAAAAAAGAGAAAAACCTCAATTCAGCGCGATGCTCCTGGACTATATTCCGGAGTCCCTGGCTTTGGGCGGGGCTTTTGCGGTTGGGAGTCATTCCGCGCCCTTGCTGGCTGTATTTATTGGACTGCAAAATTTACCGGAAGGATTCAATGCCTACCGGGAATTACTGGCAATATCTGAGAAGGGTAAAAGGCGAATCCTGGTCGCCATGTTGATGCTCGTACCAATCGGACCGGTTCTGGCAATGATTGGCTGGGCGTTTTTAAGTTCTCATGCCATGCTGTTAGGGGCAATCATGTTATTTGCCTCTGGAGGCATTCTGTATCTGATTTTTCAGGATATTGCGCCGCAGTCACGTATGCGACGTCACTGGGCACCCCCACTCGGCGCTGTGCTGGGGTTTGGCCTGGGCATGCTCGGAACCAACTTGTCGAGCGGCATTTACTGAGACAGTGCAGTTAGAAGATAGTCGTATCGACACTTGCGCCATGATTGGCCGTGGCTGTCATGAATCAATTCCGGATCAGGCGCTGTTGAAGGCGGCTTTTTGTTTTACCAGCTTACCATCACGATAATCGGTCAGGGCCTGCTGGATCTCGGTTTCGCTGCTCATGACAAAGGGGCCATATTGCACAATGGGTTCACCGATCGGCATGCCTGCCACCAGGATGAAACGCGCACCTGCATGACCTGCCGAAACAAGAATATTTTCACCCGCACTTAATACCGCAAATGTGTGTTGCGGCAGGCTGGCGCCTTCGATGACAGCATCACCTTCGAATACGTAGATGAAAGCCTGCATGTCATTGGCCAACTGGTGGGTAAAGCTATGCGCTGCCTCGAGTGTGACGTCAAAATACTGTACCCGGGTATGCGGGTCTTCAATTGGCCCCTGAGTAGCCTGATACTGACCACTGAGTACCTTTACCTGCACGCCCTCGGCATCATGGGAGGGAATCGCCTGCGGTGAATATTCCTGGTAAGCCGGGGCTGACATTTTCTCCTTTGCCGGCAGATTGATCCAGAGTTGAAAACCACGCATCAAGCCGGCGGATTGTTGCGGCATTTCCGAATGAATTACGCCACTGGCGGCTTTCATCCATTGTGCCCCACCTGATTTCAGATCACCTTTGTTACCCATACTGTCCTGATGCAGCATATGGCCATCCAGCATGTAGGTCAGGGTAATAAAGCCGCGATGGGGGTGGTCCGGAAAGCCGGCGATGTAGTCATCCGGATCGTCACTGCTGAAATGATCCAGCATCAGGAACGGATCCAGGTTGCGCAGGGCGGGGGTGCCTATCGTGCGATGTACCGTGACCCCGGCGCCTTCTGTGACAGCGCGGGCGGCAATGATCTTCTCGACTTGACGGATGGACACGTTATGCCTCATGCAAGTTTGGCGATTGAAATAAAAGTGTTGAAACAATGTTCAGTATAGACAAAGAATTGTTTAGTACGTTCACGGGCCACATCGATTCAAGGTAAATCACATAATAAATGACGGTTTATTCGTCCGTGTTACAAAGAGTATCCACAATTGGCAGACAAATGTCTGGCGGTGATTAAGCGATTACTGGCTGGATGGATTTGCTCGATTAGAATTAACAGAGTAAACAAAATGGTTTACCCTGCACTGACAGTGATTACACAATTCTCTGCGTATGACACCTGCGATCAAATCAGCCAGAAAAGCGAAAATAGCCTTCAGCGTGCATGAATATGATCACGATCCCGATGCCGGTTCCTATGGGCTGGAGGCCGCTACGGCACTGGGAATTGAAGCGCAACGGGTGTTCAAGACCTTGCTGGTGAGTCTGCAAGGTGGTAATGCGCGGCTGGCCGTGGGTATTGTGCCGGTAAACTCGCAACTCGATTTGAAAGCCCTCGCTGCGGCGGCCGGTGCGAAAAAGGCCAGCATGGCGGACCCCAAACAGGCCGAGCGGGTCAGCGGTTATGTGGTCGGGGGCATCAGTCCGCTGGGACAGAAGAAACGGCTGCCGACCTTCATTGATGCTTCGGCCATTGACTTCAAAACGGTGTTTGTCAGTGCGGGACGACGTGGCCTGGAAATCGAATTGGCACCACAGGACCTGCAGTCCTTGTGTCAGGCCGGGCTGGCAAACATCAGACGAGACTAACATCAAGGTAATCGTATGCTGCGGAAATGTTACTGGGTAGCGATCATGTTGCTCACGGGTTGTGTGGGTGCGCCGGACCAGGTCCAACCGGTCAAACACTTTGAGCTGCAACGCTATCTCGGCACCTGGTATGAAATCGCACGCCTCGACCATTCGTTTGAAAGGGATCTGCAACAGGTGACGGCAACTTACAGTCTGCGTGACGATGGTGGCATCAAGGTAGTAAATAAGGGGTTTAATCCCGGCAAGAACAAATGGAAGGAGGCGATAGGTAAAGCCTACTTTGTCGGAGCGCCGGATGTCGGTGAATTGAAAGTGTCGTTTTTTGGCCCTTTCTATGGCGGCTACAACATCATTGAACTGGATAAAGTGAATTATCAGTATGCCCTGGTGTGTGGTCCGAACCGGTCGTATTTATGGATCCTGGCCAGACAGCCGGAATTAGAGAAATCTATTGTGGACAGCTTGGTGGCGAAAGCCGGTTCATTGGGGTTTGCGACTGACGAGCTTATTTTTGTCAAGCACCGCTGAACGGGACATAAGAGGTTGCTGGAATTTTTCAGCAGCGTCAGGGTTGAGCTTTTTTGTTGACGACGAAAGTACCGGCAATCAGTTGTTGGTTATCGAGCATTAACTGCAGACTGTAACTGCCATCCGCAAAGCCTTCGACAGGCAGGTCGATGTCAAAGTAATGTTGGCCGTTCGCACCGTTAATGATCACCGGTTTTAGTGCAATCTGGACACGACCGGAGCCATCCATCAAAACGGCCTGCAATTGAGTCCTTTCAGCTTCAAAATTCTGGTAATCAAAACCAACGTAGAGCGTACGGTCCAGTTGGAGTTTATACCCCTGTGGTGTATTGAGTGAAACAAGCGGGGTTTCACTGAAAACGATGTGTTGCACCCTGGGCTGGGCGTCCTCGATTGCCAGGGACAATTTGAGTTCGGCTGCACGGATGGTTTTGGTTTTACTGAAGTACTTGCTGGCCTCGTCCAGTTGGGCTTTGGCGGCGACGAATTCACCTGCCTCGATTTTCTGTACGGCCTGGTTGACCAGTTGTTGTTCGATGGTTTCCAGACCTTGTCTGGCTGCCTTGTTGTCGGGATCACGCTTGAGCACGGCATGGAAGTGATCATAGGCGCTACCTGTTTCAGGAGCCACAAGCATGCCGGCGTTGAATTGTTGATTGGCCAGCTTGAGTTGCTGCGCAACGTATTGTTGCTGTTCCTTTTCCGTCTGGAGTTGTTGTTGCAATACCCGCAATTCGGTGCTTTCGGTGATGACCTTGAGCCCTTCGTTGGTCACCGCCAGTGCCTGATCCAGTTCTCCTTTTGCATGGTGGTCTTTGGCCCTGGTCAGAAAAATATTCCCGATCTCCTGAATTGACTGCTGGACAGCTTCATTTTCGGGAACGAGTTTCTGCGCGGCACGTAGTTCAGCCAGGGCATTGGCACCTTCGGGTTTGGTCACCGCATTACTGGCGAGATAGACCCGGGCTTGTTGCAGATGTGACTGCACGGTTTCGGCGGTTGTGAGGCGCTGTTCAAGGCGCTGGAATTTTTCACTGTTGGCGATACGGGGGAAGCTGGTTTTCATCTGCTCGACGAGCAGACGTGCTTGCGGCAGGTCTTC
>JBECLA010000011.1:0-9783 GCA_040235565.1 Thiohalomonadales bacterium | reverse complement strand
ATTAACCGTGAAATACCAAACTATTGGGACTGGTTGCCGGTCACAAAAGAGGGTGTTGATAAGGCAAATAAACAATTATCCGATGCAGGAATAAGTGATAAGGATATTGTTATCGGTATTCACCCTTCATTTAGTGGATCAAAAAAAGGTCATAATAGCATAAAGGGTCTGAATTCATTACGTGAATGGCCGCCAGAATACTTTGCGTCCGTTATAAAATTGCTTGGTGAATATGCCGGTAATAATGCACTACCTATCAAGATAATAATAGATTTACTTCCTGATGAGAAGGCGCTGGGGGAAAGGATTCTAAAGCTTAGTGATAACAAGGCGGTATTATTTACCCTCAAACCAGACTTCCAGAGGTACAAGGGCTTGATTAGCAGGATGAACCTGTTAATCACGCCGGACACCGGTCCAATGCATATTGCGGCCGCTCTGGGCACAAAAATAGTTTGTTTGTTCTCTGGAAAATCACCAGAAGACTGCGGTCCATATATGGAACCAACAAAATATATCGCTCTGGTGGCAGAGAACTATAATGCTGAAGAAGGCTTGCAAGCGATCAAACCACAGCATGTGTTTGAGGCATGTAAAAGATTTCTCCCGGGGTAACGTGTTGATGAAGCTGCTAGAATTATGCTTGTCACAGGGATTCGGAGGGTTGGAGCTATATGCAGAGAAAGTCATTCGACATTACCAGGAGGAGAATATTCCTTGCCTGCCGGTAATAAGTAAAAATTCGTTACTCGACAAAAGATTGCAAGAGGCAAAAATCCAACGCTCCTACCTTAAGGTAATGAATCAATATTTTCCGTTGGTTGCTGCATTCAAGCTTGCCAGTTTATGCCGCGATAAAGAAATTACAGCGTTACATATACATTGGCGAAAAGATTTTCCTCTGGCTGTGTTCACCAAATTGTTTTGTGCATCTCCGCTCCGGCTCGTCTACACCCGACAAATGGCACTAACCAGAGAGAAGCGCGATTTGTATCACAGGTTTTTGTACAGGTTTGTGGATTGGTATTTGCCGATCACGCAAAATCTTGAAAAAGAAGCAAGACGTTACCTGCCATTGACGCCCGAGAAAATCAAAGTGCTTTATTATGGTGTCCCAGGCCAAAGACAAGCAGATATTGCTACCTGTAATGAGTATTTTGAATCAGTGAATCTAACAAAAGGGGTATTTACTGTAGGCTTGTTTGGTCGAATAGAAGCAGGTAAGGGACAACATTTGTTAGTCGATGCGATCATACAGTTGGTTGAAAAAGGGATACAAATTCAAGCTTTAATTATTGGACATATAATGGATCAATCCTATTACGATGATCTCAGGAAAAAGGTGATTGATTCAGGCCTGGAAAACAAGATTTGCTTCGCCGGTTTTCATCCAGATCCAACTTCAATTATGGGCTGTTTTGACGTTATTGTACTTGCAAGCAAGGCGGAAACATTTGGTCTGGTACTGCCCGAGGCGATGCGCGCCGGAACTGCTGTAGTCGGGACAAATTCAGGCGGTGTTCCAGAGATAATTGAAGCTGGAAAAACCGGGCTATTATTTACACCGGGACACTCAGATGAACTCGCGGACTGCCTGGAAAAATTGATTAATAACCCGGAATTGCACCGGCGCCTTACAGATAATGGCAAGCAGTTCGCAGATGAAAACTTTTCAGAAGAAAAGCATTTCAAAGAATTAGACCACTACCTGTTTGGAACCATAAATTCAAAATAACACCAGAATTTAATGATTTTTTAGCAATAAATCAAAGTACTCAATGGTCTTCACCAGGCCGTCATCAAGTTTAATCTTAGGCTCCCAATCCAGTTCTTTTTTGGCAAGTGTAATATCTGGTTGACGTTGCTTTGGGTCATCATGTGGCAGTGGCTTGTATGATATTTTGGATTTTGAGCCCGTCATTTCGATGACTTTTTCGGCCAGTTCCTTGATGGTGAATTCAACCGGATTGCCTAAATTTACCGGGCCAGTGAATTCATCAGATGTGGACATGAGGCGCACAAAACCATCTATCAACTCATCGACATAACAAAATGAACGTGTTTGAGACCCGTCACCATAGATGGTGATGTCCTCACCCTTGAGTGCCTGGATAATAAAATTGGATACGACGCGACCATCACTTGGATGCATACGAGGGCCGTAAGTATTGAAAATTCGTGCCACCTTGATTTTGAGTTTGTGTTCACGATAATAATCAAAAAAGAGTGTTTCGGCGCAGCGTTTGCCTTCATCGTAACAGGAGCGAAAGCCTATCGGATTAACATTGCCCCAGTAACTTTCAGGCTGGGGATGGACTTCGGGATCACCGTAAACTTCACTGGTTGATGCCTGCATGATTTTCGCTTTCTGACGTTTCGCCAGACCAAGCATGTTTAGTGCACCCATGATACTGGTTTTGGTCGTATGGATGGGGTTGTACTGATAATGTATCGGTGAGGCCGGACAGGCGAGATTATATATTTCATCGACTTCAACATGAATTGAAAGCTCGATATCATGCCGGATCAGTTCGAAGCGATGATTATCCATTAAATGGATGATATTTTCTTTGGTGCCAGTGAAGAAATTATCAAGGCATAGAACTTCATTGCCTTCATGAAGCAAACGCTCACAGAGATGAGAACCGAGAAAACCCGCGCCTCCAGTAATCAAGATTCTTTTGCGATGATAATTTTTCATAAGCGCAGATCTCGGCCAATGGTGAAATGTTCAAAACCAGCCAGTTTTAACTGTTCTAGCTCATATTGGTTGCGACCATCAAAAATGATGGGTTGTTTCATGAGCGATTTTATTTTATCGAAATCGGGATTGCGAAACGGTTTCCACTCTGTAACCAATATTAATGCATCAGAATTTTGAAAGACATCATATTGTTGTTCTACAAGCTTAAGATGACCGTGATTGAACCAATCCCGGGGTAATTCCTGTTTGGCAACTTCGCTTGCCACTGGATCGAATGCAATTACTTTTGCGCCTGCAGCAATTATCTCATGTAGTATCACTTTTGATGGCGCATCACGCATATCATCGGTGCCGGGTTTGAAAGAAAGGCCCCATAATCCGAACGTTAAACCACTGAGGTCATTGCCAAACCGTTTCTTTATTTTGTCAACTAGGTGTAGTTTTTGGAGTCGATTTCTTTCTTCGACAGCTTTTAGAAGAAAGGCATCATAATCGTTTTCACTCGCTGTGCGGATGAGAGCCTGAACATCCTTTGGAAAACAGGAACCACCGTATCCGCAACCGGGATATATAAAGGAATAACCGATACGGCTGTCCGACCCGATACCTTTGCGGACATTTTCAATATCTACGCCCAGCTGATCACATAGATTGGCAATTTCGTTCATGAAGGAGATCTTCGTGGCCAATAGTGAATTTGCAGCATACTTTGTCATTTCGGCATCCCGGATGCCCATAGTTATTACTTTTTCGTGATGCCGCATGAATGGAAGATACAGGTCATGCATCACTTTTTTGGCCTTTTCATCATCCACGCCAACAACTACACGATCGGGTTTCATGAAGTCATCAATGGCGGCGCCTTCCTTAAGAAATTCTGGATTGCTGACTACAGCAAAGTCGATCTTGGCTGTGCGTTTGTCGAGTTCGTCCTGGATAGCTTGTTTGACCTTGTCGGCCGTGCCAACCGGGACGGTGGATTTATCCACGACGACACAATAATGGTTCAGATGCTGTCCAACTTCTTTGGCGACGGCCAGGACATATTGTAAGTCTGCTGAACCATCTTCTCCAGGTGGTGTCCCTACGGCAATAAATACAATATCGGCATCTTGTAAGGCATCAGCGAGACTGGTTGTGAAAAACAGGCGTTCCTCTGCTGAGTTTCTTGTGATTAACTCATCCAGCCCCGGCTCATATATGGGTGATTGACCGTTCTTGAGCATATTAATCTTGTTTTCATCTATATCCACACAGGTTACGGTATTTCCGTGCTCGGCAAAGCACGCACCTGTTACGAGACCGACATATCCAGAGCCGACAACAACGATTTTCATGGTTTCATCCTGATATTATTGTAAAAATGTTCAAATTATTCGGTATGCAATGCCACCCGCATTGCTACTGCAATATCATCCCATTTCGGAGGACTGGCATCCTGATTATAAACGACCTGGTGTCGTCCATATCGTGGCCAATACCGGTATGGTGGTGTATTAAAAAAGATACAAACCGTCGGGGTATCGAGCGCGATACCCAGATGACGAATGCCGGTATCATTGCTGACCAACAAAGCGGTACCTTTAATGAGCGACTGATCCTCCGGGCCGGCCTCCATCTGGATTACATTCGTGACTTCCGATAAGCCCGCCATGATAGCGCTTGCGACGGCTTTTTCCCACTCGGAAATACCGGACAGGATAATGTGTTCATATTCAGGTAATTCAGCTGCCATATTCCTGATTAAAAGACTAAAGTTATCAGCGGGCCATGATTTAGCCGGCGTTGAAGCGGTCGGAAAATAGACGATGTAGGATTTATCCCGCTTCATCCCGCTCACCATCATGTTGAATCGAGGCGGCCACGTGTAGCTAATCCCCAGCGGGCAAAGTTGTTCCAGAAAGGTCGCTGCCTCGAACTGATAAGTGGAACGAGGAATGGCAACATCATAGATAAATTTATGCATGCCACGATATTGAAAGCCGATCTTGAACTTCGCGTGCGTTAGTCTGCTTATGATAAAAGAGCGTGTACTGGCGGTTAGGTCAAACAGGAGATCCTGTGTCCCCAGTTCCTTATAGGATTTGAGGGCAGCGAGGTGACCGTTTTTTTCCTTGGTGCTGGGAACAATGTGGATCCTGTCAACAAGATCTTCGGCGATGCCGCGCAGATAATGGCTGATCACACTAAGGGTAATATGTGCATCGGGAAAGGCATCGCGCAGCTCGATCAGGAAGGGGCGTAATAATAACTGATCGCCGAACGCGGCATGCTTGATGACTGCTATTTTAAGAATATCAGAACTAGCAATCTGCTCGAGTTTTAACGCCGCTTTGCTGGATTGCCAGGTGTTTGCTTCCTTCCAGAGTTTCATTACCGGTTTGTGTGCTGTTGGTATTGGAGTTCAGATTTTGATTGGCTGGCCAGGACCACGGTAAACATGCTTTTTGTCTATGGGTGCACCGGATTTATTATTGCTCAGCCCGATATCATACCATAATGGTTTGTTTATAAAGAATAACTTGTCGCGTTTCTCATACAGGTAGATGTTACAGTTTTATGAATCAACCAGTGTCGGATACCATGAACCTATCCAGCATAGCCGTGATATCTTTAACTTCGATGAGATCCATTGTTCCTACATCACGGACGCGAGCTCCCCACGGGACCGAATCAACAGAACCAGAAAATTTTTGTTTTATCGCATCAGGATACCGGTTCACGAGCCACTGATCACTATTATAAGGGCGAGCCCGGTCAGGATTGGTGGCAGCATATAGCCCGATGACCGGGGTTCCGACAGCGGTTGCCATATGCGCCGGGCCGGAATCCGGCGCAATCAGAATTTCCGCCTGTTGCAGGATGGCCAATAACTGCTTCAGACTGGTCTTGCCAATCAGGTTGATGGGTTTGTGCTGGCAGAGGTGGGAAATCTTTTCGCCATACTCGTGTTCGATGGCAGACGGCCCACCCGTGAGTACCGTGGATAGTCGATGTTTGTCTGCCGCATGGTCAATGACCTCGGCATAACCTTCAACATGCCAGTTGCGATACGCCATGCTCGAGCAGGGGCTGACTACCATGAATGGCTGTCGGGGTAGCAGATCCTTAACCTCATCAACCGTTCCGGCAGAAACGGGAATATTCCATTCAAGTTTCTTTTCATTGATCCCCAAAGCCTCGAGGAAACCAAAAAAACTGTCCACGACATGTTGTTTGGGAACATGGGCAATGCGGGCGTTGGTAAACAACAACTGCAGATCATTGGCACGTTGCTTGTCAAAGCCAAGCCGGATTGTGGCAGGAATGAACAAGCTTGCAATACTGGCGCGTAACGACATTTGCATGTGCAGCAAAATATCAAAGTGTCGACCTTTCATTTGGCGGTGTAGTTCACGATAGGCCTGAAATCCCTTTGCCTTGTCAAAGATGATAAACTCGATACCGGGTATATCGCCGACCAGAGTATGTTCAAGCTTGCCGATGATCCAGGTCAGTTTGGTATCGGGCCAGACATGCTGCAAGGTACGCACAATCGGCAGGGTATGACAGATATCACCAACCGCGGACAGACGCAGAATACAGAGTGAGGCGGGTGGCGATGTTAAAGGTAAGGCCATTAATGAAAGCTGTCGAAGTCAAAATCGATGAGCGCTACATCCTATACGATGCAGCCTGTATTGAAAATCCCGAGTCCCTGGGATTTGATGCCAATTTCTGGGCCTCGCAGGACGCGATTGTCGGCTTTGCCGAAGGCCGTGGCACGACGTTTTTTGTGCAATGTGCCGGCGAGGAATATGTACTGCGACATTACCGGCGTGGCGGCCTAATCGCGCGGCTGTCTGCCGATCACTATGTGTGGACGGGACTGCGACGCACCCGGGCCTGGCGTGAATGGCATTTACTGGCGCAATTAAAGTCAAAGGGATTACCGGTCCCTCAGCCGATTGCCGCGCAGGTGGTCTGCCATGGGATGACCTACAGCGCCGATATTATGACCCGGCGCATTCCCCATGCGACCACCCTGGCGGAGATACTGGAGCGCCATGCCGTGTCGGAAAACACCTGGCAGGAACTGGGCAGGGTGATCGGGTGTTTTCATCACCACGGCGTATGGCATGCGGATCTCAATGCCAATAATATTTTGATCGATGCGGATAACCGAATACATTTGATAGATTTTGATCGCGGTCGGTTACGCCGTCCCTCGCCGCGCTGGCAACAAGCCAACCTGGCGCGGCTGAAGCGCTCCTTGCTGAAGCTGCAAGGCAAGACAAAGAATTTTTATTTTGCCGAAACCGACTGGCAGTCGTTGTTCGCGGCTTACGCGTCAACAGTATCGGATTGAAACACCGGCAGCAGGTTTTCCAGTTCCTGCAGATACCGTTCGGCCATATCGCCGGTTTGCTGCATCAGGTTAAGACCGTTTGCCCCCAATTGATCGGCTCGATCCGGTTCACTTAATAAGCGGGCAATCGTGGCGCACAATTCGGCGTCCGTCTTGATTTGCAGCCCGGCCTCATGGTCAACAAACAACGCGGCCTCGTTACTGAAATTATCCATGTACGGTCCGAAAATGACACCCTTTCCGGCTCGTGCGACTTCCAGAATATTCTGTCCGCCAAACGGTTTGATTGAACCCCCCATGACGACAAACTGACTCCCGGCAATGAATTGTCTGAGTTCGCCAAAAGTATCGGCAAGGTAAATCTGGGTGTCTTGAGCAATCGGCTCGTTTTGGCTGCGAACGGCGATGTTCAGGTCCAGCGGTCTCAAATCCCGCAAAATCTGCGATAAGCGTTTGGGATGGCGAGGGACGATAATCAGAAAGCGTCGTTCGGGTGATAGCTTTTTCCAGCACTCGGCGATCAGCTTTTCCTCGCCATCGCGAGTTGAAGCGGCCAACACATAAGGGCGATCTGCGGTAAAGGGTTCGACTCTGTCCTGCTGGCTGGTAGAAAATTTAATATTGCCGATTACCCTGGTGTAGGACGCTTTGGCACCCATCGCCACAAAGTTGTCACGGTCTTGTTCAGAGCGCGCCAGGATCCAGTACACTTCTTCCAGGGCTCGACAGTAAACCCGTTTAATCCAACGGGATGCGGACTGCATGCGGCTTGCCAGGCGGCCATTGATAATGGTGAGATGAATACCTTTATGCAGGCAATGCAGATACAGGTTGGGCCAGACCTCGGTTTCAGCTACCAGCAAGGCGCGCGGTTGAATGCGCGCAGTAAAACGTTCAACCGCGAACTGCCAATCGATCGGCAGATAACAGCATGCGACCCCCGGTGGCAATTTCTTTCGTGCCGTAATCCCACCCGTGGGGGTGTTGACGGTAACAATGAGGGATAAGTCAGGATGTCTCTGGACAATAAGTTCCACCAGCGGAATCACCGCATTGACCTCACCCACTGAAGCGGCATGTAGCCAGATATCAAACGGACCGGGTAAATAATTCGCCACACCGAGCCGTTCTGTCAGATAACGCCGGTCATCGTAACGCCAGGCTTGCCAGGCGGTATAGATGATGGCGGGCAGAGCCAACACGCCCAACAGCAGACTGTATTTACGCAGGCTGGAATCTCGTCGTGGTTTATAGAATAACGGTTCTCCATGCGGGCGAGTCTTGAATCGACGATGGCCCCAGAGATATTGTTCCGGCGTACGCCGCACCTGTTGCTCGATGGCGTGATTGATCGCGGTGGCATCCGCGACATCATTTCCGGTTGGAAAAGATTTCAACGGCGCGCCGACTCGCAACCGATATCCTTGCTGGTGCGGCAGGCGCTCGGAATAAAACGGCAACACCGGCGCCCCGGAGCGCTTGGCCAGTCGCGCAGTGATCGTCAAAGTAGCAGTTGGGACACCCATGAAGGGTGCAAAGACAGAGTTCTGGATGCCGAAGTCCTGATCCGGGGCATACCAGACAATCTTGTTATCTTTTAGGCAACGCAAAATCGCCCGCATATCTGAACTCTTGATCAAACCGGCGCTGACCCGCCGTCGCTGATGAGTCATCACGGCTTCAAATAAACGATTATGCGCCCGTTTATAGGTGGGGAAGATGTCAGGTGATTCATAGGCAAGGAGGCGACCACTGATTTCCAGGGTTGTGTAATGTCCCCCTAGCAGGATCACCCCTTTTCCCGCTTTTTTGGCGGTCTGCAGGTGTTCCAGACCTTCGATCTGATACAGCGGCCTGATTTTGCTATCGGAACCCCACCAGGAAAACGCGGATTCAAAGATGGCAATGCTCGCGGAATAAAAGCTGTGTTTAACGATTGAAAGCTGCTGTTGTTCATTCAGATCAGGAAACGCCAAGCGAACATTGGTGCGGGTGATGCGCCGTCGTCCCGGCAGCAGATAAAAGCCCATCCAGCCCAGCGCCGTGCCAATATGAATCAACCAGGCAAAAGGTAAGTAACAGCTTAAGCGTAATACGCCCAGCCCCAGCCAGGTGGCCCAGTATTTCGGCGCAAGGAAATCTTTAACCTGAAAGTCGGTGTGACGTGTTTCTGACATGGGTGTGTGGGATTAAAAAATTGCGTTCATGATACCCGAAGCGTTGAGGTAAATCAGCGCAGCAGGCACGAAGCTGATCTCAGTCGGGCGGGGTTGTCATCCGCCATCGTTCGAGGATCATCGCTTCGGCACCGGACGAATTACGACCGCCATGTCCACCTCCCGGCTGGAGGGTGGTTTCCGCCCGGGTCAGAATCAGGATGAAACTATTTACTTCAGCCACTTGTTGATGGCGGCAATCTCACGGTCAGAGAGGGTTCCGACTGCGGCCCGGAGGCGCAGTGTTTGCTGGATATAGGTGTAACGGGAACGGGCATAGTCGCGCTCTGCACTATACACATCGCGACGCGAGTTGAGTACGTCGACCGCGGTGCGGGTGCCCACTTCGTAGCCGGCTTCGGTGGCCTGCAGCGCGGTTTTCGTGGATTCCAGCGCCGTGGCAAATGCTCTTACGGAACTGATATTGGCGAGCACATTCAGGTATGAACTACGGGTGTCGCGCTCGGTGGCGCGACGTTGCTGTTCATACAGGTCCTTGGTCTGTTGATAACGAT
>JBECLA010000067.1:0-47020 GCA_040235565.1 Thiohalomonadales bacterium | reverse complement strand
AAAAACGCCGTGCAGATTATTCACCATGGCACAAGACATGGCATTATGGCTCTTATCGAAAATGGCGATTGCATACCTGGCAATTGACTGGCAAGCCAGATAGCTGGAAACAGCAGCTGGACTTGTTCTACAAGAAACAACCCGTCTTTGCTCTGGTTAATGGCGTAGGAAATGACTGGCAAATAATGCATCGTTTTTGTAATGAAAGATCACTCCCCTGCTTGTTTCCAACCACGGATATACCAGGCAATGAGAGATTCGATTCTTACACGTTATATTTTTCACAGGGCATGATTCTGGATGCAAAACTGATAGCCCACCATATATCGCAACATGATGATAAAAATATAAAGTCGATCGTCCAAATCTACAATGAAGATGATGGTCGTGCAGTAATAGCGGCCGAGAAACTGAATCAAATAATACAGGCCAAAAATAATATCTCGGTATTTAAAAATATAATCAACAATACCAAAAGTGTTGAAGGTCATGACTCGACCCGTTTCAACGAAAATGAAGAACCCTATTATTTGGTCTTCTGGGGAGATATGCGTGACACAACGAATAATAAAGAATTGACTAATTACATTGAAAATGCATCGCGCGTGTATATATCGTACAAATTAAACAGTAAGGAAGCATTAACCGCTGAAAATGAATTAAACGACAAGATATTTATTGCGCAACGTTTTTGTCTGGACAAAGATCGTGACAGGCAACTTAGACGATTTTCGGCATGGGCCAGGCTTAAGAAAATTCCAGTTACTGATGATCAGGTTATGTCGAATGCTTTTTTTACAATGACAACACTCGCAGATGCAATAAAACATATGCGCAATAATCTTTCGGGTGATTATCTGATCGAGAGAATAGAACACATGGTGGATAATACCCTGTTTTATTCTGTCTACCCCCATTTTAGCCTGGGTCCGGATCAACGATTCGCCTCAAAAGGCGGATATATTGTGTCATATAAATGGAATAACGGTGCATTGCAACAGGAGGCCGTCTGGATTATCCCCAACAGTTAACTGATAACAATAACTGGCAAGTTAAAATAAAAGCGCGCAGTCTCAAGTACAAAATCAGGAATTGCGCAAAATACTAGAAGTCCAGTCTGTAACCAAGATACCAGAAAAGACTCTCACTTTTTGTTACGAAACCACCGACCTGGTCATCAGTATCGTCATACCCTACTTCGCCTTCTACCAGCATTCTGTTCAGCAAACGATAATCCGCTTTAACTGATAGGCGTAATGTTTTCAGCAAATTATCGTTTTCTGTGCCTTCGCGTCGAAAATATTGTATTCGCGGGTTGAATCTGAGTTTTTCTGTTATTGGATAACGGGTATCAAAAGATACTGTCAGGTCATCTGAAATTTCGGTAAATCCGAGGCGCAGAGACAATATACTCGTATCACCTCTTTTGATTACATTACTACCGATAAATTGAGTACCAACGAAATAATTGTCACCCGTACCCGGTAATTCCGGTACCCCGCCCGAAGCCGGCATATCAGATATGGTATTGTAAGTAATATCCCCGCTGACTTGATATTGGCCATGACCGTTCATAAACCCATTGAGCTGTCTGGAACCGCCTACAGTAAAGGTATTCGATGTTGCCGTTCTGTCCTGCGCAAGTTGTCTGATTTCCTCTTCACTGAAAATTGTTTCCAGATCTTCGATAGTTTCGAAAGGTTGACCTTGTAATGCGTTACTGGTTGATAAATAGGGAACCTTTCTACTATCTATGGTAGTGTAGAGGGTACCTTGCTGAGGAAATACCCAGTTGGCATTCAGGAGAAAAATATTCAATTCGTCATAAGAGGTATCGTAGTCAATCAGACTGAATATATTAAATGTAGGCTTAAAATACCGTATTTCGCTTCCAACGGCTTGTCTGTCAACAATATCGCTAACCATTTGTTGGATGAAATAAAAGCTAATGTCCCAATCCTTGAATTCATTACCAACATCCACATTAAGGGAGGCGAATTTTCTGTCTTTTGTATAATTAAAATCCAATAAATCCTCAATATCCAGAAGGTAGCCGGCTGCAAGATTTACACTGGATTTACGTGTTATACCCAGACCGAAAACTCCACCATCAAATAATCCCAACACACCCCCTTCGCTGTATGTCTGGCGCCCGACTTTGAAATGATTATTATTATCACGGTTTATCATTTCATAATACAACCTGGAAAAACGACCTTCGCTTTCGTCATCCAGAAAATCATAGGCATGATCAGCAGTAATCTGAAATCGATGATCGTAATTTTCTGTTCTCTTCCGGGATCTCATGTCGAATGTCGAGATGAGTGATGACAGGTCAACGATATTGTCTTCATCATCGATGGACCTCTCATCTCTGTAATAATATTGCGAGAAACTGCCTACTGATTGCCAGCCAGTTGGTTTTTTCGCTTTCTTTCGTGCGCCAGAACTTGCAAGTGAAGTTGGCTTGCTGACAGCAGTGACCAGTCCTGCGAGACGCTGAGAAACCCGTTTTGCATCTTCGCCATCAGGGTAGAGAGTAAGATATTTTTCATACTCTGCTTTTGCATGTGCTATTTGCCCGTTTCTTTCTCTGGCAACCCCCAATAATTCAAGTGCGTCTTTCGATTCCTTCGATTCAGGCATTTCAAGTATTGCGGTAGTCAACTGTATGGTCTTCTGATACTCGCCTGCGGTAAACGCTGTTCGAGCCTGTTCAAGCAGTTTTGCGGTCTTGCTGGACGGTTGATCAGCAATTTGGGGATCCTGATTAGTATTTGCAGGAATCGACGTGGCAGCAATTGTTGCAACAGCCGGCTCTGGAGTTGGTACAGATGTCAATGGTGGTTCATTCGACTCAACCGGGAATGGTGACAAATCAACAACTTGTTTGTCCTGAGTATCTGCTTCCACAATCTCTGGCGGACTCACTCCACTAGGTAGTACTCGCCCATTTATTGCTATTGCGGTCCTTATGGAATTGTCACGTTCCAGTTCGCCAACAATGGTGATCCACGCTTCAGGATAATGCTGTACAAGTGTTTTGTGTGCTGCCAGGGCGTCCTGCTTGGTCTTAAAGAAACCCAGTCGTAATCTGGTCCAGGTTTGTCCATTTAATGTAAGACTCATTGTATAAAGGCGATGATCCTTGAATAGTTGTAATTTTGGTATTGCAGCCTTGTCAAGGGGGGTGGTTGTGGACTGCAGATTAATCGCATAGGGATAGTCCACATATACTGCTTTTTCACTTTCTTTTGCAAGCAAGATGGTAGGAAAGAAAAATATTCCAATGGCGTAGATGACGAAAGCAATTCGGGACTGCCTGGTAAGACTTGTTGACAAGATCAATGTTTTTTCGCCCACAACTCATTAATTATTTGGCTTACTTAGTTTCTGCACAAATTAAAATGCAGAAACAAAAGTGAAAAAGTATTTTTATATAGCCATGGGCTATTCACAGGCTTCAATTGATTTGGTAGACAAGTAAAGTATCACGCTTCTGAAATCAGCACCCTGCTCGACTTTAAAATAAACCGATTCGGAAAATGTAAGCCATAAATACGGGTTTTCCGTGAATTGGCCGCCAATGTATTCAAAGCGGGTAATTGGTACATCAACATCATCCATGAGTCTTACAGCTTCATTCGATATTTCTGCCAGAACAGTTGCTTGCCCGGTAATCAATGGTGAAAACTGCACGCGCAATTCGTTTCCTTTTGATTTGGGAAAATGAGACAGATATTGAACAGGAAAAACAAAAGTGACGGTAATTACTGAGCATCCATTTATGATTTCTGCCTCGGTATTGTCAACGGCTCTGTTTCCTGCGGGTTGTGCCTGTGTATCCAAAACCGGCAAGAAGGCGAAACAAAAAAGTAATACCAGGAAATTACTGTTTCGCAGATTGTTCATGATGTTCAACAACATTTACCAGCCTCCGGAATTTGTGCGATGTTGAGCAGTTCGATTCAGCTCTATAGTTGTGAATGTGCTGTCTGTATACATATGACATGAACCAGTACAGTCGCGTAATTCGTTCACCGTATAAAAAATTGCAGGGCTATCAACTTTTTTGTGCGGATCAGGTCTGAAGTCATCAGCGTGACAACCTGCACAGGTGGGTTGATATGCGGCAAAAGGCCAAATAATCTGCTCATTATTCGTTGTGTGACAGGAAATACAGGTCACAGATGAGGTGTGTTGGCCGGGATAATTCGGAGAGACATGCCGGTATATCAGCACCGGGGTCCAGTTATTGGTCGAATGGCAACTGTCACATTCCTGGCTGGTGACAAAATGACCGCCGGGTTTTCCGGTTGCCTGGGTGCCATTATGACAGGTAGAACAAGCGCCCGTAACATTGGTGTGGTCGAAGTTGGCCGGTAGCCAGGCGTTTGTTGAATGGCAACTATCGCATTGTGCAGTTGTTTGTATATGGTTATTGGGCTTACCTGTAGCCTGAGTCCCATTGTGGCAATTGCTGCAGGTGCCAGGAGTTACATTCGCATGATTGAATCGGGCCGCGCGCCATGTCTGGGTGCTATGGCAGCTATCACACTCCGCCGTTGTGATTATATGACCAGCATGTTTACCTCTTGCTGTTGAGTTATTATGACAGCTACTGCACGTACCAATAACCGCAGCATGGTCAACACGACCGACGCGATTAAACAAAACGGTGTTATGGCATGATTCACAGTTGTTAAGTGTGTTTATATGCCCCGGATTCTTACCCACCGCGGTCACGCTGTTATGGCATGATTGACAACTCCCAATTACACCGCGATGATCAAATCTTGCCGGGGTCATCGCGATCGTGGTATGGCAGTCATCACAGCGATTACTGCTTTGAATATGTGTCGCAGACTTGCCAATTGCGACATTACTATTATGACAACCGAAACAATATCTCGGTGTGCCCTTGAATAATCCCTGACCATGGCATTTTGAACATTCTACGATTCTATGTGCACCGGTCAGTACATAGCCGGTAGAAAAATGATCAAAATCATTTGTCGATTCCGCAAATACCTTTCCTTGCAGGCTCAAGAACACAAACAGTAACGTTATAATGATTCGGCTCATTGCTGCATTTCCTTGGCGGGCATATTATGCCTAGCGGTTGCTCAGCATGTTCAGTTCTTTAAAATCACGCGTGGTATGGCAACGGTCACAGTACTGACCGAAACCTCCCTGATGTATGTCATCCCCGCTATGACAACTTGCGCAATTGGCGATTGATTGTTTCAGATTCTTTGTTCTTGTTCGATGACAGCTATAGCACTGGATATCAGCATGCGCGCCCTCAAGCTTAAATTCAGTTTGCCGGTTATGGTCAAATAACCACGTACTCCAGCTATTTGGATTATGACAGTAGCCACAATCTTCACCTAAACGACCTTTGTGCTCGTCCCGTGATTCATGGCAGTTAATGCATCGAATATGAGTTCCCTTGTAATCTTGCGTGATATGGCATTCTTCGCATGCGGTTACGGCATGAATTCCAATAAGCGGGAAACGAGTGATGTCATGAGCGAAGAATATTTTCTTATTCCACCCCTGCGTGTTATGACATTGGGCACAATCTTCTCCCATTTTTCCTGTATGTGGATCATTGTATTGATGGCAACTGTAACAATCTTTTGGTAATTTTTTATCCAATGCTCCGCGGTGACAAGAATCACAGGTTACTGTCTTGTGTTGCCCGGTCAGGGGGAAATCTGTTTCCTTATTGTGGTCAAATCGAGAATTACCCCATCCTTTTGTGGTATGACACTCCTGGCATTTATCCCCGTTTTTACCTTTGTGTTCATCATCGTTACGATGACAATTAACGCATAGTTTGCTGACTTTCTGTTTATAAAGATTTCCTGTATGACAACTGTCACAATTAGCCGTGGAATGTTTACCCGTCAATTTATAATTTGCATCTCTTGCATGATCGAACCTGATTTTTTTCCATTCTGTTTCTACATGACAGTTCTGACACTTTTGACCATAACGACGCCCGTGGACATCATTTAAATTGTGACAGCTGAAACATTCTTTCGGCGCATTCTTGAATTCATTATTTATGTGACACAGCTGGCAATCTATTTGTTTGTGTTTTCCTTTCAAAGGGAAATCAGTATTTTTGTCATGATCAAATCCGGATTTTTTCCAACTGCTTTCTACATGGCACGTTTCACATTTTTTTCCTAAATCACCTTTATGGATATCCTGCTTTTTATGGCAACTATAGCAATCTGATGGTGCCTCACGATATTTCATGTCTTGTTTGTGACATGTTTTACAGTCAAGAACCAGGTGTTCTCCTTTTAATTCGAAATCAGTATTACTGTGATCAAATGAACCTATGGTTAATGCTGTAATGATCGCGCTTCGTCCACGATGCTCACGGTGACATTGTTTGCAAGCATTCTGGCCGGGCATTTTGATTCGACCGTGAAATCCTTTATGTTGCCGGATGTCATTCGCAACATCCTTATGATCGTGGCAATCCAGGCATAATTTGTCCTGTTTCGCTTTGTCTGAAGTGTCATGACAACTATCACAACGTTCATCGAAATCCTTGTGTGCGGCTGATAATTCGCCAGGACTGAATATAGATTCAAGAGAATCGGCAGCACAGATATTCAAAATTGATGACAAAATCAACCATCCAATAACCAAAAAAAATTGTTTATGCATGTTCTAATTATTAGTCGTCTTCCATGAGCGAATTTTATTTTCAGGTATTTGTTAGTACATATGCACAACAAAAACATGAACAATGCCTGTAATCAGCATCATCAGAAATAATGGAAAATGTAATATATGCCACCAGGCAAACAAGCGTTCATTGACACGAAGGTCCGCGGCGCGTTTTACAATAATGAAGTATTCGTTAATTCCCTTATTTATAATATGCGCTGCTTTTCGACTTATGCATTTTTCTTTTTTATAGGCATGTTTGAGAATTTTTCTTATAAGTTTTCTGATTCTCTTTGTCTCAACCTTCGTCATTTTTCGCAGACGTAAACTGTGAATCAAACCGTGTGCCTGGGTTGTACTGATTTTTTCCATGCTTTCAAGTTCAGTGATAATTCTCTCACCATGCGGCAAGGCTTTTACCAGCACTTCGCGTCGTTTTTCGGCCATTGCCTGGTACTCGGAAATTCGGGTACGTGCCCCGTAAAGACCATGATGAATCTTTACATACAAATAACGACCGATGAGTCCGCTGGATGCTACCAACAACATACACACAAGCGCGATCGAACTGTTCATTGAACCAAGTGAAAAAGATGAGTGGTAAAGAATGGCAATTGGTCCCAGAATTCCGAACAACATGTGGAGTCGGAACCAGAACTTTACGGATAAGAACCTATCCAGGGAACGTAGACGCTTGCGTAAGGGATACAGTAGCAGTATCAACATCAGACTCCCGCCCACAATTCCAAGCACATATCCCAGCCCGGATTCGGCTTCAAAATAGGAGTCTTCTCGTTGATACCAACCAAATCCCATTAAGAAAAGAATGAAGACAATAAAAATTCGATTACCCAATTGTTGCCAGTGAGAACGTTGTCGCAAATTTACGTTTATGCCTGGCGTAACTTGGGCCGCTACAGCATCTGTCACTTTGAAATCTCCATCCGCAGTTGTATTGTTTTTTGAAAAAAATGGGAATACCGTCCCAATAATAAGGGATATGGATCTATTATGCTTGGGCCTGATTCATCTTTTGTGATTGATTTCATGTAAAAAACGTATAAACACCTAATAATAATAGGTGAATATGAAAATTTTTAAGTCCCTGTTAATTAATGAGATATTGCCGATATGACCGCAACTTTGCCCATCTGGCTGGTGGTTTATGTACTGCCTGCCATCCTGATTCTGGGTGTCTATGTGACGATCAGACATCGTTCCCATCACCGGAGCCACAGCGTCTATCAGGAGGCCGTTGAGGCGGGGTTGACGGAACCTGCTTCGTTGCACCCGGTTATCGACCCTAACAAATGCCTCGGTTGCGCATCCTGCGTGTCTGCCTGCCCGGAAAAAAAGATTCTCGGGCTGGTGGGCGGTAAAGCGAGGCTGATCAATCCCACCAGCTGTGTTGGACACGGCGCATGTAAAAAAGCCTGTCCATTTGACGCGATTACCCTTGTGTTTGGTACCGAGAAGCGCGGTGTGGATATCCCCCTGGTGAATTCGAACTTCGAAACCAATATCCCTGGCATATTCATCGCAGGTGAGTTGGGCGGCATGGGCCTGATTCGAAATGCAATCCGCCAGGGAATTGAAGCTATGGATTCGATTGCACAAAAGGCACGAAGTAAATCCTCGGAACAGCTTGATGTCGTCATCATTGGCGCTGGCCCTGCGGGGATTGCTGCCTCATTGAATGCCATGAAGCACAAACTTCGCTTTGTCACGCTCGAACAGGATTCGTTTGGCGGGACCGTTTCCCACTACCCGCGTGGCAAGATTGTCATGACAGCGCCTGCCGTATTACCGCTGATCGGTAAAATGCAATTTCGAGAAACCTCCAAGGAGGCCCTGATGCAGTTTTGGGACGGGGTTAAAAAAAATACGGGTTTAAAAATAAATACCAATGAGCCAGTCGAAAAAGTAGAGAAAACCGGCGATGGTTTTACAATAACCAGCAATAAAGGAACCTATCAAAGTAAAACCGTATTACTCTCTATTGGCCGGCGTGGCACACCTCGCAAACTCGGTGTACCAGGTGAGGAAATGAGTAAAGTCGTATATCGCTTAATCGATCCGGAACAATATCGTGGTCACAAGGTGCTGGTGGTCGGTGGAGGTGATAGCGCGCTTGAGGCGGCATTGAGTATTGCAGCAGAGCCGGATACGAAAGTCACGATTTCCTATCGCAGTGAAGCCTTTAGTCGTGCCAAGCCAAAGAATCGTGACAAGGTACAGGCCGCCATAGATAAAAATATTCTTCAAGTACATATGAAATCAAATGTTAAGAAGATCATGAAAAACAGTATATTGCTTGAACAGGAAGGTAATGAATTTTCGATTGATAATGACGCTGTTATCGTCAGTGCGGGCGGTATCTTACCAACCGGGTTTCTGAAGAGTATTGGCATTGAAGTTGAAACAAAGTTTGGTACTGCATGATTGTTATAGTTAGAGACGCATAAAACCGAATTCCAGCACAATTGATTTATATAAGTATGCGATTATATCTCGTTTTATTCCTGCTTGTTATTTCGGCATCAGTACCGGCAGATGCCCTGTCAGATGCGAAACTGGCGATTCGGGCCCGTCAATTCGAACGAGCGGTTGCGCTATTGCAGCCATTGGCAAAGCGTGGTGATCCGGAAGCACAATATCAACTTGCCAGTATGTATCGTACCGGTCGGGGTATTGATAAAAATTACGTCAGTGCCTTCAAGCTTATCCAGCAAGCTGCGCGGCAGGGCCACGTTCGTGCTGAATATACCCTGGGAACAATGTATGAACGCGGTTTGGGTACCCAATCTGATATCAATCAGGCAAAGCACTGGTATCAACTGGCTGCCAAACAGAAATATGGGCCTGCAATTGACAAATTGAATGATGCTGGAAATGTCAGTGCGGAAGCCGTGAAAAATCCAGGCTTTGGTTTGTTTATCGCCGTGCGTACCGGTAATCAGTCACAAGTTGAAGATCTGCTTGAGCAAGGGGCACCGGTAAACTGGCGTGATCAACACGGCCGCACTCCCCTGATGGAAGCTGCTTTCCGTGGCGACAATAAAAGTATACGTTTGTTGCTGAAGCAGAATGCGGATATCAATTTGCGTGATCAGATCGGTGATACTGCTTTATTACTTGCAATACGCAATGGGCACATTAAGGCTACACGACTCTTGCTCAAGTCTGGTGCCAATCCTGCAATAACGGATGCAAACGGTAACACCGCACTGCATGTTGCCGCATCTCATGGACGGCTTGATATTGTTAAGCTGCTTGTGCAATCGAACAAAAGTTTGTTAGGCAGGAAAAACAAGGCTTCTCGTAATGCAATCGATCTTGCAAAACGTGGCAATCATGCTGACGTAGTCAATTATTTACACACGAAAGGGTTACGAGTTACAAATTCCGATGCGACAAAAACAGTCTCCACCAGTACCAAGCTCAAGGCAATTAAAACCGGCCAACAGGCTTATTCCGGCTGGTCGCCGCTGATGATCGCGGCATGGCGTGGTGAAACCGATGTGGCTGCCCTGCTCCTACGTCAAGGCGCCCAGGTCGAACAGAAAGATCCCGAAGGTAATACACCGCTAATCAGGGCGGCATGGCAAGGTAATAATCAGATCGTTGAGCAGTTACTGCGGCGTGGGGCAAAAGTCAATGCAACGAATGAGCTCGGTCGCAGCGCCCTGATGTATGCGGCTGAAAATGGTCATCTATCTTCGGTCAAGAGCTTGATAAAATCGGGCGCAAAAATTAACCAGCAAGACAGGCGTGAAGCGACCGCACTTTTATATGCCGTTCGTGGCGGTCATGAAGGTACGGCAAGCCTGTTGATAATGAAGGGTGCAAATCCGGATATTGGGCATCTGGATAAACAGCCTGTGATGGTCTGGGTGGTACGGAACAGTCAGGAAAGTATCCTGAAGCATCTCCTTGATTCCAGCGCGAATCCGGATAATCGAGACAAGGATAATCGTACAGCGCTCTGGTATGCTGCGACAGCGCGTCAAACAGCTATGGTGAAGTTATTGCTGCGTAAGGGCGCGGATCCGGGCATTGCCGATCTGCAGGGGCGCATACCATTGCATCAAGCCGCATGGCAAGGCGATGCCAATTCGATTGCGCTGCTTGTTAAGGCAGGTAGCAATGTGAATGCAAAGACACGAGATGGCAACACCCCCTTGATGCTAAGCGCGAGCCGCGGGCATATCAATGCGATTAAAGTTCTGATAGCCCTGGAAGCGCAACTGGACTTGCGTAATCAACTGGGCGAAACGGCGCTCATGCAAGCTGCCGCTAAAGGCAAGCAACAGAGCGTCAGCTTGTTGCTCGATAGTGGCGCGGATGCCGCACTGCGCAACAAGATGAAAAAGCGTGCCGAAGACATGGCCACGGCGGCGGGTTATATTGATGTCGCTGATCAAATCACCCGGTACCGCAAGAAAAAATGGTTAGGCGTATTTTGATACCCCCGTCAAACTGAAACAAGCCGCCTCTTCAAGTTGACAGAAGTACCGGTCAAATTTTAACCAATTCAACATTCCGGTACCTGCTGCTTATACTAGAAATAACATTATAAATCATTCATAAGTATCTTAATTAAAAACAAAAAATAATTACCATCCAGACCTGTTTCCTGAAATGTGAGATAACCCGCCATTTATTGTGGATGTGGGATTAAACGCACACAATCATACTTTATTGGGTCATTGCTCCTACTCCGTTTTTCCTTTCATCGGATGTGTATACTGAATATCCTGGATTTGAAAGCAATACTGGAAATCAATGCATCCAGAATCTGTCATTTTTTATATTTTCTTGATCTTCACGGGTGCAGCGATATTGGCAACGCTGGCACTCTATGCGCGACAGTCTTTACTTGTGGTTTATATCCTGCTCGGTATCTTGCTCGGCCCCTCTGGCCTGAATTTTGTATCAGATCCTGAAATTATCAGCCAAATCTCACATATCGGCATCATCTTTCTATTATTTTTGCTGGGTATCAATCTGCCGCCTCAAAAACTGGTTTTAATGTTACGCGAAACCACGCTGGTGACCGGTATCAGTTCGTTGCTCTTCCTGATTATCGGAGCTGGTGCTGCCCTGCTTTTCGGATTTGCTCTCGCCGATGCATTTGTTATTGGTGCCGCCATGATGTTTTCAAGCACCATTATCGGCCTCAAATTGCTACCAACAACTGTACTGCACCATCAACATACCGGAGAAATCATTATCAGTATTCTCCTGATGCAGGACATTATTGCTATTCTGATCCTGATGCTGTTGCCTACCGAGTGGCATATGGCCTTGCCAGTATTGGAGGTTATCCGGTTAATTTTGTCACTGCTTGGTTTGATTGCATTTACATTCGTGTTTGAACGCTATGTGCTTATCAGGCTTATTCAACGATTTGATCGGATCCGGGAATATATCTTTCTTGTCACAATTGGCTGGTGTCTGGGCGTCGCTGAATTGGCTTCAATGTTGGGGCTCTCGGCGGAAATTGGGGCATTCATCGCCGGTATCTCGCTGGCAACAAACCCCGTTGCCATGTTCATTGGGGAAAGCCTTAAACCATTAAGAGATTTCTTTTTGGTTATTTTCTTTTTTGCTCTGGGGGCAAGTTTTGATCTGCTCATTATTCAGGACGTACTACTGCCCGGCCTGATCATTGCAGTGCTGGCATTATTATTAAAGCCATATATATTTAAATGGTTATTGGCATATTCCGGCGAACCGGTAGCAGTAGGAATGGAAGTTGGTGTGCGTCTGGGTCAAGTTAGCGAATTTTCGTTATTAATCTCCGTGCTGGCCCTGGAGCTTGGTGTCATCAGCCACAAGGCTTCATATCTTATCCAGTTCAGCACAATCGTGACATTTATTATTTCATCCTATCTGGTAGTGCTGAAGTATCCCTCACCCATAGCCATATCGGACAAGCTTCGTCGCGACTGAGGTTATTTGCTATGACTACTCCGACTTTTTCTTGTTAATAAAGCTTTCAAGAATATCCATTGGTATCGGAAACACAATCGTGTTGGTTTTGTCAGTGGCAATTTCGGTCAAGGTTTGTAAATACCGTAACTGTAACGCCTGTGATTTTTCTGATAGTTTTTTGGCTGCTTCAAGTAATTGCGCGGATGCCTGCATTTCCCCTTCAGCATGAATAATCTTGGCGCGTCGCACACGTTCGGCTTCAGCCTGCTTGGCAATTGCACGTACCATACTTTCATCCAGATCGACATGTTTGATTTCCACATTACTGACTTTTATCCCCCATGCATCCGTCTGCCGGTCAAGAATGCCTTGAATATCGGTATTCAGTTTTTCCCGTTCTGCCAGCATTTCATCCAATTCATGCTGACCGAGGACGGAACGCAGTGTTGTTTGTGCCAGTTGACTCGTTGCTGCATAGAAGTCTTCCACCTGGATAATGGCTTTCTCGGGATCGACGACCCGAAAATAGACCACTGCATTGACTTTGACGGATACATTGTCATGTGAAATGACGTCCTGGGTAGGCACATCCATGACGATGGTGCGCAGGTCAACCCTGACCATTTGCTGGATAATTGGAATAATGATAATGAAACCCGGACCTTTGACTTTCCAGAATCGCCCAAGCAGAAATACCACGCCGCGTTCATATTCACGCAATATCTTGATTGCGCTGAATAAAAACGCAATAACAAAGAAAATTACAATATACGATGCATATATTGTCATGATGTTTCCTCCTGTTTGATATCCTCCAGAGGTTTTACATGAAGGATGAGTCCATTTATATCAATCACTTTTACAGTCTGGCCTTTATGCAAAGGTTGCTCTGTCACCGCATTCCAATGTTCGCTGTGTATCGTCACTGTCCCCTGGCGATCAAAATCATTATCGGCTATGGCTTCGCCACCAATGAGTTCTTCCATACCACTCACAACGGGACGTTGTCTGGCTTTGATAGCCATGCCGATCACAAATATAAAGATCAACACACTGGTGGCCGCAAATGTAAGAATGACGGAGATATCTATGCCAAATCCGGGCGTGTCGGTATCCATAAGAATGATAGAACCAATGACGAAGGCAATGGTCCCGCCAATGCCGAGCATGCCAAAACTGGGTTGAAACGCTTCACCGACCATGAGTGCCACGCCGAGGAGGATTAAGGCAACCCCGGCATAATTAATCGGTAATAACTGGAAGGAATAGAGAGCCAGCAATAAGGCAATGGCCCCGATGGTACCCGGGACAATTGCACCGGGATTGGAAAATTCGAAGATCAGACCGTAGATGCCGATGAGCATCAAAATATAAGCGATGTTGGGGTTGGTTATGACACTCAGCAGGCGGCTGCGCCAGTCTGGTTCAATCTGTTTGACGGGCAAACCAGCCGTATGCAAGGTGCGTTTTTCACCTAGCACGAGGATTTCTCTGCCTTCCAGTTTATTTAATAGATCCGGAACGCTGTCGGCGATGATATCGATGACGTTCAGTTTCAGGGCTTCACTGGCTTGCAGGCTGGCGGCCTCGCGTACGGCTTTCTCGGCCCAATCCTGGTTGCGGCCATGTAATTCCGCCAGGCCGCGGATATAAGCGACGGCATCGTTAATGACTTTCCTGGTTTTGGCGTCGGCTGGTGCCGGTTGTGTGGATCTATCCTTCGTTTCCTTTTCTTTTTCTTTATCAGTTTTTCCTGGCGTCGGCATGCCACCGATCTGGACCGGGGTGGCGGCACCAAGATTTGTGCCGGGTGCCATTGCGGCAATATGGCTTGCATAAAGAATATAGGTACCGGCGCTGGCGGCGCGCGCGCCGGTTGGCGCGACGAAGGTGGCGACGGGAATGGCGGAGTTGGTAATGTTTTTAATGATGCCCCGCATCGCGGTATCCAGTCCACCCGGAGTATCCATCCGGATAACCACAAGCTTGGCCTGTTCCTGCACGGCGCTAGTCAGGGCGCGCTCGATATAGTCATCGGTCGCAGGGCCAATTACATCTTCGATAGTTAATTGAATAATCGAGTTTTTTTCATTGCTTATTAAAGTGCTATTTAACAGGAGTCCCAGGCTGAATAAAAGCAAGATGGCTATGGTCTTGTGGTATCGCTGTGTCATGAACTAACTACCATCCGTACGAAATCGAGTCCTTGTATACTATTGAGTGTAGCATCTCATTGCCTGATGCAAAATGACAAGACGCTCTCTAGTATATTTTACTCGTGCAGGGGCCGCGAATGATGCCTCGTTAGTCAATGCGCGAATGTGGAGTTAATATAAATATGTTAATGTGGCGAGACACCGATTCAGAGTACGGCATCATTGCAATCGTACTGCATTGGCTGATTGCAATTGCGGTAACCGGGCTGTTTTTTCTGGGCCTGTGGATGGTCGAATTAACCTATTATGATCCCTGGTATCTTCGCGCCCCGGATCTTCACAAGAGCATTGGTTTGTTATTGTTTGTCATAATGGTGTTTCGTCTGGCTTGGCGCTGGGCAAATAAAAAACCGCAATCATTACCGGGTGTTTCACGATTTGAGCACAGTATTGCAACCCTGGTGCACTGGACAATTAACTTGCTGATATTTCTCGTTATCCTGAGTGGATATTTGATATCTACTGCCGATGGCCGGCCCATAGAGATATTTGGAATTGTTACAATTCCAGCGACGGTATACAGATTTGAACAACAGGAAGAAATAGCAGGTGACATGCATCTCCTGTTAGCGTTTATTTTAATTGGGTTAAGCGCGCTACATGTCCTTGCGGCGGTAAAGCACCATTTTATCGATCGGGACAGAACTTTAGCCCGAATGTTTGGTCGTTAAAAATAGAGTTAGTAATACAAATTGAAGTATCAGGAGAAGATCCATGTATAAAAAATGTATTATTAATTTTATCCTGCTCAGTACTCTGGTTCTGCCCGGGTTGGTTATCGCTGATGAATACCTCATTGATACCAAAGATGCGCATGCTTTTATCCAATTTCGAATAAAGCACCTCGGTTATAGCTGGTTATATGGGCGGTTTAATAATTTCCATGGTGCTTTCAGTTATGATGAGAAAAATCCAGATACCTCGAAAATCAAGGTGGTGATAGAAACAGACAGCATTGACTCAAATCATGCTGAGCGTGATAAACATCTGCGCGGCGAAGACTTTCTACATGTCACAAAATACCCCGAGGCGTATTTTACCAGCACCAGCTTTATGGATAATGGGGACGGTACCGCGATGCTGAATGGTAAATTCACCTTACATGGCGTAACGCGAAATATCACAATTGCAGTAAAGCATGTCGGGCACGGACCTGACCCCTGGGGTGGTTATCGACGAGGGTTTGAAGGCACGACGACGTTGAAACTGGCGGATTACGGTATCAACTATGATTTGGGACCCGCCTCAAAAACGGTTGAATTATTTTTTTCGTTTGAAGGGGTTCGCCAGTAAATTTCGCGAAATAAGCCGTTAGCTAAGCTAAGCGCAGCATTGGTCGATCGACAAGGTGGACCTGGATTCCCCTTCTTGTCAAGTCAATAACGCTTGCTTTCGATGGCAGATTATTTGTTGCGGTTTTTCCCGCCGATCAGTGCATCCACTTCTCTCTCGGCAGCCAACCAGTCTTCCATTTCATGGCCGGGCGAAAAATTACGGGCCTCAGCTTTTAAATAAGCGGTCGTCGCAATCATACGCCAGCGTTCTTCCCGACTGATTGAAATAGTACCAGGCATTGATCCTTTTGTTTTTTTGGAGGCGGAGGGTTTCTTTTTTGACGTTTTACTTGTAGCCGTTTTTTTACGGCTGGTTTTCTTTATCGTGACTTTTTTGGCCGTGGATTTTTTCGTACTCGTTTTCTTTTTGCCGGTTTTTTTCTTGCTACTGGTTTTGCTGGCTGACTTTTTTGCCCTGGTGGCCATTTACCTCTCTCCCGTATCCGAATCGATTTAATGTGAGTTTAGCAGTCAAATATTGTGTACGGATGTCAACTACGGTGCGTCATGCAAGATCCCGCTTCCTGTAAATCTGCCTGCCAGTTAAATTTTGCATCTCCGTCAATACTATGATCGAAATTTACAGTACTATATAAAACAGTTACTTATAATGGATAGTTAATGTAAAAATAGAACAATTCTATCGGTTCGTTACGAATACCGATATCCTGTATTTATCACCTACAACGGGTACTAATTTGTCTTGCAAGAAATTGACCAAAACCCTGTGGTGCGATCTGAATGGCTGGCAATACCGGTCGCGAGCGATGCAAATTGATGAGATTCGGCGGTGGGGATTGTTCCGGAATGATCATCAAAAATGACATTTACAGATATACTATGCTTGTTGGGACAGGCCAGGGTCTGCAGAAAAACAGGTTGGTTCAAAAATAATCACATATAACCCGAGAGTTAGCAGGAAAAATGATAGAAGTCACCCGCCTTGTACTGGATATTTTAAAACCACATCACCCGACAATCCTGGAGTTTGCCAAGGGTATCGCAGCCTTACATGCTGAGTGGCGAGTAACAATCAATCTCGTTGAAATGGACGATCAAACCCAGACACTGGAAGCGCTCATAGAAGGTTCAGACATTGATCTTGAGAAAATCACAGAGGCTATCAACGAAATGGGAGGGTCACTGCACAGTGTGGATAGTGTCCAGGTTGTTCATGTTTTATAAACACTGAAATATTTTCACATCGTAGCTAAGCCATTGAGTTAATAAGTTACTCAGTTTCAATCATGGTTCCCACTTTTCTTAAAAAGCTTCGTGACCTTGTCTACATTAGCAAATCACATGATATTGCGCGTCGATACTTTGTTGTCAATGGCTTTGATGGTGCCTTGACAACCCTGGGATTGTTGGTGGGATTTTATGTCAGCAATACGACTAATGCGAATATTATCATTACTGCGTGTTTGAGCGCGGCAATTGCATTGGCAATGAGCGGTTTTAGCAGTGCTTATGTAAGTGAGGCAGCCGAGCGAAAACGCGAATTTCATGAATTACAAACCGCCATGATTTCGGAGCTTGAAGAATCCCCTCATGCAAAAGCATCCGTCTGGATGCCGCTCTTAATTGCAATAACGAATGGGCTTTCTCCCTTGATTCTCTCGTTGATTATTATCGTGCCATTGTTTTTAACCCTGATGGGTTATCCAATACCATTTGATCCTTTAGTGGCCGGAATCGGCATTGCCTTCATTTTGATATTTCTGCTTGGCGTGTTTTTAGGGAGTGTCAGCGGTACATTCTGGTTATTTTCCGGGTTGCAAACCATACTGGTTGCCGTAGTTACTACTATCCTGATTTATTTAATTAATTGAAATGTGGTTTCAGGGTATCGAGCATGTAAATAATCATGGCAAATGATCCTCAAGAAATGATGCAATGGCATGTAATGGATGTTACCAGGGTATTGGAACATTTTCAGGTTGATAGAGGTCATGGTTTACAATCAAAAGTTGTATCTGATCGATTATCCAGAGACGGTTATAACGAAATCGTTGAACAGGCGCGTCACACACTCCTGAATATTGTCTTACGACAATTCTCAGATTTCATGATTTTGATCCTCATTGCGGCCGCCGTTATTTCCGGAATAATTGGCGCACCGGAAGATGCTATCGCTATCCTGGTTATTGTTCTTTTAAATGCAATCATTGGCGCAAGTCAGGAGTATCGGGCTGAATATGCTATTGCTGCCTTGAAGGTCATGGCTGCACCCGAGGCGCGGGTATTGCGAAATGGAGAAGAAGTCACTATCACTGCCCGTGAACTTGTTGTTGGTGATCTGGTTTTTCTGGAGGCAGGTAATGTTGTGCCCGCCGATTTACGTCTGATTGAGGCCGAAAATCTCGAAATCGAGGAAGCCGCGCTCACGGGAGAATCACTTGCCGTTGCGAAATCTTCATCTCCTCTGACAGAGGCTGATGTTCCCCTGGGTGATCGACATAACATTACATATAAAGGTACACAGGTTACTCGTGGACGGGCCCTGGGAGTCACGATTGCAGTGGGGATGACAACTGAACTGGGCAAAATCGCATCATTGTTACAGCAACAAAGATCAGTCAAAACACCCTTACAGAAACGACTGGCCACCTTCGGCAGACGTTTGGCGCTGATTGTACTTGCCATATGCGCTTTTATATTTATGGTGGGATTGTTGCGCGGTGAGCCGGTCATGCTGATGTTTCTTACCGCCGTCAGCCTTGCCGTTGCGGCGATACCGGAAGCACTACCTGCAGTTATTACCGTGTCCCTGGCAATCGGTGCCCGGAAAATGAGCCGCCAGCGTGCCCTGGTACGTAATTTGCCGGCGGTCGAAACGCTTGGTTCTGTTACCTTTATTTGTGCCGATAAAACAGGAACACTCACCCAGAACAAGATGCAACTTGAGCAGGTGATTGTCGATTTGCATGCGTATTCTGAATTTCCCCCTGAAGGGAAAAACGTATCACCCTGGAACCTGATTGGTCAGGCGCTGGCATTAAACAACGACATACGGTCAGTAGTGGTAAGCAATGCAGGCACCGAAATAGCGGGTGATCCAACTGAGCTGGCTTTGTATGTGGCAGCGCAGAAATACGGCTTTGACAAGACAGAACTGGAACAGAGTCTGCCGAGAGTCGCTGAAGTTCCTTTTGATTCCGAACGAAAATGTATGAGCACAGTTCACAGGAAAAGTGACGGTAAGTTCATTGCCTTCACCAAAGGTGCACCGGAAATTATTTTACCTCTATGTAAACAACAGCTGACTACGGAGGGTAAAAATAAAATAGAACCGGATGGATTACAGGATTATGCCATGGAGCTTGCAGAAAAAGGCTATCGGGTCCTGGCGTTGGCTTTTTGCGATTTACCGGCATTACCGGAAAAAGTAACTGCAGAAACCGTTGAACATGATTTGACATTGCTGGGCATGGTGGCATTGCTCGATCCGCCAAGAGAAGAAGTTAACGCAGCAGTACAGGAGTGTTTCTCAGCCGGGATTACACCCGTAATGATTACCGGCGATCATCCTGGCACGGCGCTTTTCATCGCAGCATATCTCGGCATGGCTGCTGATGATGACCGGGTAGTAACCGGCTCTGAATTGTCCCGCATGGACCTGACAGATTTGGAGCGGCGAGTTGAACAGGTGCGGGTTTATGCCCGCGTTAATCCCCAACAAAAGACAAAAATCGTTCAGGCCCTGCAGGATAGGGGACAATTCGTTGCAATGACGGGCGATGGTGTTAATGATGCCCCGGCGTTAAAAGCCGCCAATATAGGTGTCGCGATGGGCAAAAAAGGCACTGAAGTTGCCCGCGAAGCTTCTGATATGGTGTTGCTGGATGATAACTTTGCCACGATTGTTACAGCCGTTCGGGAGGGACGTCGTGTATTCGACAATATCCGCAAGTTTATAAAATACACCATGACCAGTAATTCCGGAGAGATCTGGACGCTGTTTTTGGCGCCATTCTTTGGTATGCCAATTCCGCTTTTGCCAATCCATATACTCTGGATCAATCTGGTGACTGATGGCTTACCGGGGTTGGCATTCTCAGCTGAACCGGCAGAACGCGGAATTATGCAACGCCCTCCCCGGCCCCCTGACGAAAGTATTTTCGCCGGTGGCATGTGGCAACATATGCTCTGGGTGGGATTATTGATTGCCGGGGTTTCCATTCTCTCTATGGCATGGGCGATTGAGGCCGGTAAGGAAAACTGGCAGACCATCATCTTTACTGTCCTGACATTTTCACAACTGATGCATGCCATTGTGATCCGATCAGAGTCTCAATCGATCTTCTCGTTGGGATTATTCAGTAACCTGTATTTACTTGGCGCTGTCAGTTTTACCGTTTTGTTACAGTTAGCAGTGATTTATATACCGTTTCTGAATCCCATCTTTAAAACCGCACCATTATCGGCGGATGAATTACTGGTATGTTTTACGTTGCCAATAATCGTCTTCCTGGCCGTCGAAATCGAGAAGGCAATTATCAGGCGGAGATTACAGCTGTCGCTGATGATTTAAATTGCAAGTTGTGGTAATGATTATGTAGCTGGAACGCGTGGCTTGATGTCCAGGACCGGGTCTCGACGGAGAGCCACAATAATTGCACCTAATTGGTGAATTGGCATCAAGAAAACCCAATAATTAGATGATTTTAAAGTAAAATATTCTGCAAGATTAATTCTATTTGCGAATGGCCATTGCGACTTTTTTAACAATCAGCTTCAATTCATAGACATTTTGGTCTAATGCTAAAGTATATACAATACCAATAACCCCCCCAACTCTCATAACAAAGAGGAAGACACTATGAATATCATTGCGGGATACCCAACGCTAGAAGAACTTGATATGCAGCAACCGGCCAGATATCTGCCACGCCCTACAGAGCCGACTGTGGTGGATGACGGGAAGGATAACGCATTCGAGGACGCATCAAATGTGGAGACCAGCTGTTATCAACAACTCGAGCATCAATATGATGCCGGTTTGAAAGCCATGTGGTTCTTCATGAAGGCAACACCGCGTCCCTGCTTTACCCAAACCCTGTTAACCGAACTGCACAGTTTGTTCGAAGACATACAAGGTGAGAATGAGCAATCCAAGTCTATAGAATATCTCATCGCTGCCTCGGGTGTGCCGGGTGTTTACAATCTTGGCGGGGATCTAAATAATTTCCGTAAATATATTCTTGCCGGTGCCAGGGAAGAATTGCGCCGTTATGCGTATTCCTGTCTGGACCTCGGATATCAATGTACAACGGGATTTAATCAGGATATTACAACTATTGCCTTGATCCAGGGCCAGGCCATGGGTGGCGGTTTTGAGGCCGCTTTGTCCTGCAATGTTCTGGTCGCGGAAGAAAGTGCCCAGATTGGTTTCCCTGAAATACTGTTCAACCTGTTCCCCGGTATGGGTGCACATTGTTATCTTTCGCGTCGTGTAAGCCCTGGTATTGCAGATCGTATTATCTCCTCAGGTCGGTCTTATACAGGGGCCGAGTTGTACGAACTGGGTATTGTTGACGTGCTGGCAAAAGATGGTGAAGGTGTGGTGGAAGTAAATAATTTTATCAAGCAACACCGCAAGAGAAGAACCGGTAACTTGGCCATGCAGCGTGCCAGAGATTCACTTAATCCAATCAATCTGCAAGAACTACAACATATCTCCGATATCTGGGTTGAAGCGGCATTGAAGCTGGACGAGCGCGCACTGCGTACCATGGAAAGGCTTGTTAGCGCACAAGATAAGAAGTCAGCGATTAACAATAAGCAGGCTGCAGTTTAGTCTTCTGTCAGGTGGAGTCCACTTTGGGAGCTGGCGTATTTCAATAGCGCCATATGCGCGCGCAGGTATTCTTTACGTATCTTGTCTACATATTCTGTAGCAGATACTTTGTATTCCTGGCTGGTCATGTGGTAGGCCTGATGTGCCACTTTATACAGGAGAGAAGCACCTACTGAACCGGCGTTACCTTTAAAGGCATGGGCTGCGTCGACAAATGCGGGGTAATTATTAATTTTGGATTCTTCAAGTTTCTTTAACAGGGTATTACCGTCATTGACGAAACCCTGAATGAGTTCGTTCAGGAACTTTTTGTCTTCATTAAGAAGTTCGAGATCGTGCAAGGCTTGAGGATTCAGAACCGATTGTTCCTCTGTTGCAGACTCTATTTTAACAGGCGTTACATCCTTGCGGACTTCTTTGTCCTGTGATTTGGGGACAAGAGATTCAATACTGGATAACAGAGTATGAGAGCGGATTGGTTTTGTCAGGTACAAATCAATACCGGCTTTCTCGCATTGGTGTATAGCGTCGGTTGTTGCATTTGCGGTTAACATGACAAATGGCATCTGGCTGCCGGGGTACATAAATCGATACAGCTGCGCGGTTTGAATTCCACCCATATTTGGCATATGCATGTCAACGATACATAAATCAAAGGTATCTGCTTCCAGGGCCTCTATCGCCTCCTCGCCATCAGCTACTGTCACGACCGAATGACCGCCCTGCTCCAGGATGCGTTTGAATAATTGCCGGTTGGTCTCATTATCTTCGGCCAACAGGATATGATATTTTTTGCTGGTTTTTCTGCGGGTAATATGGGCACTTAATTCTTCAACATTGTCATGCTGCTTTTCCAGTAATGGAGAACTATGGAGAGCATTAAACAGCAGTGATTTGTCGAACTTCTCGTCCAGAATATAATTAAACCCTGAATTCATCAGTTCAGTACGCGCTGATGCCTCAACCCCTTCATTGAGCAATATCAAGGACACATTGGCCAGAATGGACTTGGCGCGTACGGCCTGCGCAAATTGCACCGCATTGATATCGATAAGGGGCTTGGTGACGATAATAGCATGGATTGGGTTGTTTTCCTGAATAGCACGATTGATGTGCGTGAATGCATCGCTTGCCGAGTCAACCTCTTTCAGTTCAATACCCCATCCTTCAAGTGTTTCTATTAAATTCAACAGAGTTTGATTTCGATCTGATATGGCGATGACATTGGCTTTGGATAAATCAGCACTGCTTTTCCAGTCGATGGTTTGTGTGGTAAACGGCAAGGTAACCCTGAATGTTGAACCTTCACCATAAATACTTTCCAGTTGAATGGAACCGCCCATTTTTTCAGTCAGTTCCTTTGCAATTGCCGTACCCAGGCCGGCCCCGCCATGCAGACGCGTTTCTGAGTTATCGGCCTGAGAGAATCGTTCAAATATCTTTTTCTGATCCTGCTGTTTGATACCGCAACCTGTATCGATTATTTCAAACTCTATGGAACAGGCATCGCCCTCTCTTTCTTTCAGCGTCACATTGACATTAATACCACCAATATCCGTGAACTTGATGGAATTAATGATCAGGTTCATAAGTACCTGTCGTAAATGTTTGGGGTCACCAATCAGTGCATAGGGGATATCAGGTTCGATATGTAATTTAATGAATAAATTTTTGTTTTTCGCCTGGTATTCCAGCATTCCCACGGTGCTGTTCAGGATTTGATGCAGGTCGAATTCTTCATTTGTGATTTCCAGTTTGCCGGCTTCAATCTTTGAGATATCAAGGATTTTGTCAATCAGTGACAATAATGTTTCGACAGAATAGTCAATTGTTTTTATATACTGCTGTTGCTTGCTGTTTAAAACCGTGCTTCTAAGCAAGTCATTTGAACCTGTAATGCCAATTAATGGCGTGCGTAATTCATGACTCATGTTGGCCAGGAACTGGCCTTTTGCCTGACTGGCAATTTTAGCCTCGTCGATCGCATTTCGTAATCGGCGTAGCAAGGTTGACACATATATGGGAAGAAGAATCAGCCCACTGAGTAGTCCGGAGAATAAAATAAGATGTTTTTGCCAATAGGAAGAAGCGATGAATACAACAACAAATCCAATCAGACCAAAAATGGCACTGGCGGTAAGATACGGGATCCCAAACCGGAAGCCATATCCGAACGTGACCCATAAGTATAAGGGGTACAAGGCGGCACCGATTTCATTACCCAGATACATCGCATAGGACAAACCAAGCATATCGATAAAACTACTCAAGATATATCGCTTGGTATTTTTACCGGGCGCAAGATAAATCCAGCCAAGGATACCTGCTCCCACAGCTGTATATATAATTACTTCAATCAGTACGTGATATTGAATTTCTGGCGTACTGCCATGCGCAATGAAGGTATAAGCAAAGACGCTGATACCGATAATGATACGTATAAAGGCTTGCTCGTATTCGCGCCCGGGGCTCTGCTTTATTCTGTTGAGGAAATTATGCAGATATTTCATGTTGAACTATTTTCTTCGAATAAATCAAGATTGTTATTGGAAAATTTTTCGGGTTTGGTCTCTAAATGAGTGTTATAAATTTCTCTTACCTGTTTGGCATGTTTGGTGAAGGCATCGACACATCTGGGATCAAATTGTCGGCCCTTTTCTTTTATAATAAATGCAAAGGCATCTTCGAATGACCACGCTCTCTTATAAGGTCTTATTGATGTTAATGCATCAAATACATCGGCTATCGCCACAATACGTGCTTCGATGGTAATTTCTTCACCTCGCTTACCATGCGGATAACCTCGACCATTGAAATGTTCATGATGTTCAAGCGCGATTTTGGCACCGACCTGTAAATATTCAGACGGACTGTTCTTCAAGATTTCATAGCCTATCGTGGCATGAGAACGCATAATGGAAAATTCATCTTCCGTTAAGCGACCGCGCTTGAGTAATATATTGTCGGGAATCCCAATCTTGCCAACATCATGCATCGGCGAAGCTTGTTCGATGACTTCACAATGGACCTTATCAAGTCCGATATTCTCAGCAATGAGACGTGAATATTGTGCAATCCTGAGAATGTGGTCGCCGGTATCGATATCCCGATATTCACCGGCACGTGCCAGCCGTAATAAGGTTTCCCGTTCACGTTCCAGCACTGATGCCATCGATTCATCGATTTTTTTCAGTAATAACTGGTTAGCCTTTCTTAATTCTCCTTGATTGACGCCCAGGGCAAGAAGATTCTTGCATCGTGCTTTGCATTCATGATGGTCGAGAGGTTTGGTCAAAAAATCCTGCGCCCCTGCTTCGAGGGCACTGTATCTGATTGGTTTGTCATCATATGCCGTGATCATAATGATGGGGACATCACTGCATTTGTCCATGCGACGGACCAGTTTAATGAACTCGATACCATTAAGTTCTGGCATCTTGTAATCAACCAGGATCAATTCCGCACTGTGCCTTTTTAGCCAGTTGAAAGCTTTGCGGCAGTCGGTAAAAGATTGAACATTCACAGGCTCATCCTTGATGTGAATTTGCTTGACTAACTGCGTGAGCAATTTGTTGGTGGTAACCTGATCATCGATAACAATTACGGTATGCATATCAAATTACACCTAATAATAATGTGGCATAAATAACAAATCTATAATGTGACTCAATTTTCTTGTAAGGCTAACTATGAAAGATATCGAGGAAATTTGCCAACCAGGCCAGGCAAAATGCATACGAATTCAACAGCTATTAATATAACAAAAGACGTGAAAGTCAATAATATACTTGTAAAACAAACAGATAGGTCCCGGTGTTCTCATTTGGCCCTGATTCGTATCCCCACTTCCTGATTATTTCATGTCTTCCTGTGGTTATTATCGGTCTGAATGACGTTTGTTTTAACTCAGAAATTCGCCCGGTCTGCTCGGTATCCGCAGCGAATTTCCGCGACATCCCTCAGCAGAAATGCATGATGGGCCTCGTGGGCAAAGGATATGCATTCCAGGTAACGGGCATCAGAGACAAAAATCCACAGTGACCGGCTTGATAAAAACAACAACCCCCGCCCGCTTGCCATTGTGGCTCAAACTGCTTTACACGGCATTTGTGCTGGTCCTGGTACCGATTTACTGGCTAGAGCTCGGGGTCAGCAATTTTCTGTGGGGGTCTGATATTGCCTTGCTGCTGATGGTGTTCGGACTATGGCGCGAAAGCCGTTTTCTGATCAGCATGCTGGCAGTGGGTGTGCTACTACCGGAGTGCATGTGGATCCTGGATTATGGTAGCCATCTCGTTGTTGGCCAGGATGTATTCGGATTGAATGCCACGGGTTATATGTTCTCGGATGAGATGTCTTATCTGGTTCGAGGTCTGTCACTATTTCATTTATTTTTACCGCTTGTCATCCTCTACGCGCTCAGGCGATTGGGTTATGACCATCGCGCATTACTGGCCCAGATAATTCTGACATGGCTGGTATTACTCGCAAGTTATTTACTCACCGAGCCGGCTAAAAATATAAACTGGGTGTTCGGCATTACAGAAACACCACAAACCTGGATGCCGGGGATGATATATTTATTGTTGTTGCTGGTGCTGTATCCTCTGCTGGTATTCTGGCCGACACATTTGTTGCTGCGAAAAATCTTTCCTGCGACAGGCGGCGCCAACAATGATCGGTTCAAATTATTCAGATAACATCTTTGCCTCATATTCTGTAAAAAACGCGCGGCAACCCGGAATATCAATAAACTGCTGTTGATATTCAAGCATTTCCTTACGGATCTCCTGTGCCTCCGGCGCATCGTATTTTTCCAGTAATTCGCTTGCGTCATGCCACCAGTATTCAAGCGTGCCATCAAAGGGTTCGCCACTACCTCGTTCCTGTTGAATCTGTTCATTGGCACTGACCTGCAGGGTCAGATTTTTGGCAAAACCGCGGGGTTGGATAATGATGAACAGTTTCTCGAACAGGTATTCAAATTCGGGGCTGTTCCAGTAGCGCCTGAACTCTTCAGCGGAGATATCTTTGCGGCGTCGAACGCAGTTGATGAAACGAATCATGGTGACCTCGGGATTCTATTGTTATTGTTACGGACCTCAGTAAAACTGTATTTAAGATAGCACTTTTTCCAATTCGGTGAGGAATTGTGACTGGTTAATATATAGCAAGGCCTGGTAAGCACATTTACGTGCACGGGCGACATTACCGCTATCATCATCGATGAACAATATTACTTCCTGTGGTATGCCCATTAAAGCAGCCACATCCGCAAACAAAGTTTTGTCCTGTTTACCTTTGCCGAGATAATAGCTGTTGAAGATGTAATCAAAGTGCTGATAGAAGTGATACCGCTGGTCCAGCGTGTCAAGCCAATGTGTTTGATCACTCAGGATACCGATTGTATAACCGCGTTGCTTCAGGTTCGCAACGGTGTCCATCATCCAGGGACGCACCACAAACCCGTCGAGAATACGTTGTGTCAGTTCCGCATCTTTTCCGACCAGGCCGGTCCGCTCACGTAACAAGCGCCAGAAGTCGGCTGCCGTGCCCCGCCCAAGGACAAAGCCTGACTCATAGACGGCGCGCATGGCCGCTGCCGGCATGCTGTTTTCATCCAGATGCTGTTCTCTGGCGAGGCTAAGTAATCCGTTACGAAAGCCTTCTTCCGCCAGCACCCCGCCGAAATCAAACAGGATGGCTTCTGGTTTTGGCCTCATTTTGGTTGGTTTTTTAATTCGGTTACTCATTTTGTGATGCAGTTATTTCATAAAGACAACTCATACAAATTACCTATGGATGAATACCTAGTTTGGGACTTAAGTCCCATAAATTATCCTGAAGATCCCCCATCCTGCCGTGTAGAAAAATCTCTCCCCCATCAAAATGGAGGTTTGGCGCAATGAAACAGCAAAATTTCTCTCTGAAGTCAAACTTTTTACCATTATTTCAATATCTTGGTATCAGTCTGCTGGTGCTCGGTATTTCTGCTTGCGGAGGTGGCGAAGCGGAAACCATGACCACCAGTGGTGACAGTAGTGTTCTGCCTCTCGCCAGTGCTTCCTCTCGCGACAGCAATGAAGAGGAAAGCGATGAAGACAACGGCTCTGCGGCTGGTACCGCTTACACCCTGCTTGCTGCCAACGATCTGGGCATGCACTGCGCGGATCAGGATTATCAGGTGTTCAGCATTTTGCCCCCGTTCAATGTGGTTCATGCCCAGGTCATCCAGAGAGGCACCCGCAACAGCAAGCCGCGCATTCTCGATAATCAGGTTGTCAGTGTGTCCTATCTGGCTACTTCCAGCCCAAATGACCCGGCCGGGCCCAATTCCATCAACACCACGAGCCAGAATGTCCCGGGGGTCTTCAAGGGCAACTTCTGGGGCGACAGTGGCGTTGCCCTGCCACTTGGTAGCCCTAATTTCGGGGCCAATTACAGCCTCGGTGGGCTGACCTATGCCCCGCTTTATCCCAATGCGGCACTGGCCGGGGCCCTGCTGGAACCGCCTCTGGACCTCACCTCCTTGTGTCTTAACCCGGGTAATTTGCAGGATTGTCCCAGTGCACTCAGTTTGTTTGAACCCCTCAGTATCGATGTCGGGCTGCCAGTACCGGATTTGCTGAGATTTTATCCGGACAGTGGCGATCCGGTGGCCGAATTGTTCCAGCAGGCGATGCCCGGGCCCAGCAATATGCCCCAACAATTCGCCCGCTATGATCACGATCTGCCCTTTTTCGTGCAATTCGGCTTTGGCTCGCGCATCCAGGAGACTAACTGGTTTGCGGCTGATGGCATCCCCATTCTGCCAATCGATGATGCCGGCCGAAGCAACGCTTACCCTTTGATGGCGGTCAGTGCCACGGACAACCAGAGCGGCCAGACGCTGGCATCGCTGGATGTCGTATTACCGGTTGCCTCCGAAGCAGATTGTCAGAATTGTCATGTGGATCCACTGGATTGCCTGGATCCGGATTTGCCGGCAGAAATACAAAGTGACCAGTGTAATGGCTCAGGCGTATCGCAAACGGCCTTTGAATTGACCACCATCGATAGCGCCCCCGGAGATACCGCCGAACAACGATTGTTAAATGCCGCGAAGCTGAACATTCTGCGCCTGCATGATGCCAAGCACGGCAGCCGCTATCGTAACTGGGACGCCGACAAGCAATTCAATCCTCAAACCTGTGACAGTGCAGCCTCACCGGCGGATCCCGATTGCCTCGCAGAGCAGACGCCGGTGCAATGCTCCCGCTGCCACTACACCCCGGCGCTGGACCTGCTCCACACGGGACCGGTGGATGAGCCAGAGCAGGGCCTGCTGGGAAGGCAGCAGACCTACCACATCAGCATGTCACGGGCGATGCATGGCCATCATGGTGCCTTGCCCCCCTTCAATGGCGAGCAGCTTTTTCCCACCATGCCGGGTCCGCAGGGGCGCGATCCCCAATTGGCGAACGAGATCCTCGGAGAAACCTGTTATCAGTGCCACCCGGGTAAGCGGACCCAATGTTTACGGGGCGCGATGTTTGCCGGCGACGTGGTCTGTCAGGATTGCCACGGTGACATGCAGCAGGTCGGGAATGATTTCACGATTCGGGTGAGCAGCGACAACCCGGGTGATTTCGTGCTGGATGGGTCCCTGCGGGTGCCCTGGGCATTTGAACCGGGTTGCCAGTCCTGCCACACCGGTGATGCCACCCAGCCCAATCATCCTGCTGATGCCATTGTGGCGGATGACGGGATCCGGTTATTGCAGGCCTATCGCACCCGGGAGATTGCCGTAGCCGGGGTGGCAGACAACGTCAAGGTGGCGGAAATCATTAAAGTCCCGACCTCGCGGTTTGCGGAAAATCAGAACACCAATGCGGTCGGACAGACGGTGGATGTCCTCTACCGCCTGAGCAAAGGCCACGGCGGTGTCATGTGTGAAGGTTGTCATAACAGCACCCATGCCATCTGGCCGATCCAGCACCCGCTGGCGAACGATAATATCGCCGCGACGCAATTGCAGGGTCATAGCGGTACGATCATCGAGTGTACGACCTGTCATGCCAGCGACAGTCTGGGGTTAACCCTGGATGGCCCTCACGGCATGCATCCGGTAGGTGACAAACGCTGGAATGAAGAGCATGCCAATATGGTGGAACGCAATATTGGCCAGTGCCGGGCGTGTCATGGCGAACAATTACAAGGCACCGTGTTATCGCGGATGGCAGCAACGCGCACACTGAAATGCGATTCTGATAGCGATAATTGTAACGATGAACGAATTACCCTGAGTCGAGGTACCGAAGTGAGTTGCGATCAATGTCATGAAAATCCGTTGTTGGATGATTAACCGCGAGATTGATATTCGGGGTTACTGATCAGGCCAGGCGACCACCTCCTGATCTTTAACCCCTGATAGCTAATGAAGTGTGACCTTGTAGGTTAACTCCTCATCCTCTGCAAACCAGTGATTGCGTCGAATAATGAGTGTGATTTCATCACCCGGTTGTTTGTCCCACATCATGACACGCAAGTCCGCCATACTGGAAATGGCGCCGTTGTCTATCGATACAAACTGATCACCCGGTTTCAGGCCCGTTCTGGCGCAAGGACTGTCAGTTAAGCAGACATCCAGTCTGACGGTTTGTTTTTCCTTGTCTTCATCGAGCATGGCGCCCAGCTTGCCGGCTTTGGGGAGAGTCTGTTCCTGCGGCAGGAGTAAAAAATCGGCCACGGCGGGATCCAGTTCCCCCTCCCAGTTGCTGATGATCAGGCTGGATTCAACGGGGAGACGACGCCCAACCCGATTCGGGATCCCGCTCCCGTAAGCAAGGTGGCCACTACCGGCCAGCACGATCATGCGGTGTGATGGATTATTGATAAGATAGTCAGTGACTTTTTGCGCCATGCCTTCATCCCAGATTAACTGGGCGGTGAGAAAATGTTCAAAGTTCGGTGCCTGACCCGCGGGGTGTTGCTCAAAGATTTTCTCAAGACGGTTGGTATAGGCTTCATCCGAACGGTCAATGTCAGCAGGAACCTGTGCCCGTTCTGCCTCACTCAGGCTGGCCAGACCATCCCGACTGACCTTTCGGGTAATTTCCGCGGGTAAATTCAATGCGACCAGGGGAATACCCTGTTCTTTGGCATAACGTAAAATAGGGGCATAAAGCCGATAGTCGTATCGCCAGCGTTCATAATATTCCGTGGTACGTAACATTTCGCGCTCGTTTGTTTCGCCACGAATATATTCATCAAGATGCTGCTGAAAAGGTTGCTGAAAAAATTCCATCCCGATAGCGATTCCAGGATGCATGGTATGTACTTGCCGGATAATTTCAAGTTGCAGAAGGTGATGATCATAGCGGGTATGCGTTTCTCCCACGTAGATGACCCGTTTGTTAACGAGCTCAGGAATCAAGTCCTGTATGGTCTGTGTGTCAGCCAATCGTAGTGCGGGCGTTGTCGCTACCGGTTTGATGCTTGTGTCTGCATTTTGATCGGTTGTGTCAATAGCAGTTGTAACGGATTCTTTGGCTTGGGACGGGAAGCTGGCAAACCCACATGTCAGGAAAAGCGCCAGGAAAAACACCAACCGCTTCGATGGCCATTCGCTGAAAAAACACTTCTTACCGCTAATAAATATTCGCATGATGATTTCTGTTACTTTACACATATACAGGGAATCTGAAATTTACGTGGTATCGAAATGGAAATTGACGGTTATCTCTTCCTCACTTTCCTCGAATCCAATCTGGTTCAGGTCCGGTAAACGATTAGCCAGGTAGGCGCACATGGCATTGACCATGCTATTATCATTTGTTTGAATTGCCTGTATCAGTTTCATTGCGACGTAACTTCCTCGTTGCAAGCGATCAGGATTGGCATATCGTTGACGCTCCAGAACAATACCGTGATTCATGTCGATGTCCATTTGATCCAGAAACCCACGCTGTTTGCCTGGCAGACGGGTGTTGCGGTCATATTCGAGAACCGTCTGCTGATTCAACTGGATGACTAACAGGGATCTCATGGTGTGCCTGTTTGTTGTCGTATCAACCAGAAAGCATGATCCTGGTTAAGAAATTCATCATAAGGGATGTAATGAGAACCGTCGCAGGAAAATGTCAGGCCAACCACACCATTAAAAATATTCAAGGTACCCGAACGCAGATAGAACATTTCATCCATGAACCTGAGTTGCTTGAATCCCTCCAGGATAGAACGGATTTCCTTTGCCTTGACCACCGCATCAATAGGATAGTCATGTCGCGGATAGGCTAGACAAATATCCGGATCAATCAGGGACTCGATATCCAGGAGACGATAGCGATACGGATCATGCATTAACCAGATGATGGCCCGGTTGCTGGAAAAATGCAGGATGACATGAAATACGCCATAATTGATCATCAGTTCGTTGATCACACTGATTATGGTATCCAGATGTTTGTCAATCAGGCTTTCGATGCGGGTCTGATGGAATACTGTCCCACGAATAGAAGGGTCGCCTTTTATCTGTCGCCAGTAGCGGGGTTCTTCATACAGATCGCGTGTTAACGGCAGATTGCGCAAATCAAAATCGGCACCAATAAACCCCAACGCCTTCCCCTTGCTGTCACGCACAATTTGAATTGCCGTCAGGGAAGGTCGACGTGCGCGCAGGCTGATGTAACTTTCCGAAAGCAGAAAGTCGGTGCTCGGAACAACTTCAGACATATAGGGGCGGCTCGAGCGATCACGGGCGAAATCTTTTTCAATCAACCCGGCGTGACTGATGTTATCACTGATCTGGATTGCATCGGTATCCAGGGCATAAAGAAACTTGCAATTCGGGATCGATGGCAAAAACTCCATCAGTGTCTGATTCAGCTTATGGCGATCGCCCCATACCTGACTGCAGGCCTTTGCTGTGTTGTGCAGGGGTGTTTTCAGAATACTGACGAGTACGTCACGCTGACGTGCAATGCTTTCCTGTAGTGTGGCTCTGGGTTGTGTCATAAGACAATGGCTTAGACTTGGGTATTACAGCGCTTTGCTTGAGCGTTATTGTTTGCCTATACTGGTTCAATAAACTCCAGCTGTGATAATTAACATACTCTGTATCAATCTCAAAATTTTTGCTATCTGCTGACCGCGTATTTCGTCACGGATTGGCATAAAGTATGCCTTGGCGTAGTTTTATGCAGGGATACGAACGCACCGCCAGCTTATTGTCAGCCCCCGGCGCCGAAGATTATATTGTTCTGCGCTTTGATCGGGATCAGGGAAAGCCACTGAATATTGTCTATAGTATTTAATGAGTAACAGGGTTAGAGGAAATCGCCATGCCCAATGAACTCGATCCAATCCCGGACCAATGGTATGCCCATCTGGACAAAGGACAACGTTTTTACGTTACCGCAGTCGATGAAGATAATGACACCGTTGAAATTCAACATTTTGACGGTGACATCGAGGAATACAGTCTGGAGGAATGGCGCGAGCTGGAAATAGAGCTCAGTGAGGAGCCGGAAAACTGGGCGGGTGCCCTTGATATCGCTGAACAGGACGATTTGGGCACTGAGATTACAGACACCACATCTGAAGACTGGGAATCCCCCCAGAAGGAGTTCCGGAGCTCTGACCCGGACAAGTTGACTCGCGAATCCATGTCGGCTCGTGATGATTTCGGCGAAGGTTATATGGAAGAATCACCCCTCGAATAACAGGTTGAAAAAACCGTGAACAACGATGCCCTTGTGAAACGGCTTGACGGCAAATACGAAGAAAGGTTGAGCGATACCTGGGTTGTAGAATACAGTGAAAATCCAGGCACAGGTCTGTGGGAAGTTGAAGTTTTCAAAAATGATGTGCCTGAATGGCATAACCTCGATTTCGATTCCCTCGAAGATGCCCGCCAGGCGGTATATGATTTTTATAATCAGGCCTGAAATCAGTTTGCGTCTGTCAGATTGTAATGGTGTTGCTTTCAGTCAGGACAGAAGCACACCGTGACTCCCCATTCGGGATGCTCTTCCGTGCCGTGCTTTAAACACGCCTGACGTGCCTGCTCGATGGTGTCGCCGTAAAAATGTTCATGGCACACACGACAACGACAAAACTTGGGTTCCTTTTTGAGGGAATGGGCTGGTACTTTGTTGTCGGACATGATTATTCTCGTTTGGACAAAAAATTCACTCTGATTAGATCTTGAGATCAGATCGTCTGACTGTCTCAACGGCACTGTCTGCGGATTGTTCAAACACATTCATTGAACGGGGTATCACAACACGGTCACAGGCTGATTGAAGTTCCTCGTATATTTCCCGGGGATTATCGGCATAGCGACGTGAGAAATGAAAACTCACCAGACGCCCCACTCTGGCCGCTGTGGCGATTTCACCACAGGCACGGGTGGTAAGATGACCATTCCGTGTCGCGTGATCCGCATCCGCGTTCCGAAAGGTCGCTTCACAAAAAAACGTATGGGCATGTTTTGCAAAGTCGACAAGGATCTTACGGTTTGACATGGTGTCTGCGAGATCCGTGGCATAGACCAGTTTCTTGCCCGGTGAGGTTAGCGTCAGCTCTTGCTGTAATATACCGGCCTCAGCCTGCGTCCCGTCGGGCAATGCAATCAGGGTGGCCGGCTGGTTGGCAAGCAGCGCTTGCTTCAGGTCCGTCAACCAGCGACCGGGTTCCAGCCTCCGGGCAGCCAGCTGATCCTTCCTGACATGAATCTCTATTTCCGGTTCAAAGGCATAGGCAAGTACCGGCGTAAGATGATCAAGTTGGACCGCACGAATTTGAAATCCGGGTTCTCGCAGTATAACGCTGTTGGTTATCCTGATCGCCTCCACTGCCTGCATGCCGGTTTCACCGGCCTGAATGCGGAATCGATGTAACAGGTCGCCGTGCAATTCATTGATCTCAAAACAGGGGCCCCGATCCTCGACCCGATCCCACAGAAAACTCTGGATAAATCCTGCAATATGCCGGGCCAGTCCCGGTGGGCCATAAATTCGACACGGCGGGAATTCACCCAAGCGGGAACGCAATAACCATTGGAAGCCACCGATATGATCCATATGCGCATGACTTATGAAAACATCGGTGACCTGGTGCGCGAGGCGTGCCGACAACCGCCCTCCTTCACCCAGATCAAACAGCAGACTTCGCCCCTTGTGCCGGATGCGCAGGTGCAGCAGAGGATCGCCGAACACACCATTGACCAGCGTTACGTCGAGTGCACCGACGCGACCGACAACACGGGGACCTCCACTTTCTTCAATACCGGGCAGACTTGCCGGAGGCGGAACAAATTCAAACCGGGCCGGGGTGAATGGCTCGGCAGTTTCCAGGAGTCCTTGTTCATTGCGGCGCGCGTCGCGTATTAACAGGTTGTTCGCCTTGCGCGTGTCGCCAGGAGCCTGCAGTGTCAGGACGCTGTCGTTCAATGTCAGGATTTCGCCCATGGTAATGGTCTGTCGGCCACTGAGTAACGCGACTTGCCGTCCAGTCCAGGCCAGGTTTTCCTCCAGTGGTGGCGGAATGCCGAGCACATTAATTGTGTTCAGTTCGAGCTGTTTTACCGTGCCAGTTTCAAGATAGGTATCCCAGAGCCGTGTGCGGTATCGCGCCCGTGCTCGTTTACCGGGTCGAGCTGCCGCCGTCGCGGAATGAATCACATAGCGGGCGATGGCTAAACTGCGCAATTCGTGCGCCAGCGGGATGGGCTGTTGTTGCGGGGCGAGGATCAGTACAGTGTCGATGTCAGCCGCATCGATCAATCCGATCAGTAATTCCCTGCCAGCCACGCCGCGCACCACCCCCGGGCCATCGATTAATAAGGGAGGCTCAATCGATGCCTGGGCCAGGTGGCGGACGGCGGTGATCAGCGGTAAACGGAAACGGCCGGCATCCAGACTGCACAGGGCTTCGCTTTCACGGGATTGCCACTGATTTTTCTGCCATTTACCGAGGGTCAGAGTTCCGGGTAATCCAAAACCGGGTGAGCCCGGATCCGCGAAAATGCAATGACAGCGACATTGTCGTTTCTCCAGTTCCCGTGCCAGTGCGTTGGCAAGTGTCGTTTTGCCACTCCCCGGGGGTCCAAATAACAGGATCCGCTGCGATGATGGCAAGATATGGTCGAGTATCGCCGTGGCGGAATTGGGCAGGATTGGTGGATTTTTCTCCATAGAACGAAGTGTAGCAATCACCCTGACTCGAGATTTTTCTGCTATTACTCTGACCAGTATGCGCTGAATCGCGTTGATTACAAGACGCAAAACGAGGGTCACATGCGAACTACACGTTACGTTATTACCGTGCTGCTCGTACTGCTCTTGTCATTTGCTGCAACAGCGGAGAATTGCCGCCCCACGCCGCATCGAACTACCGGCACGCACTATGTCCCGGTTACGGTGCAGAAAGTCAATATCAGCCAGGGTGTCACTGTCCGGGGTCAAATCCTTGCCGCGCCGAATTGCACTCCGGTGGCAAATGCAAAAATTGCTCATTGGCAAGCCGACAAGCGTGGCGTATATGTCGACGATTTACGGGCCTATTTATTTTCCGATGCGAATGGTTATTTTGAATTTGAGACGGAATGGCCCAATCTGTCACCACCGCATATTCACTTTATCGTCACCACGGAGGAGTACAAGACGCTTGAGACCCAATGGATAGGCAGTAATCCAGTAGAACGGATTGAGTTCGACATGATTTTGCAGAAATAATTTTACCATTAAAAGTAAGTATACTCTCTAACGGTTGTATATAAACTTGCTTGTATCAGCATTTAATTCAACTAATATTCATGAAGTATTGTCAGCGTTGCGACAGGCAGGAGCATACACATGGATGCATCAAATAAACACATGTCTGATACGCATGATGCCAGCAGCATTGATAGTGAACACCGCGTACAACTCGGGATGTTAGAAGCGTTGTGCGATGCAGTTGATGAAGGACAACCTGCAGCAAAAATCCATGAAATTCTTAATCAGCTCACGGCTTACTCTGAACTCCATTTCACGTCCGAAGAATTGCTTATGCGTATGTATGCATACCCGGATTATGATGATCATGTGCTTGACCATGCGGCCATGACGGAGCGTTTAAACCAGATATTACGGCGTTATGCGGCGGGACAAGATAATCTCGCATTGAAGACTGCCAATCAAATGCGAGACTTTCTTCTCAGCCATATTAATAGCCGAGATAAAGCGTTGACGGATTACTTGACTACAATGCAGTCGCGCTAACAGCTTAACCCAGTGTCAAGGCCGCAACCACAAACGCAATCAGTAGTCCCGTCACGAGGCGTTCCGCAATCCGGCTGCGGTGTTCCTGTTTCCTCACCGCTTCGACCATATCGGGTCGATGTTCAATAAATTGCCGACAATAGTGACGGACATAGAAAGGCAGCTCTCCAGAAACAAGATAGCCATCGAAGTGATTCTCAATCTCTCGCAAAGTCGGTGTTTTACCGTACCAATCGATATAGGCTCTCCGGAAGATGTCGAATTCACTCACTTCCAGTGATTCGCGGGTGAGGTGAAACTGGTCCAGTTCAGTTATCTCGTTGAATTGACAGGTGTGTGCCATACCTGATAGACCGATTTAGCAATGGAATGTTCCCCGCTTGATAGTACACGGAGATTAACGCCAGTCAATCATTGGCGGTAAATTCAGGGAACTGATGCACATTATTGATGTTGTTGTGAAAAAGCGAAACCCGGATGTACTATCAACAGGGTGAGATAAAGCAATACCGCAATGAGTATCACGGTAGTGAAGCCAAAATGAATGGCCAACAATGTCGCCAGCGCCGCGCTGATGACTGAGGCACAACCATTAATTCCCCAGGCCCAGGGCACATATTGATCTGCATACTTGTTCAGCGTGTTCAATCCCGCTGGAAATGGTATCCCCATACAAAAAGCCAGAGGTGCAATGAGCAGAACGACGATGACAACCTTTAATGGTACGATGCTCGCTGCCAGCGCCTGAAAAAACGGGCCAAGCAAGAACATGTAGCCCAGGCAAAGAAAGGTAATTCCCGTGACTGCCACGTTAACTATCAAACGGCTGTTAAAACGGCGCAGCCAACGTCCCGACGACAGACTCCCGAGGCCAGCAAAAACCAGGAAAGCAGTCAATACCACGGCGATGGTTGTGATGGGATGGTGCAGAAACAGGGTGAATTTCTGAATGAATGCGATTTCAATAAACAGGAATGCCAGACCAATGGCAAGAAAATAATAAAAAACTGCTGCGCGTCTGATGTTAACTGTGCCTGCGATACGTGTGCGTCGGTATATCCATAATGGCGATACAATAAGCAGAATACTTAGCAACACGGAAATGCATAAGGTCGCAATGAGCACCATGTAGCCCCACTCAATCAATGCCATGCCGCCCTGTTGGCGTAACCGGAAAATCTCACCGAACGATCCCCACTTGAAGAAATGATGAAAATAAGGCCGATCGTCTGTCGCAGGTTGAAGGTTGAATTTGTAATGATCAAGGAAATGATCATCATGTTGGCCTAACATGGCGGTTATCGCCGTATTAAATAACGGTTCGGATAAAATATTAAACTGGTTGATCTGCTCAGGTGTGATAGTCGCGGTATAAGCAATATCAAAGGCCCGATCAGTACAGAAATTCTGTAGTGCCAGTAATTCGTGTTCGGTAAAGTGACCATTTTTCACGATCAGGGTGCTGGTCTGCCAGCTGCGAATCAGGGCAATTTGCTGTCCGGGTGATGTCGCGCCATTTTGCTCGAGCGCGGTTATCAGCGTGGCAGCCAGCTTCAAACTGTCACGTGGTGGTAATTTTATCCAGCGAGTTATCGCCAGGAAACCATCCGGAGCGAGATGGTTGAGATACAGTTTCATTGCTTCCACTGTGTACAAATAACTTTCGCTCAAGGCATACAAACCGGATGAGGATGCATTGAAGGCATCCAGCAGGGCAATTTGAATGAGATCGTATTGGGCATGCTTACCTGACAGAAAACTGCGCGCTTCGCCGACATGAACGGCAACATCCGGCTGTTGATATAACTGTCCCGAAAACTTCGCATACCTCTCATTCATCTCATTGACAATCTGGGGGTTGATTTCTACAGCGCTTATTTTGCTGATATGATGGTATTTTGCCTGTAATATGTCTGCTCCTCCCCCGGCACCAATGATGAGGATCTGGTTTAATTGCCGCAAATGATAAGGTGCTGCCGAGGTCATTTGATCAAGATACTGTAATTTATCGAGACTATCCGGATATTGTGTGATGACGCTCATGTTGTCGCCATCGGTAAAGATGCCGATTTGTCTTAATGGCTCATATTTGGCGTTAACACTCAGCCCCGGGGCATGACGAAACGGAACCTTGTCGCTGTTTACAAAACTCAGGTAGCCTAAGGGACTGGATTTCTCATCAATGATTTCAGTACCGTCAATGCGCATTGTTTGCGTAAGCGCCTTGTACGGTGAAATCTTCAGCTCAATAAACGGTCCCAGCATAATCAAAAAAGTTATTAAAAATACGCCAACGACAATGGTTTTGTTTTTAGAGGAAAAGTTGAGTTCGAATGCGGCAAGCACTGCTGCGGTCATGCCGCCGATTCCAATAATAATGAGTAGCCAGTGTGGAAACAGCCAATAGAGCAAGAGCAGAATCAGCAAACTGCCGACGCCCGCCCCCAGTAGATCGGCAGCGTAAATGCGCGGCACCTTGGGACTAAATTGTATAAACGTCAGACAAATTGCCGTGGCGGCCAGGACAAAAGGGATGGTTAATAGCAGAAACATCAGCCCGAGATATACCACTTGATGAGGATCCCACAGAATTTCCTCGGCGTTGAAGGGGATGGTCTGGGCCAGTAAATATCCCATTACGCTTGCTACAGCGAAGGCGAGCAGGCAAGAAATGTATATTCGGGCAAAATTATTCAAAAGTTGTCGTTTGAATATTGAGACCAGAGTACCGCTTATCCCGTAACCCAACAGGGCGAGTCCGATTACCATATAGGCAAAGTGATGCCATTGGATAATCGTAAAAAGCCGCATCAATAATATTTCATAGGCCAGCGCACTGGCGGACAGCAGCGCCACGGACAAATACGGGGGATGCGACTGCATTGCTATTAATGCTGTCCTGTTAATGGTACGAAGCGGACTGGTAATATTTGCCGTGTCGTAATCTTGCCGCTTTGCTCTTTTGTGACCAGCAACAGTTCCTGCGCCATAAAGCGGCTCCCTACCGGTATGATCATATGGCCACCCACTTTGAGTTGCTCAATAAGTGGTGGTGGGATATGGTTTGCCGCCGCAGTTACGACGATGGCATCAAACGGGGCATATTGTTCCCAGCCATAATAACCATCCCCCTGCCTTGTCTTTACATTCTGATAGTGAAGACGCTGCAATCGATTGGCTGCGGCAGTGGCGAGCGGCTTGATGATCTCGATGCTATATACTTCATTGACGAGTTCTGCCAGTATCGCTGCCTGGTAACCGGAACCCGTACCCACTTCCAGGACCCGCGAATGAGGTTCCACTCTTACCAGATCGGTCATAATGGCAACGATATAGGGTTGGGAAATTGTCTGGCCATGACCGATGGGTAACGGCCTGTTTTCATAGGCCAGGGATCGAAGTTCAGCAGGAACAAATTCATGGCGAGGCACCGACGCCAGCGCGGCCAGGACCCGCGCATCAAGGTTGTCCTGACCCAGATAATGACTGGTGGCGCGAACATCATCCTCGATCACTTCCATCAGTGCCTGACGCGCGCTGCGATAGGCGTCTGCCAGTAGTGGCCCTGAGAGCAGACAACATAACACCAGAACAAGTGACCGGTGCCGGGAAGCGTTTGTCTTTCTCCGCGAGAGTTCAGCTGGCATGAAGATCGTCCTTCGTCTGGTCAAAGTATAGGTTGTTGATTATTGATCGCATGCAAAAATTAAATCGTTAATATCACTGGCGAATACGTCAACTTTTTAAGGTCGAGAGGCAGGATTCGTGGCCAACTATCTTGATTGCAAAGAAATTTCTTATTTTAAATGTAAATATATATTGAGAATTAGACGCATTTTTAGTTTTCAGAAGTTGCTACTTGTGAGGTGTGAAAGGAGGGATTAATATGAATATGTAAGTCAAGACTTATATACATGAGTGTCACTGCTAGCCAGGAGAACAGTATGCCTTTAGAGAAGCATCCCCTCAGCCAGGAATTTCCCGAATATCAATCACTCATTCAACAACTCAAAGAAGAAGACACCGACTTTGCCATAATGCTCAGCGAATACCACGAACTCGATCGTAAAGTATTTCGCTTCGAACAACATAATCAACCCATTTCCGATCACAGCCTGGAAGATATGAAATTTCGCCGGGTTGATCTCAAGAAGCGGCTGTATCAGCGTTTAAAAACACATCACACCAGCCACTAGATACTACTGCAGGGGAAGACGACATAAGCGGCGAGTCGCAATAAAATCATTGCGACCCGCTGCAGTGCCGCTCACAAATCACGTCACGGGATTTTGCAACGTGCCTATCGGAGCGATCCTGATGGCTACCACATCGCCTTTCTCCAGGAAGCGTGGCGGTTTGAATCCCATCCCGACGCCAGCGGGTGTGCCGGTTGCAATAATATCGCCTGGTTGAAGAGTCATCGTGCGGGACAGCGTTTCAATCAAGGTGGGGATATCAAAAATCAGACTGGCGACAACATCATTCTGACGCAGTTCATTGTTTACCCATGTTTCCACCCGTAACTGCTCCACGTCAGCAATTTCATCAGCGGTAAGGATTGCCGGCCCCATCGGACAAAAACCATCAAGGCTTTTACCCAGAAACCATTGTTGATGCTCGCGTTGCAAGCGACGGGAGGTGACATCATTGAGTATGGTGTAGCCAAACACATATTGCATGGCGTCAGCCTTTGTGATGCCGCGGCCACTCTTGCCGATAATGACCGCCAGTTCACCTTCATAATCAGTTGATGCCGTGGGATCCAGCCAGGCCGGGATTGGTTCATCCGGTCCGATGATGGCTGAGGTGGCCTTGGTAAAAAAAATGGGTTTATCGGGCAGAGTATGAGCATCCCCGCTGTTACAGGCCGAGTCCGTCTTCTGTACTTCCTTTACATGTTCTCGATAATTTTTGCCAATACAAAAGACATTGCGTACCGGTCGCGGGATGGGCGCAAGCAAGCGGACCTGGTCGAGTGGAATTCGGCCCTTGCTACTATTGATGACCTCGCGCGCTTTTTCCAGGGCGGTAGTCCCTTGCGTGATAAATTCAGGCATGGTGGCTGGTAATTTACCGGCCGCCGCACTGAGGTCAATGACTTCATTTTGCTTTTGATCCAGAATCCCGATCCGGCTCTTGTCGGCTTCAGTGAAAGTAATGAAATGCATAATAACTTTTTTAGTATTGATTGATTCTGTAAATAGATGGTTTGAATAGTTGCAGCAACGATGGCGGCTTAACAGTTGGCTTCGACCCTGTCCCTGCCGGCATTTTTGGCAGCATATAACGCTTCGTCCGCCTGGCTGATTATGTTGTCCATCGTATCACCTTGTTGGTAACAGGCAATACCAAAACTGGCTGTTTGCCGGCCATAGTTATGAAATGTTGTCGTGTCAATCCTCTGGCGTATTTTGTTTGCCAGTGCAAGCGCACCTTCCAGACTGGTTTCCGGGCAAAGGACGACAAATTCCTCTCCGCCCCAACGACCGACTTCATCCGTGTGGCGAATGGTGGTGGTCAGGATATTGGCAAACATTTTTAACAACTCATCCCCGGCGAGATGGCCATGGCGATCATTTACGCGTTTGAAATAATCAATGTCGATGATGATGAGGGAAAAGCCCTTGTTATATCGTTCACAACGTTCGATTTCATGCTGAATCAGCTCATTGATTTTTCTTCGATTGTATAACCCCGTCAGCGAATCTTCCGCCGCCATACGCGATATTTGAGCGTGCAGGGCCTGTTGCTGGGCGATCAACCTGCGGCCATAGAATAGCGGAATAATCAATGAAATGATGACAAAAACGGCAATTGAGTAAACAAATTCCCAGCGTTCACCTCTGGATTCTGCCTCATGGGTATGAAGGAATGCGCCACCCATCAGATCTTCGAGCCAGAATTCCCACGTAATACTCATTGCAACGATACTGACAAAGACGAGCGCAATAACTGCGTAATACTGTCGTAATTTCATTAACTCTTTCTCTGGCAGCAAGTTGTTTGCGGTTTTTAATTGCTAGTTGGCAACATCCTTGCGCTTGCAGGCTGATAGCGCATCACGCCATGATTTTTGCAATGTTTGCGGTATTGTGGTATCTGAATTGCCGCCGAGCAGGGTCTCTCTTGGCGCTGTAAGCCGTATTCTGCTCCATCCTTCAGGTATGGCGCATTCGACGATAATTTCCCAGTCTTCATTACGCGGCTCAACCTCGAAGATATACGCATCAACGTGTAAGGCGTCGAGTAGCCGATAAACCATCTCGCGGGCCTGGTTAAGTTCATCCACTGACACAGACATTAATCATTCCCAATAAAAGTTTTAACCTTGTCTAAATATATGCCATAAATCAGACAATTGCTGTGGATGAAAAATTCATTAGTGCATTGTGCGGGGGTCATTTAGAATATGTCTAACTGGCTGGCAATTGAACAGTCACAGCAGAAAAGGTAGCCAGCAGCCCGATTTTTGAATCGGCTTGGCTGAAATAATAAATATAAGGATGTGCTTTACATGGTAGGCCGTTTGTATCGCTGGTTTGATCGCAATGTTCTTGAGCTGGGGCGTGAATTGCGGTTGTCCTTCCTGCCGCCATTGATGGTCTACGCAGCTTATGGCATATCCGGACTCACCAGTATCGTGGGTACCTTTTTTGTCAAGGATTATCTTGGCTTGTCCGCCGAGTTCCTTGCCGCATTGATGTTCTGGGCCAATATCCCCTGGGCATTGAAAATGCCACTGGGTCATCTGGTGGATCTGATCTGGCGCTATAAATCGGTGTTGGTGTTTATCGGTGCCGGCCTGATTGCGGCAAGCCTGCTGATTATGATCGGCTTGCTGAGTCATACCGAAGCCATGCGAGGGATCATGCCGATTTCCGTCTGGTATGTCATCAGCGTATTACTTGCCCCGGTGGGCTATATCCTGCAAGACGTGGTGGCTGATGCAATGACCGTCGAAGCGGTGCCGCGGGTTGATAGTGAAGGTCAGGCCATTGAACCCGCCAGAATTCGCCTGATGCATACCACGATGCAGACACTGGGCCGGGTCGCGATTGTCGGCGGCGGGATTTTTGTTGCCCTGCTGAATGTTTACAAGTTCAGTGGCGTCGAGACCATGACAGAAACAGATAAGGTCCAGGTCTACGTTGATATCTTCCAGCTGGCGCTGCTGATCCCGTTAATCTCGGTATTAGGGGTGACACTGGGTGGTTATATCAAGCTTCGCGATGCGGCTCGATTACGCCAGCAGGGTTATGCCTGGCAGACTGCCTGGGATCTGGTACAGGGTAAACTGGAGATGACCACACCCAATTGGTGGATCTTGATCGGTAGCCTGGTGTTCGTCATTTTCACCGTATCAACCGGATTGAGCGATTTACCCTTGCGCGAGGAAATTATTTTTACCGGCTCCATGGGTATCGTCCTGTTTTTGATGGTAAGGCTGGTACGCGTGCTGGATGAAGCATCAAGACGGGTTCTCGTCGGCACCGCGGTGATTATTTTTGTCTATCGGGCCATGCCACTCCCCGGCCCGGGTGAAACCTGGTGGATGATCGATGAGCTGGGTTTTGACCAGCGTTTCCTGTCTATTCTGTCACTGATCAGCAGTAGTCTGGCGCTACTGGGGATGTTTATTTTCCGCCGTTTCATGGCGGAGCGGTCTATAGCCTATGTTATCGGTTTTCTTACCGTTATTGGTTTCCTGCTCTACCTGCCTGTTGTCGGGATGTATTACGGTCTGCATGAATGGACCGCGCAGCATAGCAATGGGGTAATTGACGCGCGCTTCATCGCCCTGGTTGATACTGCACTGGAGTCGCCGCTGGGACAGGTGGCAATGATCCCCATGCTGGCCTGGATTGCCAACTCCGCTCCGGCCAATCTCAAGGCGACGTTCTTTGCCGTTATGGCCTCGTTTACCAATCTGGCTTTGTCACTCAGCCAGCTTGGTACGAAGTATGTGAATCAGGTATTCCTGATTACCCGTGAAGTCCGGGATCATGCAACCGATGCTATCACGGTACCTGCCGATTATAGTGAGCTGGGTATGTTATTGGTTGTTGTCAGCACCCTGGGTTTGTTGCTCCCGCTTGCTGCTATCATGATAGTGAAAGCAACCCCACTACGAAGTGCCTAGTCTGCATTTTTGTCGTTGTTGGCAAAGAACTGTCCCCAGTTCCAGGATTTCACCGGCTTCTTGTTCGACAAGGCCAACAAGCGGAACTGCATGTCTGGCAGGCTCAGGATGCCGCATGTGTGATTGAATTCGGTACTGCCCGGGTTGATGACGAGGGTTGTATCCAGTAGCTCGGCGAACACCTGATGCGTATGACCGACAATCAAGACGTCATAGTCAAAATCAGCAAGGCGGGTCGACCAGTTGACTTTCTGCTCTCTGATAATCTGGCCCTCTTCGTCGAGCAGCCTGATGCCGTCCATGATTGAGGCAGGTGGACTGGCATGTACCATGAACACCTTTTTACCCTCTACTTGAAATTGCAGATTAAGAGATAAGTGACGCAAGAATCGGCTGGCTTCATTATCCGGCAGCTCCAGGTGGTCTTCCAGGTACCAGATATCATGATTACCCAGTGTGGTCTGGCACCCACATTCCTGTAGTAAGGCCACGCATTCATCGAGCTTGTCACCATAACCGGCCACATCACCGGGACACAACACCTTGTCCACCTTTTGGTGTTGAAAAAGTGTCAGTGCCTCTTTCAGTGGTTCAGGTGATGCATGAACGTCGCTGACGATGCCAAGCCTGGTTGTCATGAACAGCCTCTGTTGCTGAAAGACATGGTAACAATTCTTGCGTCACGTGCAGATGAATCAAGTGGTCGTTGCTCTGCTCCGGATGATGTTGCCATTTGGTGGTGAAAGACGCTTTTAATGAAAGCATAGAACAGAAATGCCGGATCTCCATTTTAATGATCCCATGATATGCCAGTAAAAAGTGAATACTGATACAGTCGATTCTAACGGATGGTGAACTCAGTGGCGGGATAATCAGAAAAAGAATCAGCGCGTCAGCCAGTAAACCAGGCCTGGAATATCGGTAATTCCTATCACAAGAAACCAGGTGTCTCCCATATCATTGACATCCCGCGCACCAAGTCCGATGCGCAGACGATTTTCCAGCATCCCGACATGAATGTCGCCACCGAATGTATCCTGTTTCGCGATATCCGGATCCTTGATCGTATGAAACCAGTATGGCGTTACCCCCCAACTTGAGACAAGACCAGAGCGTGTCAGGCGACTATAATCCAGACCGAGGGAGAGATAATCTTCCCGCTCGTCTGCCACTTCTGCCGAATTTAACAAACCTCCGGCAATGCTGATCGTGCCCCGTATTCCAAGTTTATTTTTTTTGCTCAGTGACCACGTCGGTTGCCAGGTGAGTTGCAGATCTCCTTCCGCCAGATCAAACCCGAATTCATAGGGAATAAAATTACGCCACACCCAGTTATTCGGCGCAGTTGAGGGAGAAAATGTGAACTGCGGATATTTATAGCTGGCCGTTCGTAATATGTAGGCTCCTGCACCCATGATGCCTGGATAGGCATGTTCCCGTTTCTCTGGATCCGATTCCCGTGCCGCATAAACTTCTTCAGCCTGTTGTTCCAGGTAGACCAGGCGGTTGGTGAGCCGGCTTATTAATTCATAGGACCATTGATCCGGATCATCCATGATCTGTGCGAGTAAGGGTTGCTGATAGTTTTGTGTTGGAGTCGGCTTGAAGCCTTGTTGTTTGAGGTATTCAAAAAAAGCTTTTTCAACATGGAAAGC
>JBECLA010000058.1:0-3802 GCA_040235565.1 Thiohalomonadales bacterium | reverse complement strand
TTTGGCTTCAAACGCGGCCTTGGGCCAGGCGGCCAGCACGGTACGGGGGCTCAGCAGGCCGGCGCCGACGGCCACGGCCACGGCGGAACCCGCCAGGGTGCCTTTTAAAAAGGTTCTACGTTGCATTGAGTTTTCCTCCACAAACCGGAAAGAGATTAAAGGGTCAAGACCCATTCGGTAATCGCATCGATTTCTTTTTCTGTAAGAACTTCGTACTTACCGAACGGTGGCATCATGGTATTGGGATTGGCTTTGGATGCATCCCAGATCTGCGCACGCAGCTTGGCCTTGTCAGGGAAGCGTGCTTTCATGGCTACCAGTGGTGGTCCAATGTTACCGGCAAGATGCGCACCTTTATAATCGTGACAGGTAAAGCAGTTACCTTTCTTCCGGTCTTCGGCAACTTTTTTGCCCAGCTCAACCATCGATTCTTCAGCGAAGGCGGTGCCGGGAGTCATTACCATTGCGCCTAACAATACCGCAACAGAACTGGCGGCGGCGACGAGTTTGGCGGGTTTCCGCATGATCTCCTCCTCGTATCAAAAGAAGTGTTATGAGTTATAAGTCAAAGATTGACCAAAAATTTTTATTTTGTTTTATGGGTAAATCAGGCAAATCGGCTGAAAACCCTTGATGCACTAGGATACAGAATACGTCGTATATAGCAACCCTTGCAGCGATAGATTAGTTAATCAGCAATTGCTAATAAAAGTTTTTTCTAAACTTACTGGATAAGAATACAGATTACATTCAGATTACGCGATGAACATATCTGCGTGTGGGATTTGTCCGGGCGCTTTGATTTCAAAGAATACTTTGGGGAATGAGATGACAGCGTAAATCACCCGCTGTCATTGCGTCCCTTGTTGCAGCAAGGCGACTTCTTCCTGAAACTCACTTAAACGTGCTTCAATGCGTGAGGCATTGTAAAAGTCGAGTTGTTTGTTTTTCAGGGCCAGAGAGAGCTGGTCGATTGCCTGATGGGTTTGACCAACGCGGTAATAGTACTCACCCATGGCGATATGGGTATCCGCACTGTGACCCAGTGCGGCTTCTGCTTCGGCCAGTAACTTGTAAAACTCGGGCTCATCCGGTTTGCTACGCTGGTAGTCGCCTATCAACTGGCGGGCATCCTTTGGTTTCCCGGCGCGCAACAGGGCACGGGCATAAGCAAGGGTTAAAGGGCCATTACCGGGGTAATTCGCCAGTGCCTGCTTGAAATGATTGATGGCCTGCTTGTGTTGGTTTGCCATGCTTTCCAGACGGGCACGCGCCAGCAGATAGGCAATCCGATCCGGATCCTGTTTCAGCAATTCGTTCAACAATGCGCGAGCCTTATCAAATTCACCGGTTTCGATCAGACTCAGGGCATAACCGTATTGTTCAGCCTCCCGGTCAAGGTAGCGGCCGGACTGAAGGGATTTGGCAAAGCCGTCACGGATAATTTTTTTATCGGACGCGGTGATGACCTGTAAACGGGCACGCATCAGGTAATAATTTCTCGGGTTGGGACTGGCAGTGCGACGCATCTGCTCCGCCCGGTTGGAAGCATCGGCAATTCGCGACTCATTCACCGGGTGGGTGCGGAGAAATTCAGGTGCCTGCGGGCCATACAGGCGGCTCTCCCGATCCAGCTTCTGGAAAAACACCGCCATGCTCTGGGGATCAAAACCACTGTCTGCCAGAAGTTGAATCCCGATGTAATCCGCTTCCTTTTCATTGGCGCGGGTAAAATTGATTTGTTGCTGTATGCTGCCGGCCGACAACGCGGTAAGCGCGGCCTGGCCCACCTCGCTGCCCTGGGAACCGAGAATCATGGCCGCAATCATGGCGGCCAATACCGGAATATTTGACCCTTCAGAAAATTCATAGGCGCGGGCATGATGGCGCTGGGTGACGTGGGCGATTTCATGGGCCAGTACCGAGGCCAGTTCGCTTTCCGAATCCGTGGCCAGCAGCAAACCGTAGTTCACCCCGATAAACCCGCCAGGCAGGGCAAAGGCGTTGATCACCCGGTCATTGATCATGAAAAACTCAAATTGCGGGTGCTGGGCATCACTGGTGGAGACCAGGCGATAAGCCAGGTGATTCAGATAGTCATTTACCAGCGGATCATCCAGGATGCCCCCCGCACGGCGGATATTTCGGACCACGGCTTCCCCGGCCCGCCGTTCTTCGCCGGGCGTGACAATCGCGCCGCCGCTCTGGCCAATATCCGGCAGGGCGATTTGTTCCTGCGCGCGGGCGATACCCGTCAGGATAAAGGACAGCAAGAGGAGCAGGATCGGAAGAAGTCGCAGTTGATACAGCATCGGGGCTCAGGCAGGGTTACGTCTTGTGGTGTTATAGACCATGTGTTGAGTACTTCGGTTCAGTCCATGCTAGCGAAAAATCGGTCGGGTCGCGAGTTGTCTGTCAAGCGGTGGTCTGTGCAGCGTTTCGCAAAAGATACCTGTAAACAAGGTAGGAATGGTAACAATACCTCTATATAATCGCCCGCCACACGATATCTGGATATGGGTTTATTCAGCACTTTCAAGGACAGAACCATGTATATAGATGAAATCGAAGTTGCCGATTTACACCAGCAGCTGGATACCGCCAATCCGCAGTTACAGCTGATCGACGTTCGACATCATGCGGAAATCATTCATGGCATGATTCCCGGCGCGGATCGATTGCCACTGCATTTGCTGCCGCACAACCTGCATCAGGTGGCACGGGACAAGATGGTCGTGCTCTACTGCCAGATCGGTGTCCTTTCCGCCCAGGCCTGTTCCTATCTGGCGGGGCATGGCTTCAAGAATGTCTACAATCTTCGCGGCGGGCTACAGGCCTGGACCAACAGCGGCTTGCAGGTGGCCTGAGGGTAAATTTTAAGTACCTGAAAATCTGGAATTTCCCTAAAGTAGTTGTTATTCCCGCCCAGTTGTCATATAAGTATTGGTTTGTTTGCTAATATGCTGGCGAATTTGGAATATTTCTAACAACCAAACAATTCAAGCTGAAGGAGTAAATTCATGGCTGATTTCGATCAAGAACTCGATGCATCTGGACTCAACTGCCCACTGCCGATTCTGCGTGCCAAGAAGTCACTGGCTGGCATGTCTTCAGGTCAGGTGCTGCACATCATCGCCACCGACCCGGGTTCTGTAAAAGACTTTGAAGCCTTTGCCAAACAAACCGGCAATGAGCTGATGGAATCCATCGAAGAAGGCGGTAAGTTTAAATTCCTTATCAAAAAAGCCTAATCTGCTATAACAATAACGATAACAATCTAACCAACATCTGACCACCAACCCCGTGGTTGGTGGCAGAAGTCGAGGTAAACGCCATGTCAGAAAAGAAACTTGCGATTATCGCCACTAAGGGTACGCTGGATTGGGGCTATCCCCCTTTCATTCTTGCTTCTACCGCAGCCGCATTGGGGTACGAAGTGGAGATTTTCTTCACTTTCTACGGTCTGCAACTGCTGAAGAAAAAAATCAACGTCAAGGTCAGCCCGCTGGGTAACCCCGGCATGCCGATGCCGATGGGCATGGACAAGTGGTTCCCGGTTCTGGGTACCGCTATTCCCGGTATGGAAAGCATGATGACCATGATGATGAAGAACAAGATGAAGTCCAAGGGTGTGGCCAGTCTGGAAGACCTGCGTGAACTGTGCATCGAAGCCGAAGTCAAAATCATCGCCTGTCAGATGACGGTCGATCTGTTTGACATGAGTCCGGCTGATTTCATTGATGGCATCGAATACGGTGGTGCGGCCACGTTCTTCGAATTTGCCGGTGAAGCCGACATTACG
>JBECLA010000038.1:0-3135 GCA_040235565.1 Thiohalomonadales bacterium | reverse complement strand
GGCAAGCTGGAGAACGGGGTGAAGCTGCCCGGCGAAGGGCCGAACTATGTGAGCTATAGTGCGATGGCGGGGATGCTGGGACGGACGTATGTCCACAGTACCGTGCGTGATGTGGTGGTGGAGGCCTACCGCATCCTGGAAAAGGAGCAGGCGGGGAAGGTGTTTAAATACGCGGAAACCGGTTACGCCGAGGGCGGGCCGTTCAAGCCGCATAAAACCCATCAAAACGGCCTGTCGATTGATTTCATGGTGCCGGTGGTCAACCAGGAGGGTGAATCCGTCCATTTACCCACGCACATGTTGAACAAGTATGGCTATAGCATCGAATTCGATGCCACGGGACGATACAAGGACTTTCGCATCGATTACGAGACCCTCGGGGCGCACATTGTTGCCCTGCATCAAGCCGCCAGGAAGAGCAATATCGATATCTGGCGCGTCATTTTTGATCCCAAGTTGCAGCCGTATTTGCTGGAAACCGAATATGGCTCGTATATTAAACAAAACATTCAGTTATCCCAAAAACGCGCCTGGGTCAGGCATGACGAGCATTATCATGTCGATTTCAGGATGAAATGTAGGACGATGTCGGGAAATTAATTCTAATAAACAGGATTCAGGGGCCGATATTGGAAGGAGGCCGGAACAAGAAGAAAGGCGCAGGGAGGCAGTAAATGATTTTTGTCTATTTAATCCTCGGTATAGCGACGCTATTTTTTGTTGCCGAGCGGGTATTCCCCGGCCGCAAACTACCGCATTCCTATGGCTGGTATGCCCGTGCCATCTTACTCAACCTTTGCCAGTTCGGGATTATCGTGCTGGCGGGCGTGTCCTGGGACAGCTGGTTTCAGGGGCATTCACTCTTCAACATTGCGGGAACGTTCTCGCCCCTTCAGCAGGGCCTGTTGTCCTGGTTTATCGGTACCTTTGTGTTCTACTGGTGGCACCGGGCAAGGCATAAATCCAATGTTCTCTGGATTGGCCTGCATCAGATCCATCACAGTGCCTCAAGAATCGAGATTTTAACGTCCTTCTACAAACACCCGCTTGAGATCGCAGCCAATTCGATGATTATCAGTTTCGTGCTGTTCGTCATCCTCGGGGCGAGTCCGGAAGCGGCGGCCTGGTTCAATCTGTTCGCGGCTGCGGGTGAATTGTTTTACCACTCCAATCTGAAGACCCCTCACTGGGTCGGCTATTTTATGCAACGACCGGAACACCACTCCATCCACCACCAGTTTGATGTGCATGATTACAACTATGGCGATATCACCTGGTGGGACCGATTGTTCGGCACATTCAGGGATACCCGTGAATTTACAGAGCGATGCGGTTTTCGTGAAGGACGGGAAGCGAAGCTGGGACAAATGCTCGTATTCAAGGATGTATATTGAGATAACAATGGCAATGAGCGTCCGTATTGTTGGGTTTTTAAAAGGATGAAACAGTTCACTATGTCCAATCAACTTCATTGTTGTTATGAAAACATGAGATATGTACTGAAAGTCACTGTCATATTTCTGTCAATATTTCTAGTATCCTGTTCTGAAGAGCAAAAAGCGTCGTTTAGCAAATTTTCAGGTCAGCTGGGTGATATTTATAAGCTGCAGAGTGTTATAAAAGAAAAACTAGAAAAAGGAGAGGTAGGTGTTTACATCCAGAACGGTATTTCTTTGACGGTTAGTTTGGTCAATACAGAATTTAATGATAAATCCAGGGAAGAACGAGAGAAAAAAGCGGAAGCACTAACTAAAGAAGTTGAAAGTTTTATAAATGATCATGAAGATTTATCAAGCGTAAAACATTTATTTATAACATACGTGATAAATAAGAATTATTTAATTGTAAATTCTACCAATACGGTTGATTATTATCGTTTTAGTCTGGAAAAGGGAGAAACTGAAAAAGTTACCCAGGGTGCGGATATGTGTAAGGGATAACAATTAATTAAATAGACAGGATAATGAATAGAACTAATAGGAGACAGACCACAGTATTACGACAGTAGCTTTACCTCAAAAGCCAGGCTTGGCAGATCACAGGCCCAACGTCCACTTGATAATATGCCTGGCGATAAAACCCGGCATTCCGAACGCCAGCACGAAGAACAGGACAAAAGTGCCTGCCGTCCGCCGCCACTCTTTCTGGCCTGATCCAAAATAATGACCAGTATAAAGCCGATCAGCACCGCCGTACTAAAGCGGTCATTTTCAATTTAATACGTATTAATACTCATATAAAAACAACAATAATTCACTATATAATAAGTAAACTATTGTCAGCCGCGAAGCTTAACCTTTCAAATAGACCAATTGTAAAAAACGCATCGCTTATACAGTATATTATTGATGACTATAAGAATTTTACGTATAGCAATATTCTTGTTCGCATTTTCTGGATGCGGCGGTGGTGGTGACAGTATTCCTGTTACCATGCAGCTTTCTGCAACAGCAACTTCTCCCAGCGAAGTATATTTGTCCTGGTCACCTCATGCTGGTTCGCTCAGTGGCTACAATGTATATCGAAATGGCGAAAAAATTTTTTCGTTAATCACAGGTACTTCTTTATTCGACCGTTCTCTAAAAACCAATACGCAATATTGCTATTTAATATATGCAATAGATCCATTAGGCGTTGCCGGGCAAAGCAATCAGGCTTGTGTAAAAACCCTGGGAACCACAGGGTGGAACATCGAGCTAATAGGTGAGGGCGGTAATCCCTCCCTGGCACTGGACTCTGGCAATCAGCCGCATGTTGGCTACCGTGATGTGAACGGAGTCATGCACAGTTACAAGAGTTCTGGCAGTTGGCAACACTCTGTTGTTGATAATACTGCGGGCAGTTATGGTGGACTCGATCTGGTTATAGATGGATTTGGCGCCGATCGTATCAGTTATGCAAATACAGTCAATGCTCGACTGATACATGCAAGTAACGCAACTGGTGTCTGGTTAAGAAACGAAGTGGATGATATTGGTTATCATACCAATGCGATAACAGTAGATGGTGCAGGAAATGCCCATCTCGCATACACTCAATCCATTAGTTCGACTAACGCTTTAATCTATGCAAATAATGTTAGTGGAAGCTGGGAGAGTGAATTCATATCCGGGTTTGGAAGCAAAATACAGAGAA
>JBECLA010000026.1:0-2517 GCA_040235565.1 Thiohalomonadales bacterium | reverse complement strand
GTGAAGAACAACACAAATTGACCATTGAGGAGATGCCGCGACACAAGCATGTCTGGCGCGGCGTGAGCAACGCCAAACGGGATGAGTATGGCTTTGAAGGTTCCGAGCAGAATATCTATATGGAATCGGGTTCGTCTATTAACGATATCAGCGAAGAAGCGCGGATGGGCAACCCCCACAACAACATGCCGCCTTTCGTTGCGCTGCTGTATTGCGAAAAGCATTAAACATTAAAGGGGTCAAAGCCCTTTAACCTGGCCCCTTTAACCGGATCATTTAAGTACATTAAAGATCTTTAACACCGTTTTTTACGGTGGATATCAGGACGACTCTATAAATGTCTTGAGTTTGCTCAGCGCCACTTCCCACTGCTGCCCAATTATCTCGAGTGTTCGTTTCGCTTCCTCGATCTGCCCTGGCTCCAACTGCCAGAGCCGTTCCCGCCCCATCTTCATATGGCGCACTACACCGGCATCGGCCAATACCTGCAGATGTTTGGTCACGCCCTGCCGACTGATCTCGGTATTGGCCGTCAATTGCGCAATTGATAACGCACCGCCCGCACACAATACGGCCACCAGTTTCAGGCGGGTGGGATCACCCAACGCCGCGAAAACATTCGCGAGTGATTCATTCGACCTGACGAAGGAGGGCAGACGGGTGTCCCGCCTGCCTTTGCTCTTTCCTTTAGTTTTACGCGCTGACATGATTCGTAATGTTCTGAAGCTGTATTTCCCAACCCTGGTCGTGCATGCGGAACGCTTCCAGCCGGCGATGCGGTGGGACCTTGTCGAAACCGGATTCCACCACTGTTAGCAGCGTACTGTTATCTGGTGCGTCGGTCAGGGTGAAGGTGACGAGTGTCGGCTCTTCCTTCGTGTAATCCACGGCCGGGTCAATGGCAAGCGGGTGCCAGTGGTACGAGAATAGGTCCTGTGGTTCGATGCGATCGATGACGACATCGAACCAGACATCCTCGTGCCCGCATCCTGTGTTTAACCCGCGTACACGCTGGCCCGGCGCGAAGGTCTGGCCCTTCAGGTCGACACCGAACCAGGTGCCAAATTCCTCGGCGTTAGCAAGTGCAACCCAGACGCGCTCGCGCGGGGCGCTGATGACGATACTACGTTCGATGCGGTCAGTGTCCGTGTCCATCTGTATATTTGTATTCATATTTGGCCCTCTCCATTTATCCGGTTTCAGCTCGCGACTGCTGCCTTGGTTGCGATGCTGAGTCTAATAACAATGCAGTCCGTTTGGTGTGGCAACTGCGATAGGCAACTATCTGGTTGCTTTTTGTGAGTATAGGCCATCGGCGGTAAAATGCAACCATTAGGTTGTATATTAATTCTGAGTCGGTCTGCGCTCACTGCTCTCTATCAGATCTCACATTGCTGTCCCTGATGGGTCAGGTGCCTCATAAAATTAGTAAAAATCGAGCCAAGACAACGAGGACAGGGTGAATGATGAAAATTTATAAAACCAGGAATTTCGTGCCCGGGTAAATAAGGGATTGATTAATTTTTTACTCTGCGGATAAAAAAGAAATCGGTTCCCTCTTTATCCTTTAATGTATCGCAACACCAGTATGTGCGGTCCAGAGATGGGCGGAACAGCAGCCTTCCGCATGGTCCTGGTGCATTATTGAGCCCAGCAAGGCCCGAACATAGCTTCTTCTTCCCCCGAGATGGGCATGGTGGCCATATAAAAATTCCGCAATAACTCAATGAGTTACCAGGATTGAGCGGGAATTATCATTAGTATGTAAGAAAGAGCTAATATTTTGGCGCTGATATTGCAGGTAAAAGAATGCGGTTTCGGGGCAATCCCGCCTGTTACTTTCAGGGAGGAACGGATCATGCGAAACAGATGGTGGATACTGCTGTTGTGTGGGCTCCTCGCTGTAGCGGCACAGTCTGCAGAGGTGCAACAAAACGACAAGGCGCCGCTTCCCGCGGTATTGGTCATGGAATCACCCTTCAACTTTGAAGAAACCGTGAGTAATCTGCGTGACGCCATCGGGAATAACAATTTCCGAATGATTCGCGAGCAAGCCTGGGACGATGGGCTGAAAAGTAGCGCCACAAGTTCCCGCGATGCGATCCTGTACTTTTGTAACTTCGAGATGGTCAACCGGGCCATCAAGCTGGATCGGCGGTTCGGTCAGCTGTTGCCTTTTCACATTACTGTAACGGAACAGGATAATCACGTCTTGGTGATGGCGATCAATCCTGAAGTTCTGACGGAAGTAATGGGTAACCCCCAGCTTGGCAGCATGCGAATTGCTTCGCGCTACCGGCAGATTATCGATGAAGGATTATTTTAAATTTTCCCGGTGGATAGTTCTGCTGGCAATTTTGACCTGTCGACCATCATTCGCTGAGCAGACCTTTTTACAGAAAAATTGTGATATGCCGTTTCCCGAGGCGATGGCTTTACTGCAGGAGGCAATTGCCAGCAACGGCTACACCGTGTCGCGGGTCCAGCATGTGGATAAGGGATTGCGCCTGCGTGGTT
>JBECLA010000036.1:0-15072 GCA_040235565.1 Thiohalomonadales bacterium | reverse complement strand
TATCTTTTCTATCGCCTTGTGTTTTACCACTCGTGCCAGGATATATCTCATATATTGGTGGTTATTCTCTTGGACATACTGAAAACAATACTAGTAATCGTTCTTTTCGTGAAACGCTGACTATTCTGTTATTGAGTCTGAATTTTGTCCTGGGGTTCTCAACCGTTTTTATCGCGTTTGGCGCAAGTGCAACGTCCATAGGTCAATGGTTATCTGCTTACCGTTATGAAGCAAATATTATTGGTGGCATCATCATCATCGTGTTCGGTGTATTTATTAGTGGATTATTACGAATCGGCTGGTTAGAAAAAGAGTTTCGCTATTACGGGAAACTTCCTGGTGGGCCCATTTTCGCGGCCTATCTGTTGGGACTGGCATTTGCATTTGGTTGGACTCCCTGCATTGGTCCTATTCTAGGTGCTATTTTGACCCTCAGCGCATCATCAGGTCTGGTCGGAGATGGAATGGCTTTACTTGCACTTTATTCACTTGGGTTGGGATTGCCATTTATGTTAGCTGCGGTGTTCACCGAACGGTTTATGCATCACAGCGGCACACTAAAAAAATATGGGAGAATTTTGCAAATTATTGCCGGGGGATTGATGATTTTAATGGGTGTTGCGATGGTAACCGGTTATTTGAACGACTTTGCTATCTGGATATTGAAAACTTTTCCCTGGTTAGGTGAACTGGGATAAAGTAGATCTTGTGGCTATCTTCAGAATACAAATGCTATTGCACATCTGGATAGACACCAGAATATTGATTGATAAAAAATCCTGTAAGCCAATGTTTAATGGGCAAAAAACGAGATATTGACCCTGTAAGTTACCTATAAGTCACCATACCGCAGAATTGCCAAAGGCTCATCTTTCGATTGGTTTTTTTATTTATCGTGTTGGGTTGGTATTTATTCAAAACGGCATTTATTTTGTCAGTCCCGCGGCTTTCAAACCGTTGAGAAACCGATCCAGATCCACGGGATCGGTAAAAGGGAAAGCCTGCTTCTGGCGTTCGAGAGAAAGATCCGGATTAACCAGTTTCACCTGTTCAATTTGCCATTTGGCGTCTTCGAGTTGCCCGGTTTGCGCATAAGTTGCAGCAAGCCATATGCGTAAGCGTTCTGAGGACGGGTTTGACTTGAGACCGTCTTGAAAGGCAGTGATTGCTTCGGCATAACGTTCCAGAACGAAATAAGCCTGGCCCAAATGGAAAGGGTAATTGAAGGGGTGGTGCGGATTGAGTCGTATGGCAAATTTGATCTTTTCCAGGCCTTCCTGTGGCCGCCCGGCATAGTACAACAGGGTTGCCTGGAGTACATGCCCATTGGCATAGCTGGGATCGAGATGCACGGCTTTCTCTGCATCAGCAAGTGCCTTGGTGTACTCGCCTCTTTCTCGGTATATCAGACCTCTGACAAAATAGGCGACCGGGATGTTCTTTTCGAGAGCGAGCGCCCTGCTCACCAATTGCTCACCAATCGCCAATGATTTTTCTGGTGTATCTGTCCATCCATTCATAAAATCAAAGGCATGTGTCCAGGCTAACATTGCATAAGCTTGAGCAAAATTCGGATCGAGTTCCGTGGCTTTGCTAAAAAAATTTCGCGCTTCCACATTGCTTGAACGTGCATAATGGAAGAAACGTTCTGTTCCTCGTAAAAAATATTCGTAAGCATCAAGATTACTGGTGACAGGTTGTGTCAGATACTGTTGTTCAGCCGGGGTTAATTTCAGTGCGAGGGTGGAGACAATATTCTGCGTAATCCTATCCTGTAGTTCAAAAATATTGTGAGTTTCACCATCATAGCGCTCAGCCCAAATATTATTACCGCTTTCGGAGTCAACCAGAATTATATTAATCCGGATTAGTTTCTGGTCGCGACGTACGCTACCGTGCAGGATATATCTTGCGTTTAGTTCTTTTGCAATTTTTCGAATATCTTTTTGACCGTGTTTATAATCAAAGGTTGAGTCACGTGAAATGACGATCAGGCTGGATAGTCGAGTCAGATCCGTTATAAGGTCATTTGTTAAACCGTCAGCAAAATACTCTTGATTCGGGTCCTCACTCAGGTTGGCAAGCGGTAATACGGCAATAGATAAGCGGGTAGTCGCTTCTTTGGTACTAATCTCCACCGGTTTTTGCGCGATCCGGAAGAGTTGCATGCCTCCAATGATCATTAAAAAGGAAACCACAACCAATGTAATTAGCCAATTCCTGGACTTGAAAATTGAAGTAGCCAAACTCGTTGCTGGTGAGGGTGTCAGTGGTGCTTGTTTATTTTCAGCAACAGGTGAAACTGTAGCGATTAAGCGATAGCCTCGCTTGGGTACGGTTTCAATGAGTTGAGGGTCTTTAGGACTGTCATTGAACGCTTTGCGTAATTCCAGCATGGTGCTCGTCAAGGCATCGTATCCGACAATGGTTCCAGTCCATATTTTTTCTTCCAGCTCTTCACGGTTAATGACCTTGCCGGGATTGCTCGCCAGATAAACCAGGACTTCCATTACTTTTGGTTCCAACCGGATGGTTTTGTCGCCCTGACTGATACGACAGCTTGCCGGATCGACGTGCCAGTCTGCCAGCATAAATGGCTGGTCACGTTTTTCTTGTGCCCTTGGTTCTGCTGTAGTTGTCACCGCCATTATCACTCACGATCCGACAGGAACAGATACCTATTTCTCCAGGTGTTTATTTATACTGATGCTATGAGTTGATTCCATAAATTAATGGTAACAGCCAGGAGAGACATAGCCATACGATGATTGTCAATGGAATTCCTATGCGTAAAAAATCCGAAAATTTATATCCGCCGGCATTCATAACCAGAAGATTTGTTTTATACGCAATAGGTGTCGCATAGCACATATTTGCCCCAAACAGAACAGCCAGTACAAATGGTTCAGCCGGTAGTCCCAGTTTATTGGCGATGCCAATTGCGATAGGGGTACCGATTACGGCTGCTGCATTATTGGAAACAATATTTGTCAGGATGACCATTACCAGTATCAGGCCGCTCAGTAAGACCTGGGGTGAAGCCCCTGAGGTGAGTATGACATACAGATCAGCAAGAAAATCGGCGCCACCGGTTTTAAGCAGCGCCGAGCCAAGCGCCAGGCTTGTGACGACAATCATGATGACCGGTATGCTCAAGGCGCGGCTTGCGTCGCGCCAGGACAGGCAGCGGGTGAGAAGCATAATAAGGACACCACAGACTGCACTGATTGCAATGGGTAGTATGCCCAGAGCCGCTACCAGAACGATGGCCACCATGATAACAGTGGCGAGGGATGCAAGTTTGGTGTGAGGCAGATCACTGGTCGCATCCAGTACCAGGAGTTCACCGCTGCGTTTGAGTCTGGTAAGCTGATCGCGATTACCCTGTACTAACAGGACATCACCCACTTTCAAACGTATATCGCCCACATCTTTATGGAACGTGCGTATTTCCATCCCGGCTCTATGTAGGGCCAGGGTAACCAACTGATAAACGTCAGCAAACCGTATACGTGAGAGGGTATTACCTTCCAAACGTGAGCCTTGTGTTACCACAATTTCAGCCAGCTGTTGGTCTTCCTCCTGCAATGGATGCTCCTCATCAACCCGTGTGTCACCGGTATACAATTTGGCACCCAATACTTCTTCAAATTCCTTAAGATTTTCGGGCGTATCTCGAACACTTAGCTTGTCACCTGCGTTCACGATGGCATCAGGCAAAGGTGCAATTAACGTATCGCCACCACGATAAATCTGGACATCTTTTAATTTACTTCCTATCTTTTCCAGCAATTCCGCCATGGTTTTACCATCGGCAAAACTATCCGGTTCAATATGCAAATGCCCCGTAAAAATACGCGGTGACGTGTCCTGAAAATGTGCCTCACGCCGGGGTAACAATACCGGGGCCACTCCCCATAAATATAATATAGCTATACTCCCGGCAATCGCGGCGGGCAGAAAAAAATCAAACATGCCCATACGTTGCAGCCCCAGATCGGAAGCAACAGAGACAACCAGAAGATTGGTGGAGGTGCCAATAGTTGTACTCATACCCCCAACAAGTGTGGCAAAACCCATCGGCATCAGAATTGATGATGGAGGTTTGTTTGTGCGGAGTGAAATACTGATTAAAATCGGTAATAGCAAAACCACAATCGGCACGTTGTTAACAAATGCACTTAAAATTGCACCAACGAAAAGTGTCAACAAAAGGGTCATTTTCGGGCTGGCGGCCCACAGGTGCGAGAGCGTGCGACCTACTGGTTCAAGCGCACCGGTACGGACAAGTCCTTGTCCGGCGATCATCAAGGCACAAACTGCAATGAGTGCTTCATGACCGAAGCCACTAAAAAAATCCACGGCATATATCTGCACGCCATCCCGCGAATAGGGAAACAGAGCAAAACCTGTGGCCAATACAGCTAGCACAGCCAGACTGGAGGTCTCGAGTGGTATTTTTTCCCGCGTAAATAAATATAAGGCAATAACAATGAGTATCAGTACAGCGATGCCATGCGCGTCGGGTAAGGCAGGCGATTCCATATCACTCTTCTCCCGATAGATCCTGCGTGAAGAAATCCTGGTGCCAATACTAGGAAAAGTATAGCTGTTATAAATTGTTTCTTATGTAATACTGGCCCGGAAAATCATGGATAGCCTGGGCGTTTTTCCTTGGGATTTAAAGGTAATTGCATCAGGTGTCCGTTATAAAGGCGCCATAGCTGGTCACAAGATAATGAAACATATAGTGAACATAGATATTAGCTGTTTTTATAAATGCCGGATTTTTGAATGACATTTATACGAGTTTTGCGATGAGAAACAAAAGCCAAATGATTTATCAGGGTAAGATAATCGACCTGGTTGTTGAGCCGGTCACCTTGCCTAACGGTGTGCCAACTGAACTCGAAATTGTGCGTCATCCCGGTGGCGCGGCTGTGGTGGCCCTTGATGCACGAGAAAACATTTGCCTGATACATCAATATCGGCATGCTTGTGAAGGGTGGGTATGGGAATTGCCTGCTGGCAAGATTGATGGTGGAGAAGCGCCCTTGACGACTGCGCAACGGGAATTACAAGAAGAGGCGGGCAGAACAGCAAAACACTGGCATTCTCTTGGTCATATGATATCTTCACCAGGGGTTTTTACGGAAATTGTCCATTGTTATCTGGCTACTGAACTCACTGCATGTGATATCAGGCATGAACCCGAGGAACTTATCCAGATTCATTGGGTCCCTTTTGATGAGGCTTATCAACGGGCGATCGATAATCGCATTACTGACGCAAAAACGGTAATTGGACTTTGTCGGGCAAATGAATTTCTAAAAAGCAAATATTCATTTTATTCTCAATCTTGAGGCGATTATGAAACCAGTAATTGCTAAATCAGTTATGCTTCTTTTGCTGTTGTTGTTTTCTGTTACCGCTATAGCCGGACCATTTGACAAAGGCAGTGCGCGGTTCAGTTTATTACTGGGGAGTGGTCAGGCATTCGGGGATGACTACACAATCATTGGTCTTGGGGTTGGTTATTATGCCTACAATGGTCTGGAGTTGGGAATCAATCTGGATAGCTGGCAGGGAGGTGACCCCGATATCAACCAGCTTACGCCGGAAATCAGGTACGTGTTCCGTAATCAATCTGCGATTGATCCTTACATAGGGGCTTTGTATCGCTGGACTTTTATTGAAGGACTGGATGATCTCACTGCCTACGGCTTACGTGCTGGTGTGTATATGACAACTGGCAGAACGTCCTATATCGGACTGGGGGTTGCCTATATCGAGTACACTGACTGTGACGAACGAATCTACGTGTCCTGTTCTGAAACATATCCTGAACTCGCTATCGCGTTTAGTTTTTAACAGAACTGGTTCTGGATTTGGCGATCAAAAAGGCCCGCGATCGCGGGCCTAATTAAGTGTTTCACAACAAATCAGCCCATATTTGGCAGGTATTCGGGTAGATGACCGCGAATCTCTTCCGGTTTTTGCTGGGTAAGATTTTTGTCGAGTTCAATACTCACCATTTTACGGGTCTGATCCGATAACTGGCTACGCAAGGTGCCGAGAAAGGCCGGGGCTGCAACAATGAGCAGTTGCTTGAATTTATTGGTACTCCGCGCCTGTTCCAGATGTTTGGCTATGTGTTTGGCGAAGTCGATGACCTCCTGTTCCTTGGGTTCAGTCTCATCCTGAAAACCGTGACGACCGGCACCGCTGGTGTCACTGTGGTGACCGGGGAGGTCACTGGTCAGATTCTGTTCATGGATACGGCTTTCTGGGTGAGCTAAGCTATTGATTTCCTTGAGTGGTGCTGATGGGGTATCAGCGCTGAAGATTCTGGCACGACTGCTGTCGGCCACGAGGATCCAGGTTGGTTTCATTTCGTACCCCTCTGTAAGTTCAACATGAATAACTTGCTATGAAATCTCGCTAGAAGTCCCTGATCCGGATCAAATCGGGTGATATTTTCGAATCATATTGATTCGTTGAAGATTGTGCCGATGTCTGAACATCCATGGCAATTTAAACCGGCCTCTTCTTTTAAGAATACATCGGTTTGGAGAGTTTTAAAGGTCAGGTCTGGAAAATGGTGCCCCGAAGAGGATTCGAACCTCTGACCTTCCCCTTAGGAGGGGGACGCTCTATCCAGCTGAGCTATCGGGGCGAAGGTATAGTGCAATAATGACTATTTTACTGGGTGTACGGATGAATAGCCAAATGGTTATGGTTCTGGGTAATGAAACTGACCTGGAAATCAGAGTGGCGCAAAAGGCAAGGCGTGTTCAGCGAGATTTCTGAACCTCGAAGTAAAGCGGCAAGCTGTGTGATTTATTGGAGAGAAACGGGCGTCTTATTTCTTCAGTAACGACTCGAAATCTATCATTTTATTCGCGATACGTTCTGCATCGACCTCGTATTCTCCATTGGCGATGGCATTTTTCATTTCATTGATACGCTGAGGATCAATCGGCAATTTGTCGGTGAGACGTGATTCCAATTCTTTCAATCGAGCAGTGGTGTTCTGCGGCTTAACCACAGCCGAATCCTGCCCGCGTTTGCCCGAAGTCTGCTGAGTTTCCTGTTGTTTGTTCGGCTGATTGGGATGTTTGTCTGCCGGCTGGGGCCGAGAAGAACTCTTGCCGGTTGTCAGCTTCGTCATTTAGCCATGCTCCTGCACCTCTTCAGTCTGGGTTATCGACCATGAAGGCGGGAACTTTAGGCGTATTCAGTGGCGGTATCTTTAAAATAGCGTATGCAGATAGCTAACCCGGATTATTGGCCGGTGGTGAATTTTTATCCAACAAAAAGAAATCGAGGCATGTCGACAGTAGAGCCTTCAATCTGATCGGCAGACTTGTATACTGATTAAATAGTCGATTACCGAGGTTGTTGATAAATCGTTGAAAGAGTGGGACATGGTTCACATATCCTGTGAATAGACAATAACCTCAAAGACCTTATCCCATAGAATTAATTGGGGATACTCTATAATCTGCCGATAATATTGTGATGTCGCTTGAAAAAATCGCTCAGCTATCTGTGGCAAGCCTGGCGACATAACATAAGTTTGAATCGCTAATATGGCGCGGTCATAATCCGGAGAATAACCGGGTGACACCTTATAAATCAGGAGGTTGTGATGTCGTTTTCCGATATCTTTATGATAACTGATAATCCAGCTGTATCCGGTGTGTTCTGGTTTGTCATACTGACAATTGTATTTTACGTAGCCAGAAATCATGCGCATCGTGCCATTATTGCAATAAGTCGTGTGTTACATAATGCGATGCGAATCAGTGCGCATTCAGTCATGCTAGCGGAAAAGCGCATGATTCAGCGTAATACTGAAGTGTTGCTTGAGCAGGGGCGTGAAGCAACGGAAAGGATCATAGAAAGGGAATTTGAGCGTGTTGATGCTACGGTAAGGCGTGACCTGGCAGAGTATCCGGCATTGCATCGTCATCTCAGTGAGGAAATCACCAAGATTGATGAAGATTACAATAAAAGTATTGATGTGCCACCTGCGCCACCTGGTTGGGTCAAGGCCGTGGAAGCCGTTGCCAAGATTCCATCAACCAAGGGTGATCCCATGGTTGGCAATGTACTGGAAGACATTCATCAGTCATTAATCAAGGCAAATATCAAGGCGACGGAAGAGTATCGTAAGGAGAGTCATAAGCGGCATCAATTGTTGAACGGCATGATGCCTCATTGGCGAAAACTTCGTCAGGTATTGATCCAGGTTGATAAAAACGTCAACAGCCTGTTACAGCGTTCTACAGCGATTGACCGTCATATAGATACCTATGAAGCAATTGTTGGCAAGACCGACCGGGCTGTTCGGATGTTATCGTCTTCCTCATTGACCCACTTTTTCATTGCCGCATTTGTGTTGACTGTGGCAACAGGTGGCGCATTTATTAATTTCCATCTGATCGCCAGACCGCTTTCTGAAATGGTGGGCGGGACCAATCAAATCATGGGGCTGCAAATAAATAATATTGCCGCCATGGTAATCATCCTGGTTGAACTGACAATGGGTCTCTTCCTGATGGAGGCATTGCGTATTACCCGCCTGTTTCCGGTTATTGGTGCTTTGAATGATAAAACCCGGATCAGGATGGCGTGGGTCTTTTTCTCCATCTTATTGTTTCTGGCTTGTGTTGAGGCAGGGTTGGCATTTATGCGTGAATGGTTGATGGAAGAAGACGCCAAAACACTTGCCGCCTTGCGTGGTGATGAGAGTATTACCGCAGTCACAGAAAACTCATTTCTGTGGATTACCACGGCCGCTCAAATGGGTATGGGCTTTGTTTTGCCATTCGCCCTGATGTTTGTCGCAATCCCGCTGGAAACATTTGTCCACTCACTGCGTACTGTTCTGGGAATTGTCGCAGTAGGATTTCTCCGGGCTTTCGCCTGGACGTTACGCCTGTTTGGCAATATCTCCCGCTTTGCCGGGATCGCAATTGTCAATATTTATGACTTGCTGATTTTCGGGCCTTTGTTTATCGAAAGGATGGTGAAAGGTAGGCAAGAACACTCTGAAGATAAAAAACCCAAGCCTGTAGAATACCGAGGGGCAGCATAATGAATAAACTAATAATAACATTAGCATTTATTTCAGCAGTATTGCTTGGTGGCTGTGAAGAAAAGGTTCCCCATACGCGCGGTGTTTACATGTTAATGGATACCTCGGGAACATATACCCAGGAATTAGAACAGGCCAAACGAGTGATCAATTTTATTCTGGCTAATTTGGAACCCGGTGATTCGTTTGCTGTTGCGCGTGTTGATACGGCCAGCTTCAGTGAAAAGGATATTGTTGCCAAAGTTGCCTTTGACGATCGGCCTAGCAGGGCAAATCAGCAAAAGCGTGACTTTCGGGATAAAATTGACAAGTTTGTAAATAGCGTCAAACCGAGTTCCTATACTGATATTACTGGTGGTACGTTACAGGCAATCGAATGGTTGACAGAAGCTGGTACCGGACATAATACAATTCTTATATTTTCTGATTTACAAGAAGATCTCAAAGAAGGATATGTGCGGGATATTCCATTGCAATTAACTGGATTTAAAGTGGTTGCTCTGAATGTGACCAAGCTGCGAAGTGATAATGTCGATCCGCGCGAATATCTGGATAGGCTTGCCAACTGGCAGCAACGGGTTGAATCCGGGGGTGGTTCCTGGCAGGTAGTGAATGATCTGGAGCGCCTGGAGAAAGTCTTGACCCTTTAAACAGTTGTTTTTCTACTACAAATCGTACCGCCTCCGGGCGGTATTTTTTTGCATTTTTTTTGCATAAGTATGGTTGTTAAGTTTATTTGTGTATGTGGATTTCTCCGGTTACACTTTAGTGAGAGTATTCATTGAATATTCCGGTGCGAATAATTAATCAACATATTTGAGACTAAGTATTACAGGTCATTACCTTGAGCCATACCGTTAAACATATACGCCAACGTTCCCCCATGTGGGTATATGAGAAAAACTATGCATTTCTCGTGCGGCTGATGCCATTCTTGTTCGAGAATGATGGTTATGTGCGGGTATGTGCAAAGCATTTAAATGCCGAGTTGGAAATCACCATCCTTGAGCAATGCCGTTATACTCAAACGATCCAGATAGAGCAGGTTTTCACACAGGAATCACCTCATTTGCCAGGGCTATCTCTCAAGGTGCGTATCTATCATGATGCGCAACTCGCTGAGGTGATAAGTTACCAGGGGCGTACGCGCATGTTGCCCAAATATTCCTACCCAAATAAAGACATGTTTCATCGGGATGAGAAACGCCAGGCAAATTATCTGCTCAATGATTGGCTGACTACCATGCGAGAAGTTGATTTCAGTCATGAAGGCGAAATTCTCTGCCCAGAAATTTAACCTGCTCAAACCGCATTGATCGCCTGCATCATGTTTCGTATTAACACATTGCGCATTACTAATCACTTGTTGCTCATTGGACTAATTCTATTGGTATCAACCAGTGTGAAGGCTGATGAAACGGCACGTGCGCTGGATGCGATGGCAAAGCAGAACTATCAGGAGGCGGTCAATATCTGGGCGGGACTTGTTGCTGAGGGTAACCCGGTAGCAGAATATAATCTGGCAATCGCGTTACAGAAAAGTGCTGCTGATGCAGCTCAGGTAAACGGATGGTTAAAGGCTGCGGCCCACGACGGGCTGATAAATGCGTATCGCCATTTTCAAGCTGATGCTATTAAACCAGGTGCCAATTACCGCGCCATGCTGATTCAGTCACCGGATGACTGGATTCGTGAACAAAATCCACGCTCTTACACATTGCAGTTAGCCAGTAGCACTAATCCTAAATTGATTCAGAAATACTATCGCGAAAATAATCTCACAGGGGAGGGTGGGTATTATCGCAACTATCGCCAGGGGAAAAACTGGTACGCCCTGGTCTATGGATCGTATTCCTCGATCAATGAAGCAAAACAGGCTGTCGAGACCTTGCCTGCTGAATTACAAAAGTGGTCACCCTGGGTGAGAAAATTTCAGGATATCCAGCGCATCATGCAACCGCTTGAGTAACCCTCTCACACTCTCTGCCACTGACTTGCCCCGCCGGCGCCCAGCCACTCCCAGGATTTTGAGACGCAGATTTGTTCACTCACCCTGTTTAACAATCACTTTTAAGTAAATCCAGAACTGTATTCCACGTTCACATTTGAGTTACGCGCAGGAACAAAGCCGGTATTTAATAATTAAACGCATTAGAAGTTAATTATATAAAATATTGTTTATATACTGCGCGTGTAATGATGTGGATGAATCCGGTTAAATCTAGGCATTAAGTTATAGAGACATTACAAAAGATTAAAGCAAGCAACCTTCAAGCCGATAGTGCTTATAAGTTTATACTGTCTCGTTGTCGCCATGTGGAATGACCTTCTGATTACCCATGGAAGGGAGCGAAACAGATCATAAAACACTGTTTAAGAATTACACTGAGGTTAGCATCATGGCTTGTAATCACTCTGGATCCTGTGAGCTATTCCCACTCATGGCCATGGAACCAGCATTAAATCTTTGGAAGAAGCACTATTGTGATGATAAGTTTGATAGTTGTGCGCGCTATCAACTCTCGATGGAAAGCAAACCCGTTCCCCTAACGCTCTTGCCCAATGGTAAACAACTGGCGCCACGGAGCAAAGAGGAAATCAATGCGGCGGCCCTGTTCAATGCAATTGAAAAAGGTCGTGTTCCATTAATCAAATCAATGATCAAAACCGGCATTGCCAAGATGGCGGCACAAACCAGTCATGGCATGAGCCCTCTCATGGCAGCCGCCAAAGTCGGGAATGCGGAGATCGTTAATCTCATGCTGGACAACGGTTGCAATCCCTGGCGTAAGAATCCGGAAGGCTACACTGCGCTGGATATTGCCACAGCGGAAGGGAATGAAGACTGTATTCAAATCTTGCGACAAAAAATGGAGGCGACCACACCGGATGACTACGCACAGCTACCGGCTACGACGATAGATGATGAAGGCGAGGAATCGGTGGAAGAAACCAGAAACAATATTGTCAGCGTACTTAAGAAGCTCAATCCATTTGCGCGATAGAGAAAGCATAAAGTCACTGCGAGGTTAGTGAAGATGATCGAGTATTGGACATGGTGGATAGGTGCATTGGGACTGTTCGGAGTATGCCTTGCCTATTTTCTGCTGGTGGGTCGTTTACTGGGGGTTTCCGGCAGTTGGGCCAAGGTGGTGGGCTGGCGCGAGAACCGCATGCTGCAACAGGCCAGTCAGGAATTTACCTCCAATCAAGAAGACATGAGTAGCGCCTTGATGGCAGAGACTCTGGCGGAATTCGGTGAAGATGCCTTGCAGGAGTTACAGTCGGAGTCTCCCGCGACCGAGGTGGCGGCGAACAAGGTTGATGTCAACGAACTTGAATCCAGCACGCCCTGGACCGCGCATTTGGCGTTCCTGTTGTGCATGTTTATCGGCGCATTCGTCACAGCGTACTTGTCCGGACAATTTGAACTGCGTTATGAATTGAGTGCAGTGCACAGCCGAATTTTTGGTGATACGTGGGAAGTCTGGCTGGCGCTGTTGTTTGGCGGCATGATGGTCGGGTTTGGAACCCAGATGGCGGGGGGGTGCTCCTCCGGCCATGGTTTGAGTGGTTGTGCACGACTTATCCCGGCCAGTCTGTTAGCCACGATAGTGTTTATGGTAAGTGCCGTGTTCCTATCGATGCTGATGGAGGTAATGATGCGATGAATACGACTCAGATCAAGTCACATTTCGAGTATGGCCTGGTGGGTATCCTGTTTGGTGCCGTACTGACTCGCATCGGTTTTGCCGACTACGATGAACTCCATAATATGTTTATCCTTAGCGATTTGCGCATGATGTACAGCTTTGCCGGTGCGGTTGCACTCTCCATGATATTTTTTATTGTGTTAAACAAACGCGTTCCTAAACAACATAAACTCTTACAACCCGGCACCGTCCCTGGCAGCATGCTGTTTGGCTTTGGTTGGGCCATCACCGGTGCCTGTCCCAGCCTGGTGTTTGTTCAACTCGGACATGGTGCCTTACCGGCAATTTTTACCATGATGGGTATCGTTATCGGGGTGTGGTTATACCGTAAAACCCACGGAAAGTTCTTCGGCTGGGATACCGGCACCTGCGGCGTGTAGTAGTGCTTGGCTGACACGCCACAAAAAACCGCCCTTCGGGGCGGTTTTTTTCATGAATTCTATTACTCAGCTGGTAACACTTCAGCGAGACCACCTCACTCACGTCATTCCAGCGTGACCGCCCGCCAGGGACGATGTACAAGGACGTACAAGTGTCACGAAAGGGCACGACTGCATGGACGCAGGAGGTAGAGCAACGCCAGGAGCAGTTGCCGAGGAAGCCCGGAGTGACCGCCCTTCAAGCGTCATTCCGGCGTGACCGCCCGCCAAGGACGATGTACAAGGACGTACAAGTGTCACGGAAGGGCACGACTGCATGGACGCAGGAGGTAGAGCAACGCAAGGAGCAGTTGCCGAGGAAGCCCGGAGTGACCGGTGGAAATACTGGAAATGGATGGAACGATTTCCAGTGCATGCCGGAATCCAGCAGATTTTGAAAAATGGAATTCTGTCTAGCCAGGCCGGGGTTTTCGTTACTCATATTCAAATTGAGAAACAATTGGCTGGATAAATCGCGTCGCAAATGTAAAGATTACAGGTAACCATTAATTTAGTCCGGGTTTGAAGGACCGGTACCGCGCCTAGTTTGCGCCAGTTTCAGCTAAGAGAAAAATATGAAAAGCCGCATCATTAGAACAGCATTTATACCAGGCATCCTCATTGCCCTGTTATTGAGCTTGTGGGCTACCAATGCTACAGCAGTCAATTTGATGTTTCTCAGTAAAGAGTCGCCGGCGGCAAAGTTTTCCGATGCAGACTGGTTGACATTTAATCGCGCCCTTGATCATACACTGGCGAATGTTGAGGATGGTGCCGCTTATCATTGGAACAATCCGGCCAGCCCCGCATCAGGTGTGATGGAAATGCTCGAGTCATCCATGAAAGATGAGCAGCCTTGTCGGCGGATGCGGCTAACCAACTCCTACAACGAAGTAAAAGGGGTGTCCGAATTTGTGTTCTGTAAGCAACCTGACGGCGAATGGAAGGTGGCGCAATAGGATTGTGTCCTCTGATTAAATTTCAACAACAAGTCGGGCGCAATCGTTAACGCGTACAGGAATAATCTTTTGATCTGGTTTCGAAAAAAATCTGCTCATTTAGCACTTGTCGTGTTACTGGCCATACCGCAGTTCTCCTGTAGCAAAGGTGATGGAAGTACTCCTGCTGCAGATCCAGCCCCGGCGACGATCAGAACCGTAACGATTTCCTGGAACGCCAATCGGGAAACAGCCGTGAATGTGCCGGGTGGAGGCTACAAGGTGTATTACAGTACGGTATCCGGTTTTGATATATCCGATACCGGGGTCAGCGTGGTGGATGTCCCCTTTGTTGCTGCACCTGCGGCACCCACCAGCACCAGCCTGCAGCTAGCAAGCGGACGATATTATTTTCGGGTGGTTGCCTACTCGGCCCTCAACTCACCCTGGAGTAGTGGTAGCAGTAGCAGTGTTCCCTCGGCGCAACTTTCTCTCCTGGTGCCATAAGGATGAAGGGTATGCCGAGCGGGAAGACGATGAGCAGACATAGTGGTTTTGCTCTATGGGTGCTCTGTGTCTGCCTGCTCCTTCCCGCTGTCAGCGTTGCGACAGAGGGGATAGCACCACTTAAAATGGTGTCCGGGCGAAGTCATGCACCTGGCGAGTTGTTGGTTAAATTCAAGCCAGGGACGGCAAAAATCCAGCGTGCACTGGTTGTTGCGGCGACCGGAACCAAAGAAATCCAACGGTTCTCCAAGCAGGGCATTTCACGCATCAAGCTGCCAAAAGGACAATCGCTGCAGCACGCGTTAGACGTGTACCGTGCTGATCCCAATGTCGAGTATGTACAACCCAACTATATCTATCAGGCCCAGGCTGTGCCGGTAGATACAAACTAC
>JBECLA010000015.1:0-22280 GCA_040235565.1 Thiohalomonadales bacterium | reverse complement strand
TGGGCATTAGCCAGTGCGATATCAAGCTCCTTGAGGGTTTTTTTAAGTTGCCATTCGCGTGGTTTATAGTCATCGGCAATTTGCCAATAGAGCAGACCGTATAACAGATTGTAGCGTTCACGCAGTTCTGTAGTGTCCTGTGTTTTACTTACCTGTAGCAATCGTTGTTTGACCTGTGCCAACAGCGAGAACTGTTCAAGCTCTTCCACATTGGCAAGCGCCTGTACGTCCTGGTTGGTTTCAACATGCACAATCTGCCTGGCCAGCTTGTCACGTTGCGCTTCAAGTTGCTTCAATTTACGTAACCGCGTATCCCGGCTCACTTCGGGTAGCTTTTGCTGGTAGGCGCGCCGCCGTTCTTGCAACATTAAATTGTATGCTGGCAAAGCCCCACGCCAGCGATTCAAAACATATTGCAAATACAAAAGATCCTGATAATTTTCCAATACGTTCTGGAATTCATGTGTCGCCATCAATGTGTATAAGTAGGGTGCTGTGATGGAAGATGGCAACTTCGTTCGATAAAGCGACAGGGATGTTTCATCACCGAGATTAGCTGGTTGAAGGGCCTGCAATAATTCCCCCCCGTTAATTGCCTTCTCTATGTCATCGAGTTTACGCAACTGGGCTTCATAGCTTTTTGTTGCTCCGGTGTAATAAACCAGGGCCAGATTTGGTTTGGCAACTTTCTCGAAATTGTAGGGAATGGCGAGATAGGATTCCTGCACGGCGGGATCAAACGTGCTGCGGGACTTGAGCTCGATCCAGGGTAAGAGCGCCATATTATATTGCGCCTGCATGTTCCACGCCCAGCCGACACCCAGCAAGGCCTGGTTTGATAACGGCCCATTGAGACGCACGCGATTGAACGCGTTGCTTGCGGCCTCTGGTCGCTGATACTTTAGGTTGGCATAACCCAGAGCCAGATTCGCCTTATCCCGCAAGGCGATCAATTCCTTGCTGTCGGATTTTAACTTACCCACCAGCACCAGTTGCTCAATACCTTCTTTCAGCTTCCCCTGCCTGATCAGCGCCACCCCGAGATTAAACTGTGCATAGGCTTCCCAACTGGAATCACCGGTAAACTTCTTCAATACAGCGGCGGCCTGATCATATTGTTGTTGATGCAGATAAATATTGGCGAGCAGATTGAGGCGTTCAGCCTGGCGATAGTCCGGCAAACCATCCTGGATTTGTGTCAGTGCTGCTTCCGCTTCGGGATAAAAGCCACGACGGTAGCGTAACTTCGCCAGGTTGAACCAGGCCTTGTCGCGTGTCTCAGCGGGAATGTCCGCTTGCACCAGCTGGTCCAGCACCTTGCCTGCCTGGGTGTGTAAATCATAGGACAGGTACAATCCGCCCAGTAACAATTCAGAATCAAACGGCTGGTTTTGATTCGTCCGTCTTTCCCGGGCGACCATAAGATCCGTAATTGCCGAGAAATACTTTTCCTGGAAAAAGTTATACAAGGCGACGCCATACGACAAATCACGCACAACATCATCTCGATCGTTTTCTGCAGCCACGGGAAAACACACTGACAACGTCAATGCTGCAGCAAGCAGTAACTGGCGAATTAAAGCAAGGCGCATGGAATACTCAACCCGGCCTGAGAAATCGAACGCCTATTCCCAGACCTTGACGTTGAATTCAGGCTGTTCCTTGGTCGCATTGTCAGTAATCTTGAGTTCGACATATTGCGGATCCGTGGTCTTCTCGATATTTACCGTGGTACCACGTCGGTAATCCCGTTTACTCGGCCCCTGTCCGGTAAAAAAAGCCACCAGTTCATGTTTGCCCGAGGCGAGGTTACCTAGATATAAACGTTGCACCCCGCCACGCTGGAGAGCCTGGATCTCTCGTTCGGTATAAAGATGATTGGCAACAACCTTGTCATCAATTTTTAACTGTACCGAATCGAGCTCGAATAACTGCCCGGCATCCATGGAAAGAAACACACTGAACTGGGTATTGGCGGGAAACAGCAGATCTTCTTCCAGCAGGAACAGGTCCCGATTCAACTCCAGTACCTGCTGTTTCAGATCCTGGATCTGGTTGTTCAGAGCCCGTTGCGAAGTCGCCGCCTGGTCGGCGGCAGGGAGCTGAGGGGTTGCCATTAACAAGCACATCCCGAGCAGCAAGGTAGTCACATTTTTCAAGCTGTTCACGTTATCGCCTCTGACCTGCAGTTTTTATCAAACATCCTTATCCACCCTGTATCGGATGAGACTCTCCCAAGATTAACCTTACATAAACAATATGTTACAGGCTGTTAGGTAGGTCACAGATTATTTGCTCATCCCTGAATCTTTTCTCGTCCCTGATGGTTATTTCTGGCTTCCTGCCGCTGCCTCAGGGGGTTGCGGCACGGGTGGCATCAGGCCGGAAGAATAATGCATCTGGCCCCGGGCATCGATGATTATCGCGTCAATCCCGCTCAGGGATTCAATCAGTTGCAGACCCTTTTCCGGCCCCAGCACGAACAGCGTGGTCGACAGGGCATCGGTGGTGGTGGCATCCGGGCCGATGACGGTCGCACTCCAGGTACTGGTGACGGATTTGCCCGTTTTAGGACTGATGATGTGATGATAACGCTCGCCATTCTCAATAAAAAACCGTTCGTAATCCCCGGAAGTGGAGATGGCGGTGTTGCTTAATGGCAGCATGACCGCGACCGCATCTTTCTTTCGCGGGTGCCGGATGCCCATCATCCACGGTCGGTTACCCCGATCCCCCAGGATCCGGCTGTCCCCGCCGGCACTGACCAGGCCACCCTTGATCCCGCAGGCAGCCAGAATGGCAATGCCGTTGTCGACCGCGTAGCCCTTGGCGATACCACCCAGATCAATCCGAACACCGGACTGCGTAAAGCGAATGCTGCGGGTTTTCTCATCCAGCAACACATGGTGGTAATCAATGGCCGGCAGGGATTGCTGGATTTCCTGTTCGGTAGGCCTGATGCCTTCCCGGTAGTTATACAGATAGCCTACGCTGGAAAAGGTAATATCAAATGCACCGTTTGACAGCTCTGATATGTGCAACGACTTTTTCAGCAAATTAACCATCTCTTCGCTGATTTGAATTGCGCCTTTGGCCGCCTGCCGGTTGATATGTGAAAGTTCGCTATCCGGTTTGTAGGGGCTCATCAAGGCGTCAATGCGCCGCATTTCGCTGAAGACCTGTTCGGCACATTGCTCGGCATGGCGGCTGTCCTCGTCCCAGAACTCGACCGCAATCCGCGTTCCCATGATGGCTTGCTCCCGCTTGAGCCAGTCTGCCATTGCCTCTCCAGGCAAAACCAACATCAGCAGGATGGCAAACGAGAACGACAGGGAGTTAAACATCTGACATTGTGATGGAAACAGGAATTTGCCGCCACCATAAGCATATTTTCCACAGCGGGCAAGTCGGAAAAAAGTAGACCATCTAATCAGGTACCTGTACATCGGCGACGCACGGGAGCACTCCCCCCCCACCTGGTATCAGGTAGTAATTGAGCCGTAGGCAATCAGACTTTCCAGACTTGTCAATCCGTGATTCGGGAACAACGAGGTAAAGGCCCCCGTGTTACCGGGTGCGATATCGCCATTCAACGCCATGTAATTCAATACCACCGTATTGACCAGCAAATTGACGTTGTTGGCCGCCGGACTCGAGGAAGTCACCACAGAGGCGTCGCTGGTGAAACGCCCAATCTGGCGATGTGAATTATCCAGAATTCCACTGTTGAATTTATCGACGGTGCCATTCGGGTTATAAGCCAGGAAGAAAGAAGCCGCCGTGGATGAATTATCCCCGGTCCAGACGCCCTTGCCGCGACCATTGGCTGAACCATCCGTACTGCCGTTACTGAACACCGAACCGTCGCTGAAGACGTAAATCATCAACGGCCGACCAACAATAGCAGCATAGGCCAGACAGGCACCAATACAGCGCCCGGCGCGTATATCCCGTAGTTCACCGGTGGAACGGTCCCCGGTATGGTAATCATAACCACCCATGGTGATACAACCGGCACCGGCGTGACCGTCGATCACCATCTTCATCACCGAGGCGGTCTTGCGAAACTCTCCGTCACCATCGAATTCAGCTTCCGTAAAGATCCCGCCGGGGCCGACAATGATTTGACTGGTAGTACGATCATCCGGATTCACATCGACACCGGCAAAGCGATCGGCAATATCTGCGGCTTTCAGGTAGCCACAGCGCACCAGATCCTTGATCACCTCGTCACGGGTCACTCCGGTATCAATGGCTCCGAGTGACATCTTCTTGTGACTGATCCGTGCCATGGATTCCATCACCGCCGAGACGTCTGCCGGATCGCTCAGAATCGCAGTCAGATCGCCGACATCCACCATCCCGGTCACATCACTGGGTCGATCCACCTTGGTCGGACGAATCTCCGGATTGATCAGTGCCGCCGGCGCCATGGAATTGCCACCCGAGTCGGAACTGCGGGAACCTATCAAGGTGACCACCCCACCCTTGGCGCCCGCGGCGGCGATACCGTACATCGGGTTGTGCGGATTATTGCCGGTATCATTATCAGAGCGGGCCGGAATCACCGCCCCATCGATACCGCCAACGGTCAAAGCCGAACCGGCTTTTTGCCGGATCCCGGCCAGCATGGCACTATCGGCGTGGAACAGCAGCCCAAGTTCATCATTAACGAACAGGCCATCACTCGGATTCAACAGGGTGAAATTGGTATCGTCCAGTCCCGGAATCATGTCACCGGGTAAACCAAGTTTGCTGTAACCGGCGGTCGACAAAAAGTCGGTCTGTTCCGGCCCCTGGCCAACCAGAACGTTGGAACCTGCCAGATTGGCCCCACCCGCCAGGTCAAAACAGATAAACGGGACTTTCAGATCCGCCCCGGCAACGCCACCCAAGGCACAGTTAATATTGCCACGGTTGTTAATATCGGTTTGCAGGGCTTCGAGATCCGAGGACACCGCCGCATACGCCGCACGGGGACTAGTAAACAGGCTGAACACACTGCCGGTGGTGACCGCCGCCGCCCCGGTCATGAATCCCTGGCGGATAAAATCACGCCGACTGACCGGGCGCGGGTGATCCGGGTGTCGCAGAGGCTCATCAACCTGGAAATGTTTACGTTTCTTTGCCATCGTCAGATATCTCTTGTCATTCTTTTTCGCTATTGCACCATCGTTGCCGCACTACCCAGTACCGCGGCACAACTGGCTTTAACTACTTCCCGGGTACGGGCCGTCGTGTTACATCCGGGCAGACACAGTGTCATGGTGTCGATGAGACTGTTGAAATCATCAGACGTATCGCCAACAAGCCCAAGTAAATTCTGTGGCCCATTAGCGCCCAGCAGACCGCGCATCTCAGCCTCATCCGGCTGCGTCACCAGACTGCCATTAACCGGATCAACGTTCAGCATGCGTTGCATCAAGGGATCCAGTACTGACTGGCGTTCCGGCATGGTATCGAAAGCTGTCCCGGCAGTCTGATTGAAGTCAAAACCGGGGAAATAAGTATCGCGTCCGATCGATCCGTTGTTATCCACCAGCTCGCTACAGTAGGTCAGGGCCAGCTGGGCGATCGCCATCTGGTGGGACGGCAGGAAACCTTCAATATTTTCCACCGAGGGTAACTGCTGAATATAGGTACTGTAGGTGGCACGCACTGCGCTGTTGCTGGCACTCACACCGGTCAGGGCAGACATACTGGCGCTGATTTCTTCAAAGGTACGGAAACCGATATCCGGTACAGGTGCCGGATCAATCAACGGCGGCGCAGAGGGGGTCGGTTCAATAAATGGCTGCGACGCCGTACCCAGGACTTCAAAGGTCAGGAAGAACTCATCCGGATTACCCGCCTGCATGCCGCGTTCCAGCGGAATGACAGTTCCCAGGTTAGACAGGGGCTGTCCCTCTGCGACTGTATAGTTACTGCCGTCAATCACGGTATCGAGTCGGCTGTAAGCCTGGCCTACGACGGGTACAGAACCATTTACGCCAATACGCATGCCCTGAATGGCAATTCCATTCGGCACAACAGTGGGATCCAGATTAATGAATGTTGGTTTATAGAACAGGTAGCTGTAACTGTCGAACTGACTGACCTCGAACATGATGTAGCTGTCAGCCGGAATCCCCGGAATATGACCTATGCCGAATAAAAGGAAATACTTCTCGCCCACACCTGCTTCAAAGTTTTGCAAAATCTGTTCATGAGTAAGAGCTTCATCATGAATAGCAACAAGGCGCATCTTGCCAAGCCAGGGACGATCATCGGATACCTCGTTCCCCAACACAAACGCATAAGTATCATCCCAGTCCGTCAGACCTCCTCCAGCAAAAGGATCGACCGCATTGGTCAAAGCCCCGTTAACGTAAATGCGTCGCCCATTGACGGGATCGAACGTCGTGACCACATGTTGCTGAGTCGCCTGTAGCACTTCATCTGCATCGGGTGTCGACAGGACATCATTGATGGGATCCGGCGTGGTTGTGGAAAGATGCATGTAGTCATAGTTATACATGGTCTGACCGAGGGTAAAATTACGCCCCGTATCATTATTACCTGAATAACTGACGATATTGCTCTCTTCCTGCGTCACATTATCTGGTACAACCCAGGCCTCAATAGAATATCGACCGCTACCACCGGCTACAGCCGGATTAATACTTGCATTGAGTCGACTGCTAGCTCCACTGATGTCCTGGGCTTTACCACCATTGAATTCCAGCCCATAACCTCCCAGCCAATTGACATTACCTGACAATTCAAGATTGATTGGTGGGTTAACACCGCTCACATCGTCGACGGTAGTGCCTGTACCTTCCTTGAACTCCCACAAAGCAATAAGATTATTTTCATAGCGATTACCGCCACTGGCAACAACACAATACCCCAGTGAATCACAATCTTCCGAGAACAGCAGGGCGCGGCTGGTAACAAGCGTGGGATCAACCACCACGGAGGGAATAACACCGGCAAAGGCGCGTATGGCTGTCGCCATGTCAAAAGCATCACTTGCACAGTCCGCGGTCCAGCAGTTATGTAACTCCCTGACCCGTACCGCCAATAACGAATTGACCTGATCCAGGGTCGTCAGATCAAAGGGTGAGATATCGGCATCACTCAGGTCCATTTTGGCCTTGGCCGCTTCATAAGATGAAATCACATCATTATCCGTGGTTGGATCGCCGTCATCATAAGCAAAATACGGTTGTTGTCTCCCTGCAGTGCCGATGGGAGAATGACAGCCGGAGCAGTTGGCCACCAACAGAGGATAAACGGTTTCGGCAAAGCTGTTACCGGGATTATCAAACGGACTGGCAGGGAAAGTACGACTACTGCTGATATCGCGATCCGGAGGAGCCGTCAAGACGATGTCACGTCCACCTACACCGGCACCCACGGCATTAAGCCAGTCCTGAATATAACCGGTCATGACAGTCGCGCAGGAAGAATTATTTGACAACCAGCAGTTATGACCGCCACCAACCTTACTTACTAATATAGATTGCTCAGGAAAAGTTGTGTTTGTAACGGTCAGAGCCTGATCAGCAGCACGATTAATATCATCATTACGTACAAAGGTTGGTGCTTGTCCACCAGTACCGTGACAACCCCCACAACGATTTGACGCGACCAGATTATCCCAGACATATTCTTTATAGGCCGCCACAAAGGGATCGCGTTCTGGTGGTCCAAAATACCCCGTCGGCGCTGTCGTTGAACCAGCGCCAGGATTGGCTTCGTTGCTGGCACCGCCACCACAACCAGCAAGACTTAGGATTGCAGGAATTATCAATACAGCGAGAATAAACGTTGATTCATGACAACAATGTATTACATGCCGCCACATGTTACGCAGGCTGTTATCAGTAATTATTGTTATCGCAGCATTCATTTTTGTCGTTCCAGTATTATTCAGGCAGCACTATAACTAGATCTTTTGTTGATTCCACAGCTTGTCTAGTTACCCCTACAATCCGCGGCAGCCTGAGCAAAAACCCGCTTCAGGTTATATCCGGCTTGAAAGCTGCTGGTCGTTGCATTCAGCTCGCTTACTGTTGGCTCACGGAAACATACTGTGCGGTAGACTTTCTTGACCTGACAACTGGCAAAGATATCGCTATTCGCCAGTTCCCTGCCCATGGATTTGGCGCCATTACCGCTAGCCGGAAGGCCGGTGTCCCAACCCAGTAAGGAATTTGGCCCTTCACGCCAGTAATTGTCCCAACGATCATCGGTAATCACGAACCCATATTTGAAAGTATCGGCATTGATGAGATTCTTCGGCTGCACGCTACCATCGGTATAGATCAAACGACCGGTATCGGGATCATTGTTGTACTGCCATTCATAATAAGCATAGGCCTGCGCCAGTGGATCCATCCCGGCATGGCAGGCCACACAGGCATTCATGTAGATGCGACTATCTCCACCCGGACTGCGCGACACATCCTGACGAACCCGATCCGGCGCACGACTGTTATCCTTGATTTGCTCCAGGTCGTTACAGAAATGATTCAACACCGTAAAGCGGAACATGGCACGGTTAGTGCCATCGATAAAGAAAGCACGTGCTGCAGCACGAGTCGTCATCACGCCAGCGGTTGCATTCGGTGGCAATCCAGTCCAGGCATCTTGGGTAACAGCAACAAGGTTACCCGGGTCGCTGAGATCAATGTTCTGATCTTCCAACTGCTCATAGTGAGTGTTGTTGTCTCTTGAATACTCGGCTGAAACCACACCAGTCGCGCCTTTATAAAGGATATTGGCAGAGAGTAACTGATTGAAAGGGACTTCATCCCGAACCATACCAATGACGGTCGCGGTATAATCATTCAACGGCGCAAACACGGTCTGCGCTTCATTGGTCCATGGGGTCACCATGTTTTTAAGTGTGACCGAATAAAAGTTTCTGGCGCTGTTGCGGTACTCGCTCTCCAACGCCCCGGCAGTGGTTGGCGACAGAATCTTCATTGCCGCCCCGAAGGCATCACCCCCGCTGATCTGGGTAGCCATATCATTCAACACCGCTTCGGTTGGCGGTGTCCCACTCAGACGATCATGGATGCGCTTGGCTTGCTCACGCGGACCCGCTACAGAAGCGGAGCTGAAAATGCTCAGTGTTAACACTGCCACAAGACTGAATACACAGGCCTTATGTTTGTTATTGTTAGCTTGCATTGAGCGGTTCATAAAATTGAACTACCTCATCGGTAATAAGCTGCGCCTGCCAATCAGGTAGGCGCTGTTCGACCATGACTGTACAGAGCAGCCACAGGTACAAATCATATCTGGAATAACCGCAAAAATTTTCTTTGTTGTTTTAACTACAAAATAGCCGAAAGTGGTGCCGTCAGGCTACGCCAATTTACACATATATCGACTGGTTCACATTTATGAGGCAAAAACTTCACACTTCCCTCAAGAAACGCGCGCATAGCCTAGATAAGGATATAATAGAATTTTCATTACTATCTATGTGGTACTGGCAATGCAATACACGCCATTACCCCGGGTCATGCGAGCACATCACATCACCTATAACCATAGATATAGGCATGGTGTAACTCGGATAATAACAATTTGTCAGCTTATGATTCAGATGCCAGCTCGAGAGTATTTCCACCACCGTAGACGACTTTTGCTTTTAAGTGGATGTGCCTTGCTGTTCACTGCCTGCGGCGGTGGCACCAGTACCGAAGGCCCGGATCCGGGTATCGTCGACTATCCCATTGCCTATGTAAAACGCCCTCACCCTGTTGATAATCAGGGTGATCCCGCCCAGCAAGATATCCGTGATCCGTTGTTGTTCAGCGGCGGCGGTGACCTGTATCTGCGCTCCCGTTCCTCGACCAATGCCGATGAACAGAATATTACCGCCAGCATTACCGGCGGTACCGGTGATGTCAGGGATATCGATGTTTCCCATGACGGCATGAAAATCATTTTTTCCCTCCGGCTCGAAGATCCGGATCCCAACGACGACATCATCCCACCCTGGAATATCTGGGAATACAACCTCGATACCAACCAGCTTCGTGCCTTGATGAGCCCGGTGAATGCCGACAAGGGCGACGATATTACGCCGCGTTACCTGCCCGACGGTCGCATCGTGTTTGCTTCCACCCGCCAGAAACAGACCAAGGCCATTTTGCTACAGGAGAATCTCGGCAAACCCCAGTTCACCGCCCTGGATGAGAATGAAAATACCAAGGCCTTTACGCTGCACATCATGGATGAAGATGGCAATAATATCGAGCAACTCTCCTTCAACCAGAGCCATGACCTGGATCCTGTCGTGCTGAATACCGGTGAGATCCTGTTCAGTCGCTGGGACAACATGAACCGGGTGGCGAATGCCGTCAGTCTTTACAAAATGACCCCGGATGGCACCGGCCTGGAGATCGTTTACGGCGGGCACAGCCATGCCACCGGCACAGCCGGTAACCTGGTTCCGGTCCAGTTTGTTCGGCCCCGGGAGATGATGGACGGTCGGGTGATGGCCATCCTCAAACCCTTTACCGGGACGTTTGGCGGCGGTGACATCGTCATTATCAACGTTCCTGACAATATTGATGACGCCCAGCAAGCCGCCACCATCAATAATATCACCACCGACCTGGCACCTTCCCCCGGTGGCCGCTACCACGATGCCTATCCCCTGTGGGATGCCACCAGTCGCATGCTGGTCAGCAAAAGCTTCTGCCGACTGGATGTGAACGGCGAATTGCAACCCTGCATCGAGCCCTATATCTCCGACCCCAATGCCCGCGAAGCGCCACCCCTTTACAGCATCTGGATCTATGATCGCAGCGAGAATACCGAAAAACCCATCGTCCAGGCCGAGCCAGGCCGGGTGATCACTGATGTCGTCGCGGTTCAGCCGCGGCCTCGCCCCGCAACATTGCCGGCGACAAATCTCAACCTCGTGTGGGAAACAGAAGGTATCGGGGTACTGCATATCCGCAGCGTCTATGACCTGGATGGCAACTTCAACAACCTGGGGGCGGCCGCCACGGACATCGCCACTCTCGCCAACTCCCTGACCCCGGCCGATCAACGCCCGGCGCGTTTTCTACGACTCATTAAATCCGTGGGCCTGCCCGACCCCAATGATCCGGAGCTGACTGATCCCCCGGATCTGGCCAATACCGCCTTTGGGCCGCAACGACGGCTGGGCATGCGGGAGATCCTTGGCTATGCCCCGATCGAACCGGACGGTTCGGTCATGGTGAAAGTCCCGGCCAATGTGCCTTTCAGTATCGAAGTGCTGGACAGTGCCGGCCGACGCCTGGGCGGACGGCACGATAACTGGCTGCAGGTTCAGGCCGGCGAAACGCTGGAGTGTAACGGCTGCCATGCGCACCCTACCAACGGCACACCCCTGCAACCTCACGGCCGCAGCGATCTCACCCCCCCGCCAGTGAACCAGGGCGCGGGTATGGGTGACCCCGAGAGCTTACCGCTACCGTTACCTGCTGCGTTGAACACTGATCCCCTGCTTTACGCCCTCACCGGTGAAACTATGGCGATGATCCGGTATAACCGCTGCGTGGTTGATCTGGTCGGGTGTTCCATTGCCGCGACCCGAATGGAACCGGCCGTGGACGTGTTCTATGAGGATTACTGGACGAATCCCGGCGTCACCGCACCGAATGCGGCGATCAGTTACCGCTATGCGGATTTAACCCATATTAATCCGCTGACCGAGGCACCACTCAACTTTAACAGTTGCCAGACCACCTGGCAGAAGAACTGCCGTATCGTGATCAATTACCTGGACCATATCCATCCCTTATGGAGCCTGGATAGAGGCGCAAACACCTGTACCAACTGCCATACCAGCAATACCGGTGCCCAGATACCGGACGGTCAATTGGAACTGACGGACGGTATCTCGGATCTCGAAGCCGATCATGAGATGGCCTACCAGGAACTGCTGTTTCCCGATAACGCCAAGATCGTGGATCCCGTGACGATGATGGTGGTGGATGATCCGGCTGCCACCGTGGATCCGTCCATGTCGGTAGCTGGGGCGCGTGCCAGTTATTTTATGGAGAAAATGACAGAAACAGAGCTGGATGCCCCACGGGCGCTCCCCGTACCAACCATCAATCACGCAGGCATGCTCACGGGCGCAGAACTGCGCCTGATCGCCGAGTGGCTGGACATTGGTGCGCAGTATTACAACAACCCGTTTGATCCGGCAGCCCCCCAGAACTGATGACGAACGACTATCCCGCTTTATACCTTATATATATAAAGCGGTTATAATGCGGCCGCTGTCTGGCACCAATGTTATGCAATGGCGGCATTACAATGACAAGAAATAAAAGGTAGTTTGCTCGGCAACACTCTGGCCGGCAATAACATCATGCGAATTCTTTTTTTCTGGTTAGTGATTGCGCAATTTCTGATTTTTCTGCCGGCTCAGGGAGAAGAGTCGTCCCAGACAGTCATAATTGCCGATCCCTATATTGAACTGCACACCGGTCCGGGTAGTGGCTACCCGATTTTTTATGTCATCGAACGGGGTGAAACCGTCACGGTGTTGAAACGCCACACTGACTGGTTTCAGATCCGGACTGACAAGGGCAAGGAAGGCTGGGTTAACGAACAACAGTTGCGCCTGACCCTGGCACCCTCGGGCGAACAGATAGAACTTGAGGCTGTCACCCGGACCGAGTTCGAGCAACGGCGCTGGGAAATCGGTGCCATGGGCGGCGAATTTGGAGGGGCGGCAACCCTGAGCATATATGGCGGCTATGCATTTAATAAGAACCTGTCGGCGGAAATTACCCTGTCGCAAGCGCTCGGTAATATTTCCAGCAGCCTGTTTCTTACCGGTAGTCTGGTGGCACAACCTTTTCCCGAATGGCGTTATTCGCCGTATTTCACCCTGGGAACAGGTGTCATCAATACCGAACCGCGTACCACCATCGTGTCGCCACGGGATACGACCAGCCAGTTAAGCTATGCAGGCATCGGACTGCGCACTTACCTTACCCGGCGATTTATCTTTCGAATTGAATACAGTGATTATGTCATTTTCAATGCGAATAACGACAATGATTCAAATGAGGAACTGAACCAATGGAAGCTTGGCTTCGCCATTTTCTTCTAACAAGTCTGCTTGGCATCACCTTACAAGTTGTCACACCATTGCAGGCCGCGGAACCGGATCCAACAGACAAGGCGGAAGCCGAACTCAAACCGGTGGTTCAACCGGAAGTGGCACGGCAGGAATTTGATGAAGCCCGGATTGACACGGAGGATTTCGAGGTCGGGGTTTTTCTCGGCATGTACAGCACCGAAGATTTTGGCACCAACCCGGTTTATGGCGCCCGTCTTGTCTATCACATCACCGAAAGACTGTTTGTCGAGGGGGCTATCGGTCGTACCGAAACAGAACGAACCGGCTGGGAGGATTTGCTCAATCCCGGTGGGGCCGGCATTTTATCCGATGATGGGCGAATCCTGACCTATTACAGCGCCAATATCGGTTTCAACATCTTGCCGGGTGAAGCCTTTATGACACAAAAGGTAACCTACAATACGGCACTGTATGTCGTGGCCGGTGTGGGTAGTACCAATTTTGATGACTCGGATCGCTTCACCCTGAATTTTGGGATTGGTTATAACCTGCTGTTAACTGACTACCTGGGTATCCATGTTGATTTCCGTGACTACATCTTCAATATGGAACTGCCGGAAGACAAAACCACCCAGAATCTGGAATTGTCCGCCAGCCTGAACTTCTTCTTCTAAGACGAGGGATATTATGAAAAAAACATTGCATACAAAATCACTCCGCTGGTTCACTTTGCTGTTGACCGGTTCAATACTGATCGGCGCGGCGAATGCTGCTGACATCCAGGGCAAGGCACCGAATTTCACCCTCAAGAGCAATACTGGCAAGAATATCAAACTGAGTGAATTGCGCGGCCAGGTCATCCTGTTGAATTTCTGGGCCTCCTGGTGCGGTCCATGCCGCCAGGAGATGCCTTTACTGGAAAAAATGCATCAACGCTACAGTTCCCTTGGTTTTACCGTTCTGGGCGTTAATGTCGAAGCAGATTCGAGCAAAGCCAATGCCATGCTGAAGCATGTCCCGGTTAGCTTTCCCATCCTGTATGACACGCAGAATACCGTTAGTGAGCTGTACAAGGTTTCCGGTATGCCCACTACGGTTGTGATCGACCGCAACGGTAACATGCGCTACCTGCACAAGGGTTACAAGCCAGGCGATGAAGCACATTACAGGAAATGGGTTAAACAACTCATAAAGGAATAATCATGATGCGTCTCTCTTGTCTGCTCGGTCTGATTCTGCTGCTGACGGCATGCAGCGTTGAACCCTGGGTTAAACCTTATGAACGTGCCAATCTGGCGGATCCGATCATGAGTTTTACGCGCGATCCGGCTTCCGAATCGTATATGCATCATGTTTATGATGCGCGTGAAGGCGCGCGCGGCGCGGGCGTCGTGTCAGGTGGTGGCTGTGGTTGTAACTAGACAGGCCTGTTTTCTGGCTATTGCCCTGTTTGTTGCGGTCTGCAAGCCAGGCCTGGCTGCCGTCCTGGCGCCGGATCGGGCGGATATTCTGTACCATGCCTATGACGGTGGGGGCGTGGAAGTGAATGGCCCATCAATTCTGGTACGCAAGAGCATCGGCAACAGCGTTTCTACCTTTGGCAATTATTATGTCGATAACGTCTCCAGTGCATCGATTGACGTGGTGACCCAATCCGGCGCCAGCGCCTATACCGAAGAGCGCACGGAATATTCAATCGGTGGTGACTATCTGCGTGATAAAACCACCATGAGTCTCGCCTACACATCCAGTTCGGAAAGCGATTACGAAGCCGAAACCACCGGTTTCAATATCAGCATGGATATGTTCGGAGATTTAACCACTGTCACGCTGGGATATGCCCTGGGAAATGATATTGTTCGCAAAAATGGAGATCCAACTTTTGAAGACACGATAGATCGCCGCAATTACCGTGTCTCGGTCTCCCAGGTATTGAGCAAGAATTCTATCCTCGGTTTTATTTTTGAAACCATCACGGACGAAGGTTATCTGAACAACCCCTATCGAAGTTATCGCTACCGTGATAGTGGCAGCGCCGATGGTTATTCCTGGGCCGGTGAAGTTTATCCCCGTACCCGTACCAGTAATGCGGCTGCCTTGCGGTTGCGCTATTTTCTGCCTTATCGGGCTGCCGTCTATGGTGGCTATCGTTATTTTGATGATGACTGGGATATCAGGGCTGATACCTTTGATATCGGTTATACCCACCCGTTTCGGGAAGACTGGTTATTTGATATCAACTTCCGCTATTACAGCCAGAACAGCGCCTTCTTTTACAGCGATTTGTTTAACGCTGCCGACGAATTCACCTATCAGGGCCGTGACAAAGAACTGAGCACCTTTACCAGCCAGACCCTGGGGCTCGGGGTAAGTTATGAATTTACCAAAAACCGCTGGCACTATATCGATCGGGGTACCTTGAATTTTTACTACGATACTATCTTCTTCGATTATCAAAACTTCTCGGACCTGACCCAGACCGGTTATCCTGTTGGTCAGGAACCCGCCTATAGCTTCACTGCCAATGTCCTGCGCTTGTTTGTCTCCATCTGGTATTAAGCTAAGTCTTTGATTGTGTAGAATTCCACCTCGCAACCACCACTGTGCCATTGCTGCGGACACTGATCCAGATCAAGAAATAATTTGTCAGCCACAAATGTGGCTAATCAAAATAGTCAGGCAGTCAAGTCAATCATCTAGACTGTAGACAGGGGTGCGACTATCTTTTTGAGTCCCGCCCTCTCACTTTGATAAACAGTCTATGGGTATCACCTATGCCTAAGCCGAACATGCTCACCATCGACGGTAATGAAGCTGCCGCCACCGTCGCCCATAAACTTAACGAAGTCATCGCGATATATCCGATTACCCCTGCTTCCCCTATGGGTGAATGGGCCGATGAATGGTCGTCCCGCGGGCAAACCAACCTGTGGGGTACGGTACCCCATGTGGTTGAGATGCAAAGTGAGGCCGGCGCGGCCGGGGCAGTCCATGGTGCCTTGCAAAGTGGTGCGCTGACGACCACCTTCACGGCATCGCAAGGGCTGCTCCTGATGATCCCCAATATGTACAAGATCGCCGGGGAACTGACACCGACCGTGTTTCACATTGCCGCCCGTTCACTGGCGTGTCAGGCCCTCTCTATCTTCGGGGATCACAGTGATGTCATGACGACACGGATGACCGGCTTTGGCATGCTGTGCTCCAACTCACCGCAGGAAGTCATGGATTTTGCCTTGATTGCCCAGGCCGCCAGTCTGGAAGGCAAAGTACCGATGCTGCATTTCTTTGACGGCTTTCGGACCTCGCATGAAGTGGCCAAAATTGCCGGACTGGATGACGATATCCTGCGTGCCATGATTAAACCGGAATGGCTCGCCGCCCATCGCGCCAATGCCATGTCCCCGGAACACCCGGTGCTGCGTGGCAGCTCGCAGAACCCGGATGTGTACTTCCAGGCGCGCGAAACAGTAAATCCGTTCTACACCAGGATGCCGGGGATCGTACAAACCAGCATGGATCGATTCGCCGAACTGACCGGTCGCCACTACCACCTGTTTGATTATGTCGGCAATCCCGATGCTGAACGGGTTGTGATTCTGATGGGCTCCGGTGCGGAAGCCGTGGAAGAAACCGTCGATTATCTCACCCGTCAGGGCGAGAATGTCGGCCTGCTCAAGGTCAGGCTGTATCGTCCGTTTGATCCCGATTCCCTGCTTGCTGCCCTGCCCGCCAGCTGTCGCCGCATTGCCGTCCTGGATCGTACCAAGGAACCGGGCGCGGATGGCGAACCTTTGTATAAGGATGTGCTGGCTGCGTTGGCCCAGGATCATGTCAGCGGCAACAGTCGCTTTAAGGCCATGCCCACTGTAATTGGCGGGCGTTATGGTCTCTCCTCCAAGGAATTCACCCCTGCCATGATCAAAGCGGTGTTTGATGAACTTGCCGTGGAGCAACCCAAAAATCACTTTACCATCGGCATCCATGATGATCTGGGTCAGACCAGTCTTGCCTGGGATGACATGTTCCGTACCGACGCCCACGCGGAAACCTTCCAGGCCATGTTTTACGGGCTTGGCAGTGACGGTACGGTTAGCGCCAACAAGAACAGCATCAAGATCATCGGTGAGTCCACCGACTGGCATGCCCAGGGTTACTTTGTCTATGACTCTAAAAAGTCCGGCGCGGTGACCGTATCGCATCTACGCTTTGGCCCCAAACCGATACATTCTAGCTACCTGATTGGAGACAACGACGCCAACTTTGTGGCCTGTCACCAGCCGGTGTTTCTGGAACGTTATGACATGCTGGACAAAGCCGCGGATGAGGCGGTCTTCCTGTTGAACTCTCCCGCCAGTCCCGACAAGGTATGGAACACACTGACGACTAAAATGCAGCAGCAGATCCTCGACAAAAAGATCCGTTTCTACACCATTGACGCCTACGCGGTGGCGGCTGATACCGGCATGGGCAGTCGTATCAATACCATTATGCAAACCTGCTTCTTCGCCATTTCCGGGATTCTACCCAGGGATGACGCTATCACGGCGATCAAGAAAGCCGTGGAAAAGACCTATGGCAAGAAAGGACGTAAAATTGTTGAGCTCAACTTCAAGGCGATTGATGAAACCCTCGCCTGTTTGCATGAAGTCAAGATTCCCAACAAGGCCAGCAGCGATATTCAGTTGCCACCACCGGTACCGGACTCTGCACCTGAATTTGTGCAACAGGTGACGGGTGCAATTATTGCCGGTCGCGGCGATCAAATTCCGGTCAGTTTCTTTCCCAATAACGGCGGCTTCCCGGTAGGGACCGCGGCATACGAGAAACGCAATCTGGCACTGGAGATTCCGGTCCTGGACCCGGATCTGTGCACCCAGTGTGGTAAATGTCCCCTGGTCTGTCCCCATGCGTCGATTCGTAGCAAAATCTTTCCGAAAAGCGCATTGGCCAACGCCCCCGCCACCTTCAAAAGCGCTCCCATGCGTGGCAAGGATTTCCCGGCTGGCATGCACATCACCTATCAAGTGGCGCCGGAAGACTGCACCGGGTGTGGCCTGTGTGTCGACATTTGTCCCATTCGCGACAAGACCAATGCCAGTCGCAAGGCACTGAACATGGCGCCGCAACCTCCGTTGCGCGCGCAGGAACGAGAGAACTGGGAATTCTTTCTGACCTTACCGGAATATGATCGACGCGAACTCAAACCGACCACCATCAAGGGATCAATGGTGTTCCAGCCCTTGTTTGAATTTTCCGGTGCCTGTGTCGGTTGTGGTGAAACACCCTATGTGAAACTTGCCTCACAACTGTTTGGTGATCGCATGATGGTGGCCAATGCAACCGGCTGTTCCTCCATCTATGGCGGTAATCTGCCCACCACTCCCTGGACGACCAACGCCGAGGGGCGCGGGCCGGCCTGGAACAATTCCCTGTTTGAAGATAACGCCGAATTTGGTCTGGGTATGCGACTGGCCGTCGATAAGCAGGAAGAACATGCCCGTGAACTGTTGCTTGAATTACGCGACCAACTCGATACCAACCTGGTTGATGCCATTATCAATGCGGATCAAAGTGATGAGGCGGGCATCCATGAGCAACGTGAGCGAGTCGCGCAACTCCGCAAAGCGCTGCAAAACATCGCCTCACCCGCAGCCGAGTCCCTGTTACAACTGGCAGAGAATCTGTGCAAGAAGAGTGTCTGGATCATGGGCGGTGATGGTTGGGCTTATGATATCGGTTACGGTGGCCTGGATCATGTGCTGGCATCCGGTCACAACGTCAACATCCTGGTGCTGGATACCGAAGTGTACTCCAATACCGGCGGACAAACCTCCAAAGCCACGCCGCGTGGCGCCGTGGCCAAATTCTCGGCGGGAGGCAAACCCACCGGCAAAAAGGATCTCGCCCTGCTGGCCATGGACTATGAAAATGTCTATGTCGCGCATATCGCCTATGGTGCCAAAGACATCCAGACGCTGCGCGCTTTCCTGGAAGCCGAGGCGCATGATGGCCCCTCGTTGCTGATAGCCTACTCCCCCTGCATCGCGCATGGGGTGGATTTATCCAATAACCATCGGCAACAGGATCTCGCGGTGAAAAGTGGCCACTGGCCCCTGTTCCGGTTTGATCCGAAGCGCATTGAAAAAGGGGAAAATCCCTTGCATCTGGATTCGCCTGAACCTTCGATACCGTATAAGGAATTTATCCAGACTGAAACCCGCTTCAATATGTTGTTTTACAGCCATCCGGAAGATGCCGAACAGTTCCTGCAACAGGCCCAGGAGGAAGTTTTGCATCGCTATAGCTACTATAGACAACTGGCGGAACTGGACTGGGATGAAGATACCAGTATCGCGGCAACCAAGGCAAAAACGAAACAAGACAAGACGGAGGCATGACCATGGCTGATCTGACAACGGAATACCTCGGCCTGCAGCTGGCTAACCCCCTGGTACCTTCAGCCTCGCCCCTGTCCAAGGATCTGGACATGGCCAAACAACTGGAAGATGCCGGTGCCTCGGCACTGGTGATGTACTCGCTGTTTGAAGAAAAAATTGATTATGAAGAAGAGCACATGGCGCGGTTCCTTCATGAACAGGCCATCGGGCACAGCGAAGCTGCCTCGTTTCATCCAGTCCCTGATAACTACATCAGTCATCAGGATGAATATCTGGAACAATTACATCAGCTTAAAACCCAGCTTGATATCCCGGTCATTGCCAGCCTCAATGGCACCTCTTCCAGCGGCTGGATTCATTACGGCAAGGAACTGCAGCAGGCCGGTGCCGACGCGCTCGAACTGAATGTCTACTATGTGGCGGCGGATCCGGAAGAAACCAGTCGCGACGTTGAAGCCCGATATATCAATCTGCTGAAAGACCTGCGCCAGCATGTCAGCTTGCCCATCACCATGAAGCTGTCATCGCAGTTCAGTTCGATCCTGTATATGGCACAACAACTGGAAGCCGCCGGAGCTAATGGGCTGGCCCTGTTTAACCGCTTTTATCAACCTGACGTGGATCTGGAAAGTCTGGAAGTCATTCCCAGGCTGGAACTCTCGTCATCAATGGAGTCCCTGCTTCGCATTCGCTGGGTGGCCTTGTTGCACGGCCGCGTGAACCTGTCACTGGCGGTTACTGGTGGCTTTCATACTACGGAAGATATTCTCAAGGCGCTGCTGGCCGGCGCCGATGTCACTCACCTGTGCAGTGCGCTGTTGCAACATGGACCGGAACATCTGGGAGACATCCTGGCGGATCTCAAAGCCTGGCTGGAAGAACATGAGTACGACTCAATCAGCCAGTTAAAAGGCAGCATCAGCCAACAGCACGCCATCGACCCTGCGGCATTTGAACGCGCCAACTATGTCAATGTGCTGGATAGTTTTTCTCACCCTCGCGGAGTGCGGCGTTAAAACATATTAACAGCCGTTCTGAGCCGTTTCACACGTCAACCCAACAGCGCATTCAGATGTGCCACTACACTGCGCCCCAGCGCCGACAGCGCATAACCACCTTCGAGCGTTGAAACAATCCGGCCCTTCGCATAGGTATCGGCAATGGTTTTGATTTCCCGGGTGATCCAACTGTAGTCCTGTTCAGTCAAACACAAGCTGGCCATATCGTCTTCCACATGAGCATCAAACCCTGCTGAAATTAATACCAGTTCAGGTTGAAACTCATGCAGTTTGGGTAACCAGTGCGAGTTGACCGCTTCCTTGAACTCGGCAGCCCTGGCACCGGCCGCCAGTGGTGCGTTGACGATATGTTCGGAAATCACATCCGCGCCGGTATGCGGATAAAAAGGATGCTGAAAGGTGGAACAAAACATCACGTCAGGATCGTCATGAAAAATATCTTCTGTTCCATTACCGTGATGCACATCAAAATCGAGAATTGCCAGCTTGTTCACCCCGAAATTGTCACGTGCTGCAGCCGCACCCACCGCGACATTATTAAATATACAGAATCCCATGGTGCGGGCACGCTCGGCATGATGTCCCGGGGGGCGTACATTACAAAAGGCAGCCTGCTCCTTGCCTGACATCACCAGTTCAACACCCAGCACCACCGCTCCGGCAGCGCGCAAGGCGGCATTCAGTGAATCCGCCATCATGCTGGTATCCGGGTCCAGCCAGATCTGACCATAATCTTGTGGCGCCCGTTGGAAAATATCATCTATATAGCTACGGTCATGTACCCGATAAAGTTGTTCCCGCGTTGCCAGCGGGGCATCGTAATTGCGTAGCGCGAATTCGAGACCGCTGGAGAGCAACTGATCCTGAATCGCACTCAAGCGGGCCGGGCACTCCGGATGATGTGCTCCCATATCGTGCAAGGCACAGTCAGAGTGAGAAATAAAGGCAATCGTCATCACTCATCCTGTTTTTATGGTTGTCATGTTCTGGTTTTACGATCATCATATTCGTAATCTTGGCAGGAGCTGATTGTTATGGGACCCCATTATCTAGACCGTCTGTTTACCCCGCAGGCTATCGCAGTCTTTGGTGCCAGTAAACGCAAAAATGCTGTTGGTACTCGTGTCTATAACAACTTGCTGGAAAGCGGCTTTACCGGTCCTATTTATCCGATCAATCCGAAATATGACAAGCTGGGTGACCACGCTTGTTATCCGGATATTATGGCCATCGCCCATCCGGTTGACCTGGCGGTGATTGCCACTCCGGCACCGACCGTGCCGGAAATTATTCATGCCTGTGGTGAACATGGCGTGCGCGCCGCCGTCATTATCTCCGCGGGCTTCAGCGAAGGTGACGGCAAAGGCCTGGCTTATGAACGGGCCGCACTCAACGCCGCGCGCCAATACCAGATGCGCCTGCTCGGCCCGAACTGCCTGGGCCTGATCCGGCCCAGTCGCGGCATGAATGCCACCTTCAGTAAGAACCACGCCCGGCGCGGTAATCTCGCCCTGGTATCCCAGTCCGGCGCCTTGTGTACCGCCATTCTTGACTGGGCAGTGGAACACGATATCGGCTTTTCAACCATTGTCTCGCTGGGGGACGCAGCAGATATTGATTTCGGTGACATCCTTGATTATCTGTCCCAGGACACGGAAACCCACAGCATCCTTTTATATGTGGAAGGTATTCGTAACGCCCGTCGTTTCATGAGCGGCCTGCGCATCGCCGCCCGCATGAAACCGGTGATCGTGATCAAATCGGGAC
>JBECLA010000007.1:0-4040 GCA_040235565.1 Thiohalomonadales bacterium | reverse complement strand
TCAAAGGCGGCGGTAATACCGGGCAGGCGGGTGCGATTCGCCACGGCATCACCCGTGCCCTGATGAAGTATGACGAAGCTCTGCGTAGCCCGTTACGTCGTGCCGGTTATGTCACCCGTGACGCCCGCGAAGTGGAACGCAAAAAGGTCGGCCTGCACAAAGCCCGCAAACGGCCGCAATACTCAAAACGTTAATTTGCTTTGCAAATTACGTTTTGAGCAGTTTCTAGGGACGAGTGACTAGGAACTAGGAAAAAAATTAAGGAGTAAGTGCATGGATGCACTTGAAAATCTCGAAGTCTGGAAGCGTTCCTGCAAATTGTCCGTGGAACTATACAAGGCGATGCATCATTGCAGGGAAGATGGTTTTAAAGACCAAATTACCCGATCAGCCCTCTCAGTACCTTCGAATATTGCGGAAGGCTATGAACGTGGGACTGGAAAGAGTCGAATCCAGTTCCTGACCATTGCAAAAGGGTCTTGTGGTGAACTCTGGACTCAGTTGTTGATAGGTCGAAAAGCCGGTTTTATTGAAAATGAAACAGGCAAAAAGTTGGAGATGGAGTCCAGGGAAATTTCAAAAATGCTTTATGGATTGATACAACATTTCCAAAAGCAACAAACAAACGAAGGTTCTCGTTCCTAGTTCCTAGTCACTCGTACCTGATTTATTGGGGAATCGTCTAACGGCAGGACAGCGGACTCTGACTCCGTCAATCAAGGTTCGAATCCTTGTTCCCCAGCCATAAATGAAAAAGGCCCTTTACGGGCCTTTTTTATTTATTCAGCCGATTACAAGGATGAGAACCCCTGGGTTCGACAAAATCGCCGGGAGCGATTTTGAACAGCGGAGCGTCAGCGACGCTGGCCCCGCAGGGGCGAGGTACAGGGACGAAGCACATGGATGTGCAAGTGTCACGGAAGGCAGGACGCCGAGAGTGACCGTACCGAGTAATCCTTGTTCCCCAGCCAATAAAAACAAAGACTTGGCATGAATGCTAAGCCTTTGTTTTGTGTGACATTATTGGGACACTTCGATACAAAAACAATTTTGAGAATTTGCCGATCTATGAATCACTAGCCAACTTTTTCTTACTCAGATTATTTTCAAAGTGAGAGACACGAGATATTGAGGTCGGTATATGAGAACCAAGCTAAGTTGTTTGTCAAAAATGGCAAAATTTGAGAGACAAAGTATGTAGACGTTTGTATATTAGTTTCTAATTAATTAGATATTAATATTTTTAAAATAATTGACAACAAAATATTTAGTCGTTAATATTTTCTATATTATTAGAGACAAAGAGTGCGCCATGGTTATACCTAAGTCCGAACTAAACTTAGAAAATGCCGTTGATTACCATTACGGACAATTTCCCCCAGAGCACTTAGATTACGCAAAATTAATTGCTCCTCTCGCACGGGCTACAGATGCTCTTGCTCGTTTTGATCAAATGCTCAAAAACATGCATAACAGTGAAATTTTGTTAGCCCCTCTGCGTAACCAAGAGGCCGTTATTTCGTCACGTATGGAGGGAACGGTCAGTACAGTGGATGAAATTCTTAGATACGAAGCGGATCATGAAGAGGGCGCTGAAGAAACAGCAGCTGTTCGACAAGAAGTTATAGAGACTATTCTGTATAGGCGAGCGCTTAATACAGCAGTGCATGCAATTGAAGAAGGGCAACCAATATCACCATGGTTAGTAAAAGCGCTTCATAAAAGGTTGCTCTCATTTGGAAGGGGGATGTCAAAGGCTCCTGGTGAGTTTAAAAAGGAACAGAATTATCTTGCGGATAAAACCAAAAGAAATATCCTCTTTATTCCAATTAGTCCCGAAAGATTACAAGATGGAGTAGATCAGCTTTTTAAGTACATAGAAGAGAGTGAGCATCAAATTCTACTAAAAACAGCTATTTCTCATATTGAGTTTGAGGCATTGCACCCTTTTAAAGATGGTAATGGTCGTATAGGCAGAATGTTAATAACGTTAATGCTTTGGACATCTGAGGTAATTTCTGCTCCTCATTTTTACATTAGTGGTTATTTAGAGGAGCAAAAAGAATTGTATATCGATTCTATGAGAAAAGTATCTCTAGATGGTGACTGGACTTCGTGGTGTGAATTTTTCTTGGGAGCATTAGAAAAACAGGCAATTCGCAATTTAGAGGTCGCTGAAAACATTCGTAACTTATATGATGAAATGAAACAGATTTTTGGTGATATTTTGGCATCAAAGTGGAGTGTTAATGCACTTGACTTCGTTTTTACTAATCCTGTTTTTAGAAATAACAAGTTCACTAGCTTAAGCGGTATACCCTCTTCTAGCGCTGCTAGATTTACAAGAATCTTATTAGAAAATGGACTCTTACAAACAGTAGAAGAAGCTTCTGGACGAAGGCCAGCATTATATGCATTTGAACCTTTACTTACTTTAGTAAGGGTTTGATAAGAAAAGTTTAAACAGGCCTTATAAATTATTTATTGAGATGCTTTGGATCAGCGCCGTTTGTGACCAATAGTTCAATCCTTGGTTTCGATGAGTGTTTGCTTCGGAAATCTAATTTAATGATTGGTTTTAGTAGATACTCTTTAAATTGTCTGGAATTAGAGAAGCCTGGATTACTGAAATCGTTCTTTCATTAAAGTTTGAAATTGGTAGTGACAATAAATTCAATATAAAGTGACCCCTTCATTGACCCTCTCTGTGGCATAGCAACCGATAATGAACAAGCATGCTATCGCAATGACAGACCGGCGATTGGCATTGATTGTTTATTTGCTGGTCACCAGTGCGTTTGCCAACATCTATGTGACCCAGCCGGTGTTACCGGTCATCGCGAATGACCTGGGTGTTTCACCGGGTGCGGCTTCCATCACAGTTTCCGCCATCATCGCCGGGCTGGCGCTGGCGAATATTCCCTGGGGTGTCTGGGCGGATCACCATCGTATTCAGCCAATCATTCTCAGTGGCAGCCTGCTGGTGGGACTGGCAGGCTTTGCCGCGGCCTGGTTTGATCATTTATATGTGGTTGCCACGGCCCGCTTTATCCAGGGACTCGGGTTACCCGCCTTGTTGACCTGCGTGGCGGCCTATCTGGGGCGTTATCTTGCCGCGCATCGGCTTAACGTCGTCATGGGTGGCTACGTCGCGGCCACGGTAACCGGTGGCATATTCAGTCGCTTGTTAAGTGGCTGGTTTTTTCCGGAGGATGCCTGGCGTCTGGCAATGCTGTTTGCTGCCGTGCTGACGCTGGTAAGCGGATTTATCGCGGCCAGATTGCTGCATGACGAAGGCCATGGTGAAACAGACCACATCGAGATACGCGGTTATGTCAGCTTGTTGCGTAATGCGGCGTTATTGCGGCTGTTTTTAATTGGCTTTACCGGCTTTATGGTCTTTCAGACCGTGATCAATTATCTGCCGTTTCGTCTGGCCGGCGAGCCATTGAACGTCTCGGTGACCGGTATCACGGCGGTCTATCTCGCCTACGCGGTCGGCATCATCATGGCGCCGCTCTCCGGTACCATCAGTAATCGTCTGGGTAATGCCACCACGGTGATCCTGGGCGCCACTGCGCTTGCCTGTGGCATCGGTTTGACCACCGTTGATTCGGTCGCGGTGTTGACGCTGGGAATGCTGGTGTTGTGTACGGGATTTTTTGCCCTGCATTCGGCCGCTGTCGGGGCGATAAACCGGATGTTGAGGCATGGCCGGGGACGTGCGAACGCCCTTTATGTGCTGTTCTATTATGCCGGCGGTTTTACGGGAATCAGTCTCGGCGGGATGTTGTACGGCCTCGGTGGGTGGACGATCCTCGTGGGCATGCTATTAATAATAACTGCCCTGCCTGTGATCATGGCCGTCATTGAACGACGGCGAACTGCCAATTAACCCGTGGCCTGGTAATGGTATTTATTTTGGTAGTTTTAATCCTGCCCGGGACAGCAAGATCTAAAGAAATCATTCAGTATTAATGAATTCGCATAGACATTTGAGAGGCTAAAGACACACAAAAAACATTGCTTAGCGTGAATGG
>JBECLA010000063.1:0-7607 GCA_040235565.1 Thiohalomonadales bacterium | reverse complement strand
GACGCCGCCGAGGTGTTCCCGGTTTCATCCACGGTCACCACCACATGGTCCATGGACATATTGAGTTTGCGTGCGGTCGCCACGATGATACGAATGTTGGCCTGATGCGGCACCAGCCAGTCCACATCGGATTTTTTCATCTGGTTGAAGGCCAGCGTCTCATCCACAATACGACCCAGGGTATTCACCGCCATCTTGAAGACTTCGTTCCCCTTCATTTCCATATAGGCCTCGCCGGCCTTGAGCTGCTCATAGTTCTCGGAAATGCCGGCCGGTACCGTCAGCAATTCCTTGTACTGGCCGTCCGCATGCAGATGGGTGGATAAAATGCCCGGCTCCTGACTGGCGGACAAGACCACGGCGCCGGCCCCGTCGCCGAACAACACGCAGGTGGTGCGATCCGTCCAGTCAGTGATCTTGGACAGGGTCTCCGCCCCGACGACGAGGGCATGCCTGGCTTTACCGGTGGTAACGAACATGTCCGCCACGCCCAGCGCATAAACGAAGCCGGTACAGACCGCCTGCACGTCAAAAGCCGGACAGCCATGAATATCCAGCCGGTCCTGTAACAAACAGGCGGTACTGGGAAATACCCGATCCGGGGTGGTGGTCGCGACGATGATCAGATCGATATCCTGCGGCTCGATCCCGGCGGCGTCAATCGCCCGGCGTGCGGCTATTTCGGCGATATCGCAGGTGGTTTCATTTTCAACAATATGGCGTTTCTTGATCCCCGTGCGTTCCGTGATCCATTCGTCACTGGTATCGACCATCTGTTCCAGATCGTGATTGGTCAGGATCTTCTCCGGGAGCACACTGCCGGTGCCGCTGATTCGTGCGTATGTCAACTTGCCTGCCTCTCGACCAGTTCGTGCTCTAGCTGTTTGGTAATCCTTGCAGGCACGTTGTTTTTCACTTCCATGAGCGCTTCGCGAATGGCGTTACTGAAAGACAGCACATCCGCACTGCCATGGCTTTTGATCACAATTCCTTGCAAGCCCAGCAGACTGGCGCCGTTGTATTCACGGGGATCGATGCGTTTGCGAAACGCTCTTAATACCGGTAAGGCGATCACACCACTTAGCAGGGTCAGGACATTGCGTCTGAATTCCTGTTTCATGTAGTGGCTGATCATCTTCGCCACCCCTTCGGTGGTTTTCAGCATGACGTTACCGACAAACCCGTCACAGACCACCACGTCCGCGTCGCCCATATAAATGCCGTCACCTTCCACGTAACCGATATAGTTAAGCTTGCTGTCGGCAAGCAACCGCGCCGCTTCCTTGACCCGTTCGTTACCCTTGATTTCTTCTTCACCAATATTCAACAGACCGACGGAGGGGCTGGCATTGTTATCCACGGCATTACATAACGCCGACCCCATGACGGCGAACTCGAGCAGGCTTTCCGCACTGGAATCCACGTTCGCGCCCAGATCCAGGACGTGGGTGTGGCCACCTTTGATATTGGGCAAGACCGTACAGATTGCCGGCCGGTCGATCCCCGGCAGGGTTTTCAAGACAAAGCGTGCCGTTGCCATCAGGGCCCCGGTATTGCCGGCACTCACACAGGCCTGGGCTTTGCCCTCCTTGACCAGGTTAATGGCCACCCGCATGGAGGAATCTTTCTTGCCTCGCAAAGCCTGGGATGGCGGTTCATCCGAACCCACGACTTCCGTGGCATGCTGAATACTGAGCCTTGTCCCGCTGGCTTCCTTCTGCCTGGCCAGTTCCGCTTCGATCTCATCCTGCTTGCCCACCAGGATCACATTCAGTTCAGGGTGCTCGCGCAGGGATCGCAGCGCAGCCGGGACAACGACAGGAATGCCGAAATCACCGCCCATGCAATCCAGTGCTATTGTGGTTTCTGTGTTCATACGGATCAAAATTGAGCTCAGCGCTGCCTCTGGGTGATCAAACACGGGACATGGATTCCCATGTCCCGTATTCCATTAATAATAATGGGCAGTGCCGACTGCCAGCGGGAGAACGACTGGCTCGACAACAATCGGCTTATTCAGACGAGCCGGTGTCAACAACCTTGCGACCACGGTAGTAACCATCCGGGCTGACATGATGCCGCAGGTGGGTTTCACCGGTGTTGGGTTCAATTGACAGGGCGGGATTCTGCAGCGCATCGTGAGAGCGACGCATACCGCGCTTGGATGGAGTTTTACGATTCTGTTGGACTGCCATGTTCTTGCCTCATTTACCTTTGTTGGGTGTATTCATCTCCGCCAGCACACTGAACGGATTGTCTGTTTGCTTTTCGCCCTCGGCGGATTCCTTCGCCGCGGTTGCTTCATCCTGGATCCATTGACTGGCGGAACATTCCGTCATTTCGTGCCGCGGTATCGACGGCAAGGCCAGGATGATCTCATCTTCAATCATGTCGGTCAGTCGTATGGGTAAGGTCTCCACCACATAGGGTTCATAGGGACCCGGTATACCCGCTTCGTCTTCATCCGGGTGGATAAACGCCAGCGCCAGATCCAGCTGCAATGGCCAGGCCATCGGTTCCAGACATCGTTGGCAGATCAGCGCCAAATCCGCCTGGATGTTCCCCACCAGGTGGACCACATCCATACTGTCGATCCCGAATTCCAGCGAGACCCGGACGGTACCGGTGTCACTGGCCAGCAACGGTAACAACCGTTTCATCTGGGCCAGTGGGATGTCGCCTTGCAGCAGGCGCCGCGCTTCCGCGAGCCTGAAAGGATCGACCTCTACTGGCAACCGTTCCTGCCGTTTCGACATAAGGCGCGAATTGTAGCTATGCCCCCCCGGACTGTCAAAAAATTCCTTGTGAATCCGTCTGTTCCGTGACCTTTGCACTCTTTTTGGGCGCCCCATCAGGCCCCATGACAGCCCGGGGATGTTCAGATATCTCAAATAGGGTACTATCTCTCACCCGGGCGTGGTTCAGGAGCACCCTATCAGGTTGAATCACAATGATAAAAAAGATCCTCATCGCCAATCGCGGCGAAATTGCCGTGCGAATCGTGCGCGCCTGCGCCGAAATGGGTATCAAATCCGTTGCGGTGTTCGCCGAGGCGGATCGCTACAGCCTGCATGTCAAAAAGGCGGATGAAGCCTACAGCCTCGGCCCCGACACGGTCGCGGGTTATCTCAATGCCCACCGGCTGGTAAATCTGGCCAAGGCCACCGGCTGCGATGCGTTGCATCCGGGTTACGGCTTCCTGTCGGAAAAGCCGGAACTGGCGGAAATCTGCGCCCGCCGCGGGATCCGCTTTATCGGTCCGGATGCCGAAGTCATCCGTAAAATGGGTGACAAGACCGAAGCCCGCGATACCATGCGCAAGGCCGGGATCCCCATCACCCCGGGCAGCATTGGCAACGTCGCCGACGTTGATGAGGCACTCAAGATCGCCAAGGACATCGGCTACCCCATCATGCTCAAGGCAACCTCCGGAGGTGGCGGGCGCGGCATTCGTCGCTGCAATTCCCCCGATGAACTACGGCGCAACTATGACCGGGTCGTTTCCGAAGCGGCCAAGGCATTCGGCCATGCCGAAGTCTTTATCGAAAAGTATATTGCCAATCCCCGCCATATCGAGGTGCAGGTGCTGGCGGACCACCATGGCAATGTGGTGCACCTGTTTGAACGCGACTGTTCGATTCAGCGCCGCCACCAGAAGCTGATTGAAATTGCCCCCTCCCCCCAGTTGACCGAGGAACAACGCACCCTGCTGGGTGATCTGGCCGTACGCGCTGCCGAGGCGGCCAATTACACCAATGCCGGTACAGTTGAATTTCTCATGGACAGCGGGGATAACTTTTACTTTATGGAAATGAATACCCGCCTGCAGGTCGAACACCCGGTCACCGAGGAAATTACCGGTATCGACATTGTGCAGGAACAGATCCGCATCGCCTCCGGTTTAAAACTGCGTTATAGCCAGGAGCAAATCCAGATCCGGGGCTACGCAATCGAGTTTCGGATCAATGCCGAAGATCCCAAAAATGATTTTCTGCCCAGTTTCGGTCGCATCACCCGTTATCTGGCCGCCGGCGGGCCGGGCGTTCGCACCGATGGCGCCATCTATACCGGTTATGAAATTCCGCCGTACTATGATTCCATGTGTGCCAAACTGATCATCTGGTCTCTCACCTGGGATGGCCTGATCGATCGGGCTGCCCGCGCGTTGCGGGACATTGGCGTGTTCGGGGTAAAAACCACCATTCCTTATCATCTGGAAATCCTGCGCAACGCGGATTTCCAGACCGGCAAATTCGATACCGGTTTTGTTGAGGCCCATCCCGAACTGACACACTACTCGGTACACCGTTCTACACGGGATGTGGCGGCCGCCATCGCAGCCAGTCTGGCGGCCAACATGGGTTTATAAGCGAATGTCATTGCCTAGATGAAGGAAAAGTCATGCCTCGGGTCAAGATAACTGACACAGTATTACGCGATGCGCATCAGTCATTACTGGCTACCCGCATGCGCACCGAAGATATGCTGCCCATTTGCGACCGGCTGGATAAGGTCGGCTTCTGGTCACTGGAAATGTGGGGTGGTGCCACCTTCGATGCCTGTGTGCGCTTTCTAAAAGAAGATCCGTGGGAACGACTGCGGCTATTGCGCGAAGCGTTACCCAACACCAAGTTGCAGATGTTATTGCGCGGCCAGAACCTGTTGGGTTACCGCCACTATGCTGACGATGTGGTCCGCGCGTTTGTCGCCCGCACGGCCGACAACGGCATGGATATCTTTCGTATCTTTGATGCCATGAATGATATTCGCAATATCAAGGTGTCCGTCGAGGCGGTAAAAAAAGCCGGTAAACATGCCCAGGGTGCCATTTGTTATACCACCAGTCCGATTCATACCCTGGACCGCTTTGTGCAACTGGGAAAAGAGATGCAGGAGATGGGTTGCGACAGTGTGGCGATCAAGGACATGGCCGGGCTGTTGACCCCGGCGGTTTCTGCCGAACTGGTGAAAGCTCTGGTCGATGAACTGGAGGTACCGATTTTTGTGCATACCCACGCGACTGCCGGGCTGGCCGATATGTGTCAGTTCAAGGCGGTGGAAAACGGTGCCGCCGGGATTGATACCGCCATCTCGACCATGTCCGGTGGAACCAGTCATCCGCCGACGGAAAGTATGGTGGCCGCTTTCAAGGATACGGAATACGACACCGGCCTGGATCTGACCCTGTTGCAGGAAATCGGCTTTTACTTTCGCGAAGTGCGTAAAAAATATCATCAGTTCGAAAGCGAATTCACCGGCATGGATACCCGGGTACAGGTTAACCAGGTACCCGGTGGCATGATTTCCAACCTCTCCAATCAACTCAAGGAACAGGGTGCCCTGCACCGGATGAATGAAGTGCTGGAGGAAATTCCCCGGGTGCGCAAGGAACTGGGTTACCCGCCCCTGGTAACCCCGACCTCACAAATCGTGGGTACCCAGGCAGTGCTCAATGTCCTGACGGACGAACGTTATAAAACCATCACCAATGAAGTAAAGCTGTATATGAAAGGTCGCTATGGCGCAGCCCTGGGTGAAGTCAGTCCACAAGTGCGACATATGGCAATCGGCAATGAAGAAGTGATCGAATGTCGTCCTGCCGACCTGATCCCGGATGAAATGGACAAGTTGCGAGAGGAAATCAGTGAGCTGGCCAAGTCCGAGGAAGACACCCTCACCTACGCGATGTTTCCGGATCTGGGCCGTGAATTCCTCGAACAGCGTGCGGCCGGAACCCTGGTGCCCGAAGCTTTGGAACCGGCCGATACGGCCAACAATGGCGGGAAAAAAGCCGCGACCGAATTCAATGTCAGCATGCACGGCGAAACCTATCACGTCAAAATTACCGGTAAAGGTTACACCACGCACGATAAACGTCCGTACTACATCACAATTGATGGTGTGCCCGAAGAAATTTTGATGGAACCGTTGGAGGAAATCAGTCTGGGTGAAGAAGGCCAACGGCGCGTCGCCGTCTCGGGCAGTGGTCGACCGCGTGCCACTGAACCGGGCCATGTTACCACCTCCATGCCGGGTAATATCGTGGACGTGCTGGTGAATGTCGGTGATAAAGTCAGCGCCGGTGACCCGGTATTAATTACCGAAGCGATGAAGATGGAGACCGAAATTCAGGCGCCGGTTTCCGGGGTGGTGACCGAAATTCATGTCAAAAAAGGTGAAAGCGTCACACCGGATGAAACCTTGATCGAAATTGAATAGCCCCAAACCAGGCAACAGCGTCTTAAGCAACGACATTTAGTAATATCATTTCACATGCAACTCGTACTCGCTTCGACATCGCCGTTTCGCAAAAGCGTACTGGAAAAACTCGGTCTGACGTTTGACTGCCATGCACCCGAGATCGATGAAACACCGCAACGTGGTGAAACGCCTGCGCAGTTGGTCGAACGCTTGTCGATTGCCAAGGCCCAGACCGTTGCCGCCCACTACAAACAAGGATTGATTATCGGTTCGGATCAGGTCGCAGTGATCGATGATGAAATTCTTGGCAAACCGGACAATCATGAAAATGCCGTGGCGCAATTGGAGCGCGCCTCCGGTAAAACGGTCACTTTTTTGACCGGCCTGGCATTGGTGAATGCCGAAAGCGGTTCGATCCAGGCCGAGGTTGTATCTTTCAAAGTCGTCTTCCGGCAACTCACCCACCAACAGATCGTCAACTACCTCAATGCCGAACAACCCTATAATTGTGCCGGTAGTTTTAAATCGGAAGGTTTGGGGATTGCTTTGTTTGAACGCCTGGAGGGTGACGATCCCAACACGCTGATCGGCTTGCCGCTAATTCGATTGATACACATGCTGGAAAAAGAAGGTGTGACGGTTATCTAGAAAAGCATAACCGCCACGCATTGGCATGTTTAACGTAGTGTGGCGTTGTTTACACCCAGGTTATCACCCAACACGCGTGCCATCGCCAGACCGATCCGATCGGCAAACCGCTGCCAGTAATCGGGACGCGGGGTAAAGTCGATCATTTTTTCCTGTTGAATGATTTCCCTTGCCACGTAACTGCTGCTGCCAAGGCCGTCGATCAGTCCCAGTGTGACACTTTCTTCCCCGGTCCAGAACAGCCCGGAAAAAATGTCGGGATCATCAGCAAGGCGATCGCCACGACCTTGTTTGACGGCATCAATAAATTGCTGATGAATACCATTTAACATCTTCTTGAGATGCGCCACATCGTCCGGGTTCTCCTTCGAAAAAGGATCCAGCATGCCTTTGTGTTCACCGGCGGTATACAGCCGACGTTCGATACCCAGTTTATCCATGGCATCGACAAAACCGAAACTGTTCATCAGGACACCAATCGAACCCACTACACTCGCCTTGTCGGCATAGATCTCATCCGCCGCCGCCGCAATGTAATAACCACCGGAGGCAGCCATGTCAGTAATTACCGCATAGAGTTTTGTCTTAGGATATTTTTCCCGCAGGCGCACGATTTCGTCATACACGTATCCCGCCTGCACCGGGCTGCCACCCGGGCTGTTGATACGCAAAATCACACCGGCCGTATTTTCATCCTTAAAGGCAGCCCGCAAGCCAGCGACAATGTTGTCGGCATTGGCCTCGGCGTTATCCGCAAT
>JBECLA010000052.1:0-30336 GCA_040235565.1 Thiohalomonadales bacterium | reverse complement strand
CTGCGCCCCGTGGGTGAATCCCTGGCGGAAGGTCAAATCTATGACAGTAACCGCTACACCCTCTTCGGTATGCTGAAAGGATTGAATGTCGAAATTCTTGATCTGGGGGTCATACCGGATCAACCTCAAGCCGTCGAAGACGCTTTTAATCAAGCATCAAGTCTTGCCGATGCGGTTATAACGTCCGGGGGTGTCTCCGTCGGCGAAGCGGATTATGTCAAACAAACGCTGGATAAGCTGGGGCAGGTGAACTTCTGGAAAATCGCCATGAAACCCGGCAAACCGTTGGCCTTCGGCAAGATCAAGCAGGCTGTGTTTTTTGGTTTACCCGGCAACCCGGTGTCGGTAATGGCAACCTTCTATCAGTTTGTGCAACCGGCCTTGCGCCGTTTGACGGGTCAAAACCGGGTCATGCCGGTAATTATTCAGCTGCCGTGCAGTGAAAAACTGAAAAAAAATCCCGGCCGCACGGATTTTCAACGGGGCATCATGGAATATGATGCTGATGGCAATCTCACGGTTCGCAGTGTCGGGATGCAGGCTTCACACATACTGAGCGGGATGAGCCGCGCTAATTGCTTCATTATCCTGCCACGTGAATGGGGGGACGTCGCAGCAGGCACCATGGTTGAGGTGCAACCGTTTGAAGGGTTGATGTAGGCGAATTGGCAATAAACCAATCCGCCGATGGATTAAGCCTGCGAGGGTTGTTGCTCTGCAACGGATTTGTGGACTTCGGCCATATCCACAGCCTTGGCCTGGCCGATGAGCTCTTCAAAGGCGGAACCGGGTAAGGCGCCCGCTTCGGCATACAGAATCACCTGTTCACGAAACACCATCAGGGTGGGAATTGAGCGGATATTAAATTGCGCCGCGATTTCCTGTTGGTCCTGCGTGTTGACCTTGGCAAAAACGATATCATCGTACTTTTCAGATATTTCTTCATACACCGGTCCGAATGACTGGCATGGACCACACCATGGCGCCCAGAAATCAATGATCACAAAATCATTGTTATTTATCGTATCTACAAGGTTCTCATTCGTCAGTTCGACTGTCGCCATGGAAATCTCCTAGGAAAAAATTACTGTGAAAAGGCTCATAACGTTACTAAATGGGGAGACGATCGCGATTTTTCAAGCAGTATATCGGATTAGCAACAGGCCAGGACCTGACTTGGATCAATCCTATCGCAACGGGGTAACTTCACCGGACGCGAGATAATGACGATAGTCCTCCAGGATCAGTGCATGATCGAACACGAGTTGCTGTGGTAACGCCGTCAGCGACAGACAGCGCAGGTTCTTCGCGTCATCTGCCGCCTGTGGTGTGCCATGCGCTTCAGCAATATAGACGGGGCTCACGGTATGACCCCGGGGATCACGTTGCGGATTCGAATAACAGCCCAGCAATTTTTTCAGTGTTACATCCAGGCAAGTCTCTTCCCTCGCCTCACGCATGGCAGCCTGTTCCAGTGACTCACCGATGTCAACAAAACCACCCGGCAAGGCCCAGCCATGGGGTGGATTACGCCGTTCGATCAACACAATGGTGCCAGCGGGATAATCAAGCAACTCGATAATAATATCCACGGCCAGTAAAGGGGTTTCAGGTCGAAATGCCACGCTGTCACACCTATGTTTCGTATTTGTTCAGAAAACGGATGATCTTGCGCCGTTGACGTTTATCCGGTCGTTTTGCCGGCGCCGGGGTAACCAGTTTACGCTCGGCTCGCACGGTCTCACGTTGCTGCCTGCTCTCGGGGTGTTCTGTATACAGTGTCCGGGCTTCACTCGCCGGTCCGCGCCGTTGTGCCAGGGCCTCGATAACAAGTTGCCAACGATATGGTCCCTTGCTGATTTCAATTTCATCGCCCCGACGCACCAGCCTGGATGGCCTGGTATGCTGGCCATTGACGTGTACATGCCCGCCATTAATCGCCTCCACCGCAAGTTGACGCGTCTTGTAAAACCGCGCAGACCATAACCATTTGTCCAGTCGTTGTGTATCACTTAGCGCCACTGCCTGTACCCGCCATCACCGGCAACCTTTCCGATTACAAGGTCTTCAGGTCAACACTTTAACATAGTGACAACGCCGGCTCTGCGGTATGATGCGGGTTGGAGTTAGCCATGCCTGAACCTCATTCTGATACAAACACGATTCGCGATGCGCTGGTACCGGCACTGCGCGGGATTCTTCCGGCACATGCTGTGTTGACCACCGAGGAAGATTTACGACCCTATGAATGTGACGGTCTGTCCGCCTATCACCGTTTACCGCTGATTGTCGTCATGCCGGAAACCATTGAGCAAGTCCGCGCCGTCATGCAAGCGTGTTATGAACAACAAGTCCCGGTCGTGGCGCGCGGGGCCGGTACCGGTCTGTCCGGCGGCGCTCTGCCGATTAACAATGGCGTCCTGCTCAGCCTGGCCAAATTCAACCGTATTCTGGAAATCGATCCCATCAACCGTACGGCGCGGGTCGAACCGGGTGTGCGCAATCTGGCCATCAGCGAAGCAGTCGCACCCCATGGTTTGTTCTATGCCCCCGACCCCTCCTCTCAAATCGCCTGCACCATTGGTGGCAATGTGGCGGAAAACTCGGGGGGAGTTCACTGTCTGAAATACGGTTTGACCGTACACAACGTGGTACAAGTCAAACTGCTTACCATCGATGGTGAAACCCTGACCCTGGGTGGCAGTGGCCTGGATGCACCGGGTTATGATTTGCTCGCATTAATGAATGGCTCTGAAGGCATGCTCGGTGTCATTACCGAGATAACGGTCCGGTTGTTGCCTCGCCCCCAAGAAACCCGGGTTATCATGGCGGCATTTGACAATATCGCCCGAGCCGGTGAAGCCGTCGGTAACATCATCGCTGCCGGGATCATTCCAGCCGGTCTGGAAATGATGGACAATCCGGCGATTCGCGCGGCTGAAGCCTTTGTGCATGCCGGTTATCCGGAGGACGCCGCGGCCATCCTGTTATGTGAACTGGATGGAACGGTGGAAGAAGTCAATGAGCAGACAACACAGGTTGAAACCCTGTTGCGAACTGCCGGGGCCACCACCTTGCGAACCGCACATAACCCGGAGGAACAGCTGTTGTTATGGAAAGGCCGCAAGGCCGCTTTCCCTGCAGTGGGTCGCCTGTCGCCTGATTATTACTGCATGGATGGCACGATTCCCCGTAAACACCTGCCGCAGGTATTGACCCGCATCAGCGAAATGTCAGAGGAATATGGTTTGTCCGTGGCCAATGTGTTTCATGCCGGCGACGGTAATCTACACCCGTTGATTATGTATGATGCCAATCAAGCGGGAGAACTGGAACGTACCGAAGAATTCGGCGGCAAGATTCTTGAGTTGTGCGTCGAGGTCGGCGGGACCATTACGGGTGAACACGGTGTCGGCATTGAAAAAATCAATCAAATGTGTGTCCAGTTCCAACCCGTTGAACTGGAATATTTTCATGCCGTCAAGGAAAGTTTTGATCCCGAAGGCCTGCTCAATCCCGGCAAGGCAGTGCCCACCCTGCACCGTTGTGCGGAATTCGGTGCCATGCACGTACATCATGGCCAGTTACCCCATCCCGAGCTGGAACGCTTCTGATGAGCGGAGATCAAACCGAAAGCTTGCAGTCGCAGGTCAAGGATGCCCTGGCCACGCAAACGCTGTTGCGCATCGATGGCGGTAGTAGTAAGCCGTTTTATGGACAGCGGCTGAAAGGGGAGCCGTTATCCACCAGGGAACACAGCGGTATCATCAATTACGAACCGACCGAACTGGTGATCACGGCCCGCGCCGGTACGCCGTTGTCAGAAATCGAAACCGTCCTGGCGGCGCAGAGCCAGATGTTACCGTTTGAACCTCCGCATTTTGGCGATAGCGCGACACTCGGTGGCACTATCGCCTGCGGACTGTCCGGCCCGCGCCGCCCCTATGCCGGCGCCGCACGCGATTTTGTGCTGGGTTGCCGTGTCCTGACCGGCAAAGGGGATGTACTGCATTTCGGCGGCGAAGTGATGAAGAACGTGGCCGGTTATGACATCAGCCGTCTCATGACGGGCGCGTTGGGAACACTCGGGGTATTACTGGATATTTCACTCAAGGTGTTGCCGCGCCCGACCGCAGAAACCACGCTCCAACTGGAAGCCTCCGCCGCCCAGGCCCTCGATGCCATGAATCACTGGGCGGGCCAACCCGTGCCATTGACTGCCGCCGCCCATGATGGCGAGCTCCTGTATCTACGTCTCAGTGGCGCTACCTCTGCGGTTACCCAGGCAGAAAAGCAGATCGGCGGTGAACAAAGCAAAGCGGGGATTTCATTCTGGCAAACCCTGCGGGAACACACTCACCCTTTCTTTCAGGAGGAAGTCCCTCTCTGGCGTCTGTCACTGGCGGCGGGCTACCCTTCGTTAGCATTGGAAGGCAAGCAATTTCTGGATTGGGGAGGCGCGCAACGCTGGCTGGTCAGTGCTGAAAAACCCGAACTAATCCGGCGTGCCGTTGCTGCAGCCGGCGGGCATGCCACCGGGTTTCGGCACCAAACCCCTGACGTCATGGTCTTCCATCCCCTGCCCGCTAATCTGTACCAGATCCATGAACGTTTGAAACGGCGCTTTGATCCTGCGGGTATTCTGAATGCCGGACGCATGTATCCCGATCTCTAACAGTGACACTGCAGGCAAAACACACCGACAAGAACGTTGAATAACAACAGCGGGAATTCTAAAACACAGCCGGACCTGTCGCCTGGTTGTCTGACCGGCTTAACGCCGGTGTTTGATCTCGGTGCTCGGCCAGCGTCCGTGACGGAATCCGAGACACCATGTGTTCGGCAATCAGGTGAGTCATATCGTAAAAAGTGATCCCCTTTTCAGTACAGGTTTCCGTGGAATAATTCATTTCCTCGTAACCTCCCCAGGCAATACTCCCTGCTTCGCTGTCCCGGATTTGCAGGAACACCCGGATTTGAACAGCAATGCCAACTCATCCTTATACCGGGTTATAATGATATTCAACAACCGATGTGCGATCGAACAAATCAATGAGTCTGCATTTTAGTCCTGAACCCGGTCCCCGCGAACGCCAATTGCGTCGCAAATGTCATAACCCGCTGTTTGCCCCATCCGGGGATAACATTACACAACAGGAGGTGGATACCGCCCGTCAGGCAGATCTGACCGCGTTACAGGAATTCCTGCAGGATTTCCAAACACTGATCCAGGAAGCGGTGGACCTTAAACCCAATACCGACAGTGAGATCATTCTCGATCTCAAGGAAAGGCTGGATCAATGTTATACCCGATGCTGTGCCATGCCGGGGGAACACGAGGAAATCAAAACAGCCATCAATAAACTTCTTCAAGTCATCATGCAGGCTGTACGTCAGGGTGCTACCAATGATCCCATGGCATTGGACAAACTGGATGACGAAGAGACCGCCCGCCGCATGCATCAGGCGTTGCATGTCCATCCGCTGATTGTTGATCTTTTATTACCCGATTCGCCTATCGAGGAACCCGAATTATTACCCACGCTGCTCAGTGAATCGGCCGAAGCAGTGCAGGCGACCTTGCCACTGTTTGATGCCGCACAACTACGGATGCTGTACAAAACCGGCAAGCATCAGCTGGAACAACTGCAGCAGGAGGGACACAGTCTGTCTGGCGCCTGGCAAAATCTTGAATTATTTGAAAAACAGTTACTCGAAACAACGAATAGCCGCCCGAATTAAAAATGACCGACTCCCTGCATTGTTTTATTTACAAAAGCATCCGCAAGGCGGAAACCTACCTGTTCTTACTGAAGGAAAATGATTTCTCAGAAGTTCCTGCGCGTTTACTCAATGCACTCGGCGAGGTCGAGAAAGTCATGGATATCGAACTCACCCCGGATCGCAAACTGGCGCGAGGCAATGCAAGGCAGATAATGAATGACCTCAGGCAAACAGGTTTTCATTTGCAATTGCCACCTAATACAAAACCCGAAGCCATTGGCCCGTTACTGGATGACACTATATTGAAGTGAGCAGTGATAGCCTGCCTTTCTGATCAGCAATGCAGAAACACTGTGAAATGGGCAAAAGATTTGCCGGGTAATTTAGAAAAAAAGAATTATCCACCCGGATTGGCTGAACCACCACCGTTTATCAGACCGCGCAAAAACGCCCGCCTTTGCTTGCCTTTTTGCTCCGGCGAAACAAAATGCATTGGTTGTTCAACGGTCTTGACTTCCGTTTCTTCGGGTAGTGTTAACAACTTTTCAAGCGCCTTGTAGGCGGCATCACGCGCAGCCTGATGTGATTTATAGCGCAAGGTAGGTGATGCCACGGTAAGAAAGTCATAACGCCCCAGCTCATCATCTTCACCCACAGTAAACTCGTGCTCACCTGACGCCAGTGAATGAGTTACTTTTTCACCCAATGGCACAGTTGCCTTCTGTTTCTGTCCAGGCAACAACATGACATTAATAAACCACGGAGTGATCAATACCCCGATCAAACCTTCATCTATCTCCTTGAAGCCAACAGCATCAACTTCCAGTGAATGATTATAGATCGGGAGACCACGCATCGCGGATTCACCGATATGGGTAAAACGTTCAACCAGCTGGCGAACCCGTGCTTCACCAGCTTGTTGCGCGAAATCGGATGTCATACGCCGACCAACAACAGCAGACCGGCACCTGCCAGGCCAAAACCACTCACCCGAAGTAACATGGTTTGCGCGGAACGTTGCATGAGATAGCCCAACATAACGCCAAGCACATGCAAACTGATGGTCGCCATAACAAAGCCGGTTATATAAGCCAGCGGTGAAGCCGCAAGTGGCATTTCAATCCCATGGGCATAACCATGGAACAAGGCAAACAGGGCAACCAGCAGACTGGCCAGTCCGGGCATGAAGCGGGATTTCATTACAAGCAATAACCCGAATACCATCACCGAGGCGGCAATAACCGGTTCGACAAACGGCAAGTGGAATCCGGCTAACCCTACGTTGGCACCAATCAGCAGAGTGAGTACAAATACCATTGGTATTTTCCAGATGGCGGCACCTCCAAGTCGATACGCCCAGATACCCACGGCCAGCATCGCCAGAAGATGATCAACCCCCATAAAGGGATGTCCCAGACCGCTGCCCAGACCACCAATAGCTCCGCCGGTGGTATGCGCTGCCAGTGGTCGCATCGCCACAAGGAGCAGAACTGTCATCAGACTGCGGATGAAATTATCGCGATTCATGATTGGCTTCCTCATGCTTCAGTCATTAGTGAAATGTTGTTGTTCCAGGCTGCCTGTTCGAGAGCCTCGACCTCATAGCCAGCGGCTTTAATCTCGGCGATCACACGATCCGTCAACGCTTGCAGACGACCCGCCACCAACTCGGATAACCCTAAATGAGTATCCAGGCTCAAAGGTTCCATCCCGATGACGGTTACCTGGTGCGGGCTCTCATTCATTAACGCCAGATTGGCAAGCACATCGGACAAGGCCAGTTGATGGGGTGATACCTTGTTACAAAGAAACGCAGGCACTTCCTCGCCTCGTAACACGACTTCTGTACCTGGCGGGTTACCGGTGCGGACGGCATCGACCACAATCACATGTTCCCGGTCCCGCAGATCATCCAGTAACGACATCCCGGACGTGCCGCCATCAAGCAATTCCACCTCCGCTGCTACCCGATAACGCCGTTGCAGACGTTCAATCACTGCCACACCAACCCCTTCATCCTGTAACAGGATATTACCGAGACCGAGCACCAACATCGGCGCACGTGAGGTCTCGGTATCTATTACCTCAAAGTCTTGGGTAACGGCATCCATCAAAAGCTGACCCCGCATTGTGCACCCACACCCTGAACGCGGGTGATTTCCTTTTGTTCCGTATCCACCATGTGAATCGCACAGGCCAGGCAGGGGTCGAACGAATGAATGGTGCGAATCACTTCGAGCGGTTTTTCCGGTTCCGCCACCGGATTATCCATTAGTGAAGCTTCATACGGACCAGCTTCGTCGGCTTCATCCCGCGGGCCGGCGTTCCAGGTACTGGGTACCACGGCCTGGTAGTTGGCAATCTTGCCATCGCGAATCACGGTCCAGTGTGATAGCACCCCACGGGGTGCTTCGTGAAAACCGAAACCGCGAATTTCACCTTTCGGAAATTCCGGCTGGTTGTAAATGTCATAGTCACCCTTGCCGATATTTTCCATCAGCAAGGTCCACTGATTGTTCAGGGTTTCGTGCAAGACCGCCGTCCGCACTGCCCGGGCCGCATGACGACCGATGGTGGAATGCAACGCAGCCACCGGGATCTGTGCACCCGCCACGGCACTCGCCATATCCAGCACCATCTGCAGATTACGCGTTGTCGGTTCATGGCCCGCCGCAGCCATACACAGTACATTGGCCAATGGCCCGACCTGGGCACGCTTGTCGTAAAAGGTGGGAGCTTTAACCCAGGAATACTTGCCGTCATCCTGGAAGTCGGTGTACTCCGGAATGGTTTCGCCGTCATAGGGATGTAACGCACCCTTGCCGCCCTGATACCAGGCATGCTTGACACTTTCCTTCACCCCGTTTTTAAAGAAGGTATCCTGATAACTCGTGATTGGCTGGAAAGTACTCAAGTCGGCATTCTGGATGTAGCCGCCGGGCATTTCAAACTGTGTTCCTTTGGTATCCAGCGGCAGATCCGGTACCGACAGATAATTGATTACCCCGGCACCATACTGGGTCCAGTCAGCGTACATGGCACCGATTGCTGCGACATCCACCATATAGACCTTGCGCACAAAATCCCCCAGTTCATCAATGACGGACTTGATATAGGCCAGGCGTTCCAGTGTCAGCGTTGATTGACTGTCGAGATTGATGGGGTTGGTGACCCCACCGACGGCCAGGTTCTGAATATGGGGTGTCTTGGAACCCAGCACACTGACAATCTTGTTGGCGGTACGTTGATAGTCCAGCGCCTGAAAATAATGTGCTACGGCAATCAGGTTGATCTCGGGTGGCAATTTCATTGCCGGATGTCCCCAGTAACCGCTGGCAAATACCCCGAGCTGACCGGTATTGACGAAGCTCTGCAGTTTGGCCTGCACATCTTTAAATACGGTTACATTGTTGAGCGGCCAGTCTGACAAACTCTGGGCGATCTGCGCCGCTTTGACGGGGTCTGCCTGCAAGGCTGAGACGATATCAACCCAGTCCAGCGCCGAGAGTTGATAGAAATGCACAATGTGGTCATGAATACCATGCGCGGTAATGATCATATTGCGGATATACTGTGCATTCAGCGGTATCTCCATATTCAAGGCGTTTTCCACTGCGCGCACCGAAGCTATCGCGTGCACTGTGGTGCAGACCCCGCAGATGCGTTGGGTAAAGATCCAGGCATCACGTGGATCGCGCCCTTCAAGAATCAGTTCAATACCACGCCACATCTGCCCGGACGACCAGGCTTTGACGACCTTGCCACCATCGATTTCACAATCAACACGCAGGTGGCCTTCGATTCGGGTCATCGGGTCAACGACGATACGCTTTGCCATGGTTTGCTCCTTCACAAATTCTATTTAGCGCTAGCCGGTTGTCATCACTCAGGCACGATGTAAAACCGGTAGTGTTTTTACAAACAGCAGATACAGCATGACTTCAAAAGAAAAGATGCCGATGGTCACCATCATCTCGCCAACTGAGGGGAAATAATGCCACTCAGCACCGGCAAACGGATGGTAACCGACAATATAAGTATTGATGCGATAGATCGATCCGGCCAGTAACAGGCTCACCGCGGATATAAAAATCAGTCGCGGATGATTGCGATTGGACCGTTTGGCCAACAGCAGAATCGGGATAACAAACAAGATATTCTCAATCCAGAACATGAAGGAATCCAGATCACCGGCAAAGGCCAGGCCCAGGGCACCACGCCACAACAGATCGCCAAAGCGCAGTACCAGATAGAACAGGGTGACAACCAGGGTCACCCCGGTCAGCCTGGCGAGCAAGTCGGTTTCCAGCGGGCGACGCAGTCCCATTGACGCCAGAATGGACTCAAACGGCACGATGGCATATCCCATCAACAAGGCACTGATTAAAAACAAGGGAGGTAAGAGTTGCGTCTGCCACAGGTCCGATATCTGGTAGCCGGCTACTACCGCCATCGTGCCGAGGGAAGACTGATGCATGGTGGGCAATAGAATGCCAACTGCGATGATCAGAAACATCACCCTGGAGAGTTTCTGTTGCAGGTTCTTGAAGCCGAAGCGTTCCAGTAACACCGGTGCAAACTCGACTGCCAACACCGCGATATAGGCCATGACGCACCAGGCCACTTCCAGCATCACGGAATTGACCTGGATAAAGCCGGGCCATAACAGGGTGTAGAATTGCCAGTACCGTCCCAGATCAATCATCACCGCCAGACCGGCCAGCCCATAACCAAACAACCCGGCCAGTACGGCGGAACGCACCAGCGGATGGTATTCCCCCTTGTTGAGGATATACACCAGCAACGCCACCGCATAACCGGCACAACCAAAGGCCGTCCCGACCATGACATCAATCACAATCCAGATCCCCCAGGGATAACCATCACTGAGGTTGGTAACGGAACCGAGACCAAAAATAAATCGCGTCGCCAAAAATGCGAGAGCGATCATAAACAGTACTGCGAAGAACAGGAATGGCTTGGTAAACAGCTTGCCACCCAGTGGTGCATGTTCGCTCATGATTCGCCCCCTTCGGATGAGGAATCCGAACCCGATTGTTTTTCTGACTCATGTGAGTTTCTGGTATTGCGATGAACCACGTAGGCCAGCCCACCCAGTAACACCGCCGGGGCGAGCATCCATTTGTACAACATATGTTGAATGCCTTCCGAAAGTGTCGGGTAGCCATAGTCAGGAACATCCGTCGGCAACCCGAGTTTATCGAACGGCACCCCGGCCAGATAAATGATTTGCGTCCCGCCCAGCTCCTTGTCGCCATACAGTTCCTTGCGATACGCGGGTATCCTGGCTTCATGTGGCGGTCGATCGCCTCCCAGGATACCCCGCGCGAAAACGTAGGTTTCTCCGGGTTGTTTGGCCAGGCGACGTTCCGCTTCGACTTGCAGATCACTGACCTTGCCAAACAAACTGGCCCCGGTTGGGCAGACATCACAACAGGCAGGAATTTCCCCCTTGGCCTGCAAGTGGGAACAGAACTGGCATTTCTGGATCTGCCCAAAGGCCTCGTTGTATTCGTACTTGGGCACCCCGAACGGGCAACCGTACACACAATACCGACAACCAATACACCGTTCCTTGTGATGCTCCACGATGCCCGTCAAGGGATCCTTGGTCATGGCCGAGACCGGGCAAGCTGAGACACAGGAGGGATCCACGCAATGCAGACAGTGCCGCTTCATAAACGCGTAGCCACCTTGCTCTTGATCTTTCACCAATGTGTCTTGTGCAGAAGCGGGTACGGTTTCATCGCGATAGACCTTGATCACATTGAGGGTCTTGCCGGACAACTCGATCGGCGTATCCCACATGATGTCCGTTTCCCCGGTCTGTTCCGGTGGCATGCCATTGGCCGCCTTGCAGGCCGCCACGCAGGCCTTGCAGCCGATGCAGAGGGTCGAGTCATATAACATCCCCACCGCTTCGGGTGGCATTTCTTTGGGTTCACGCTGCACTGCCTGGGCATTGCCTGTGCACAAGGCACCGCCGACACCGGCCGCAGACAACTTGAGAAAATCTCTACGGTTCAACGCCATGGCGCTGTCCTCCTAGTCTTGCTGCTCTTCTTCATCAGCGTCATCGCTGTGCTTTCCAAGCCGGCTGGCAAATACCGCCCCGGCACCAATCGCCACCCCGGCAACGCCGGCGGCGAGCGCGGCAGCTCCCGTGCTCACCCCCTGGCCACTGTCTTCTGCAATACCGGGATAAGTGATCGGTGGGGTCACCGTCTTCAGATCGGCCAGTTCATGGACGCCCTTGGTAAAGCCAACCCCTTCTTCCGTGCAGCCAAAACACGGGTGCCCGGTACCCACCGGCCAGGCACCTGCGCCCACATCGCCAAACAGGATGGCGGGACAATTGGCATAGGTTTCCGGCCCCTTGCAACCGAGCTTGTAGAGACACCAGCCCTTACGATGGCCTTCATCACCGAAGGTAATGGCAAACCGACCGGCATCGAAATGCGGACGGCGTTCGCAGTTTTCATGAATCAAACGGTTATAGGCAAACTTGGGCCGGTTTTTCGCGTCCAGCTCCGGCAGGCGTCCAAAGGCAAGGAAATGCAGCACCGTGGCGAGGAAGTTGTAAGGATTGGGTGGACAACCGGGAATATTGACTATCGTCTTGTCGGTCAGAATCTTGTGCACGGCGGTCGCCCCGGTTGGGTTGGGGCCACTCGACGGTATCCCGCCCCAGGCGGCACAGGAGCCAATGGCGATGATCGCCGCTGCCCCTTCGGCGGCTTCCTTCAGGTGATCGAGGATCGTTTTACCGGCGACCTTGCAATAGATGCCGCCATCCTTGACCGGAATCGAGCCATCCACCACCAGCAGGTACTTGCCCTTGTTCTGCTCCATGGAATGATTCTTGTAGGCCTCGGCCTGGTGGCCGGCTCCGGCACAGAGGGTTTCGTGATAATCCAGCGAAATCGCATCCAGAATCAATTGTTCGACGGTGGGATGGGTGGAGCGCAGCAAGGACTCGGTGCAACCGGTACATTCCTGTGCCGACAACCAGATAACCGGTGGCCGTTGCGGACTCGTCGCCGCTTCGGCTATCTGCCAGCTCACACTTGCGGGCAGCCCCATGGTTGCCGTGATGCCGGCGCAGAATTTCATAAAGTCACGTCGGGAGATTCCCCCCAGACTGCTGACATAATCATCGAGATGGGCATCCGACTCTTGGATTTTGGTAGCCATAGCAATACACGCCTCCAGAGAATAGCTGTGAGGGGGCACACAGCCGGCATTGTCGTGCGATTACAGGCTACCGATCGGAATTCGGGATCGAGCTTGGTTTACTTCCCCGCGGCGATCGTGTTCCGCGCGAGTAATGTGCTGGCTGTGCACATAACTCTTTTTTCTTGCTTAAAAAGTAGTAGAGGCGGGACTAACTACAATTGATCCTGATCAACAAGCCGAGAGGTAATTTAGAAAACCGTAATTAGCTTATAAATATGGGGTCTTTGCGCGCTTATCTGCTGATAAACATCACGAACTGAGTCGGTTTTGATACGCACAACCCGGATCGTCACCAAGCAACTTCAAGTCACTGGACCACGCTGCTTGTTTAACCCTTCCCACCACCCAGACAGGGAGGTGACAGGGGGGCCTGACCGCTTTTCTCCTGCCACTCATCCGGCGTGTAAGTATGCAGTGCCAGGGCATGAATTTTATGTTGCAGTTCCTCGGCGAGGATTTCATTGATTGCCCGATGTCGTGCCACCAGCATTTTGCCGTCAAACGCCTGACTGACGACCACCACCTTGAAATGCGATTCTGATCCCGGCGGCACATTGTGATTACCGCTCTCATTGATGACTTCCAGATGATCCGGTTGCAGGGCTTCGGTTAATTTGGTTTCGATCTCGGTTTGCACACTCATTACTGCGATCCTCATGGCGGTGTGCAGACAAGTATATCGCACTCTGTCCGAACTCCGACCCGGCACTCTATAGGGTTATTTTTTCTCCTTGTCTTCATCACTCTCATGATGTTCCTCACCCCCTTTAACGAACTCATGACGCAGTTCGGCGAAATAACGCAGACGGGCATCCACCCGGCCGTTGAGGGTATCCAGCGGAAATTCCCCCTTGTCATCGACTTCCCCTGCGTCCAATCCGGTGAGCAGCGTAATGGCTTCATCCACAGTGGTGACGGGATAAATATGAAACTGCGCGGCTTTTACCGCCTCAACCACATCCTGGCGCAACATCAGATGACTGATATTTGTTTGCGGTATGACTACCCCCTGGTCACCGGTCAGGCCTTTCTCGCGGCAGACATCAAAGAAACCCTCAATCTTCTCACTCACCCCTCCGATGGGTTGCACCTGCCCATGCTGATTGACTGAACCGGTAATGGCGAGGTTTTGTCGAATCGGTGTCTGCGCCAGGGCCGATAACAAGGCGCACAGTTCACCGACACTGGCACTGTCCCCTTCCACCGCGCTGTATGACTGTTCAAACACCAGGCTGGCCGCCAGAGACAGAGGCTTGTTGTGGGCATAGCGTGCCGCCAGGAATGCCGACAGGATAAATACGCCTTTGGAATGGATCGCTCCGCCAAGCTCAACTTCGCGTTCGATGTCCACCACCTCTCCTTCACCGAGCCGGGCTGTGGCGGTGATCCGCGTGGGGTGGCCAAAAGCAATATCATTGAGTTGAATGATCACCAGGCCATTGACCTGCCCCACCGCTTCACCGCGGGTATCGAGCATCAGGGTGCCGCGCCGGAATTCTTCCAGATAACGCTGGCGTATCCGGTCGGCCCGATAAATCTGCTTGTCGATCGCCTTCTGTACCGCCTCACGTGTTACGAGACGGGCATCGTCCTGGCGCGCCCAGTAATCCGCTTCGCGCAATAAATCGGTGACTTTCAATATCTGCATGGAGAGCTTTTCCATATCCTCCGCCATGCGACTGCTATGTTCGATCACCCGTTCAACCGCAGCACGCTCAAATGGTAGCAGTTCGTTGCGCTGCACCAATGAGGCGATCAACTTGGCGTACAACTCATACGTTTCGCTGTTACGGTCGATGGTATCATCGAAGTCCGCCGCAACTTTAAACAGTTCGCCGAACTCGGGATCGTATTCGGTTAACAGATAAAACAGCAGGCGCTCCCCCACCAGCACGACTTTGACATCGAGTGGAATCGGTTCCGGTTCCAGAGAAACGGTACTGATCAGGCTATAAATTTCTCCCAGTGACTGGACCTTGATACATCTGGCGGACAGGGCCCGCTTCAGTCCTTCCCAGGCATAGGGTTGTTGCAACAGTTTCAGTGCATCGAGGATCAAATAACCGCCATTGGCCTTGTGCAGGGCACCCGGCTTGATCAGCATATAGTCAGTTATAAGGGTGCCCATCTGTGAGATATGCTCGATTCGCCCCACCAGATTCTGATACCGCGGCGCATCTTCATACACCACCGGCACACCCGACTCCGGGACATTGGATACCAGCACATTCACCTGATAGTTTCTGAAATAAGGCTCCTCCCGGCTGCGCTCAAATACCGACCCCGGACGTTCCGGAAAGAACATGTGCAGGTTTTCAATCACGTCTTCCTGGACTTCATCCAGGTATTCGGCCACTTCTTCCACTTCACGGTATTTGCTCCGCAGTTCCTCAATCAGATGGCCTGCGGCAAACATGCCGACTTCCCGGTTCAGGGTGCGCAGACTTTTCCGCAGCTCGGCCTGCCACTGTTGCCGCTGTTTAAAAAACTGCCGTAACTTTTCTTCCAGTTGCTTGATGACAGTATCCAGGCGCTCACGTTCCTCCTCATCAAGGGCATCATATTCATCCTGCGTCATGGGTTTGCCGCGCCGCGCCGGGACAAAGGTGATCTGATCTTCACCACGCAGGACGATGACATTTTGCTCCAATGCCTCCTGGGTCAGACTTTCAAATGCCTGACTGGTTTTTTCCTGCAAGTCATCCTGCAATTGTTGGTGGCGCTTTTGATATTGCTCAGTATCAAAGGCACTGGGAATCGCGGAGCGCAGGTCATTGATCAACTGCTGCATGTCCTGCTTGAGTTCCGCCCCTCGCCCGGCGGGGAGTTCGATGGCGCGCGGTTTTTGTGCATCATTGAAATTGGCAACATAAACCCAGTCCGCAGGGGTTTCCGCCTGGGCGGCTTGTTGCTCGAGATACTGGCGAATCAGGGTATATTTACCCACTCCCGGTGGACCCAGAACATACAGATTGAAGCCTTCCTGTTTGATCCCCACACCAAACTGTAATGCATCTATCGCACGTTGCTGTCCGAGTATGCCGTCGTATTGCGGCAACTCTTCCGTGGTGTTGAATCCAAACGGGCTGAGATCACACGCCCTATACAGTTGATCCGGGCTTAACTCCTTCGGGATGGTCATAGGGTTTTTGTTCGAGTTGTTGCCATTGACAGGATTAGGATACGCCGATATCCGGTTTGGATCATCTCATGCGCCTGCTGCGGTAATCCATTCAGTTCATCGAGTTGCAATATCTCTACGATTTCCTCACACGTCGCCTGCACGGCTTCCGCATCCAGGTAACGCAGATAACGACGCCATTTCTCTTGCTGTTGGGCCGGTGTCTCCGGGCGGAGACTATGGTTTTGACTGCGTTGCTTTTGCAAGACGCGTAGAAAGCGTTGCGCTTGCTCGAACTGCCACCCCAGAGGCTGCCGCAGATCAAACCCCCAGGCAACCTTGGCCGGGTCGTCGCCCAGCCACTCGTTGTCTGATTCACCGATCAAGCATGGCGTCACGGCCACCTCACGCCACAGCAATTGCGTCCCGACTTGTGGGTGTTCCATCGCCGGGTCAAGCGGAAACTTGTAGAACCCCCATTTGTGTCCCATCCAGCACTCAATCAACAACGGCCCGGTTGCCTCACCTGCATCAGACAGACCTTCCCGGTAAGCACGGGGATCCTGCTGCCAACGGAAGTAATCTCGCGCCGGCGGTTGCCCGTACTCGGCCTCGAGCGCCGACCAGGTCGCCGCAAACCAGCGCCAGTCACGCTGGTAATCGGGATTGCGCCGCAGAAACTGCCAGGCCCACTCCTCAAGTGTTAGCTTCCGGGTAAAGCCGTAGTCAGCGGCATTTTTCCAGTCCGGCATGGAAGCGACCCCCTCCTATATTCAATAATTATCTCATAATTTCAATGACTTAGAGAATTTCACACAATTTTACAATTGTTTACAAAATACACATTGTAAAACTATGGGATAAACCCTAGGGTTAGAAATAACCTCAATCGTTGTCATGTCAAAGGATAAAAACTATGAAGCTGTCATCTCGTGCAGATTATGCCGCCAAGGCCATGTTGGAGTTGAGCATTAACCCGAATCGTCCGATCACCCTGGCGTATCTCGCCCGCCTGCAGGACATTTCCATCTCCTACCTCGAACAGATCTTCGCCCAGTTACGCAAGCACGAACTGGTTAAAAGTGTTCGTGGGCCAGGGGGAGGTTACGTGCTCAACAAGCCCTATAGTGAAATCACCATCGGTGATATCGTCGACGCGATCGATCATCCGGCTGATAAAGCCAACAGTTCGCCGGATGACGAAACCCACCAGTTATGGGGCCAATTGTCGCAAATTGTTTATAACCACCTGGATACCGTATCGCTGGAAGACATTCACCAGCGTCGCCGCCAGCAACAGAGCGTCCACCAGGTCGCCTGATCATTCAGGATGCGACCGGCACGTGCATTCATTGCACGTGCCGGTCATTGACTCAGAATTCTTCCCATCCCATTTCAACCCGTAAGACCTGTTTCCCCAACAGATCCACACTGCCCCGCAGACGCTCATCCCCGCTCATACTGTATTCAAACCGGTATTGCCGGTAGAACACCAGGCGCCCGCGACTGTTGCGCTGCAGGTGCAGTCGGCTGATCGCGACGGTGTCATCCAGAAACTGCACACCCTGCTGGGCACAAACCCGGCGGCCTGCCTCACGGGCCGCCTGCCGGGCGCCCAGACTGTCCCACCAGAAACCCAGCAAGGCCACCAGCAGCAGAACAAGAAGGAGATCGGTCATGGACAGGTGTGAAATCGTGGCAGCTCATCGCCAGCCAGCATCGGCATGCCGGCAGCCTGTAATTTGTCTGTGTCATATGACATGTCTGTCAGCCTGGCATGTCATTCCTGTCATTTGAATTCCCCCGGTAATTATAAGTCTCTGATTTTTATAGGGTAACTAACTGGCATGTAGCTTGCTCTGTAGTCTATTTTATAGAGAGCAGCAGACTGTACAACTGCCCGGAGGAAATATGAAACATCATCTCGTAATTCTCAGCCTGATTTTGTATCTGGGGGGCGTGACCCTGGCCCATGCGGCGCCGGTCTTTTGCCCGTCAGATAACAGCAGCCTTTCGGGACTGCTCGCCAAGGAAAATGGCGGTAAAAAAGAGGGTGAGGAAAAAAATCCCGAAGACGATTGTGAATAAACATAACCATAAAATTAAGCATAACCATGACAACCACCTAAGGAGTAAAAACAAATGCAAAAACCAACACTCGTCATGTCCATGATATTGTCAGCCTCGCTGATAGTCACCGGTTCCGCCCTGGCGGCGGATGTTGCAGTAAAAATCACCCCTGATCTGGCTGGTGTCGATGTCATGCACAATGGCAAGAAAGTCACCATCATGCGGAATCAGGATCAGAAAGCCACCGTCGATCCGAACTTCGCCAAGACCTCGCGCAAATGTCCACCGTTCTGTATTAACCCGATGCAACTGGCCCCGGGGGTGGAAACCCTGGGTGAAGTCGAGGTCCTCCACTATCTCGACAAAATGAGCAAGGGCGACAAGAGTATCCTGGTGGTCGACTCCCGCACCCCGGACTGGGTCGCGAGAGGCACGATTCCGGGTTCAGTGAATATTCCCTGGACCAAACTGGCACCGCAGAAAGGCGCCAACCCGCTCGATATCGCCGACATCATGACCAAACAATTTGGCGTGAAAGAACAGGAAGGCCTGTTTGACTATCGTGATGCCAAAACCCTGGTATTGTTCTGTAACGGTATGTGGTGTGGTCAGTCACCGAACAACATCCGCACCCTGCTGCGCTTCGGTTATCCGGCTGACAAGATCAAATGGTACCGCGGTGGGATGCAGAACTGGTCCAACCTGGGATTCACCACGGTCAAACCCTGAATGATTGATCTCCCCGTACGGTAAGCTTTCCGTACCCTGTGGCGTTAGCTGCAAACCGGGGACCAGGCATCTGCCTCGTCCCCTTTTTTTATCCCAAAAAAAAGCGGCCCAGCGGCCGCTTTTATATTTTGGCTTATCAAGGACTATTGAACAAGTGCTATTTTCCTTCCAGCGTGAGCAGTAACAGCAGCTCATTCATCCGGCTGACAAAGGCTGCCGGATCATCCAGTTGACCACCTTCGCTGAGCATGGCCTGATCAAACAGCAGACAGGTCCAGTCCTCAAACCGTTTTGTGTCATCCTCGTCATTGAGGCGCTTTACCAGCGGATGGTCAGGGTTGATCTCCAGGACAGGCTGGATTTCCGGTAACTGGTGCCCCGCCTGTTTGAGAATTTTCTGCATACTGACGGCCATATCATGTTGTTCGACCACCATGCAGGAAGGTGAATCGGTAAGGCGGTGAGAAATCCGCACCTCCTTGACCTTGTCACCCAGCGTTTCCTGCATACGTTTGAGCAGGTCCTGGTAGGACTTTTCCGCATCCTTGAGTTTTTCCTGCTCTTCCTTGTCTTCAAGCTTGCCCAGATCCAGCTCTCCCTTGGCGACAGACACCAGGGGCTTGCCATCATATTCCGTCAGATGAGACATCAGCCATTCATCCACCCGGTCTGACATTAACAAGACTTCAATACCCTTCTTCTTGAACAGTTCGAGATGGGGACTGTTTTTCGCCGCCGCATAACTTTCAGCGGTGATGTAATAGATCTTTTCCTGTTCCGGTTTCATGCGCGTCACATAGTCATCCAAGGTTACCGTTTGCGCATTGTTGTCATTATGGGTCGAAGCAAATCGCAGCAATTTGGCGATTTTCTCCCGATTGGCAAAGTCCTCCGCCGGGCCTTCCTTCAGCACATTCCCGAAGGTATTCCAGAATTCCGTATATGTTTCCGGCTCATTCTTGGCCATGCTTTCCAGATGGCCGAGAATTTTTTTCACCGAGCCGTTGCGGATGGTGTCGATTTGCTTGTTGCGTTGCAGGATTTCACGCGAGATATTCAAAGGTAAATCATCCGAATCAACCACCCCGCGGACAAAACGCAGATAGCCTGGCATCAGCTGCTCGGCATCATCCATGATAAAGACCCGCTTGACGTATAACTTGACACCATAACGACGCTCACGCTCATACAAATCAAAGGGGGCCTGTTTCGGCAGATAGAACAGCGTGGTATAGGTCTGCGTCCCTTCGACCTTGTTATGCAACCAACTCAACGGTTCATCAAAATCATGTGCCACATGTTTGTAGAACTCCTTGTACTCGTCCTCCGTAATTTCAGCTTTGGATCTGACCCACAGGGCAGAGGCCTTGTTTATGGTTTCTTTTTCCTCGGTTGGTTTACCTTTGTCATCCGGCTTGTGCATCAGAATGGGCAACGAGATGTGGTCTGAATAACGGCTGACAATGGAACGTAGCCGGAACGGTTCCAGGAACTCGTCCTCGCTCTCGCGCAGTTGCAAGGTAATGGTGGTCCCGCGCGCAGGCCGTTCAATATTCTCGATCTCATATTCACCTTCACCACTGGAGCTCCAGCGCACGCCGTGTTCTGCAGCCAGGCCAGCGCGGCGGGTTTCCAGAGTAACCTTGTCGGCGACAATGAAAGCGGAATAGAAACCCACCCCGAACTGGCCAATCAAATGGGCATCCTTGGCCTGATCCCCGGTCAGGGAATCGAGAAACTTACGGGTCCCCGAATGGGCAATGGTACCGATATTGTCCATCACTTCCTGGCGGCTCATGCCGATCCCTTTATCAGTGATGGTAATGGTCCTGGCGTCCTTGTCGACCTCGAGCAAAATATCCAGATCACTGTCGTCTTCGTACAAGGCCTCGTCGCTCAGGGCTTCAAACCGCAATTTGTCACTCGCGTCTGAGGCATTGGAAATCAATTCGCGTAAAAAAATCTCCTTGTTGGAGTAGAGCGAATGAATCATCAGATTCAACAGTTGTTTTACTTCCGTCTGAAAAGAGAGAGTTTCCTTGTGCGTATCAACGCTCATGGTGTCGATGCTCCTGGGTTAGCTAAAAATCAGAAAAAATTTGAGGTTAAAATGGGGGTCCGGGGGGTAAATTTCAAGCCCGTTTGCTGTTGGCGCCAAGCCGGGCGCGCGTCATGATTGTCGTGGCGATTTCTTCCACCGACATGGTGGTAGTGTTGATCAGCGGAATGTGATTGGCCTGAAACAGATCCTCGGCCTGATTCAGTTCCAGGCGGCATTGCGCGACTGAGGCATAGCGGCTGTTGGGCCGACGTTCAGTACGGATTCGATGCAAGCGATCAGGGCTGATGGTCAGGCCGAATAATTTGTCTTGATAGGGTTTGAGTTCGACAGGCAGCTGGGTCTGGAGGAGTTCTTCTTCAGTCAGCGGGAAATTGGCCGCATGCACGCCGTAGTGCAGGGCCAGATACAGACAGGTCGGCGTTTTGCCGGTGCGTGAGACCCCCACCAGTACAATATCCGCCTCGTTGTAATGGCGGGTCGACACGCCGTCATCATTCTGAATGGCGAAGTTCACCGCCTCAATCCGGGCGGAATAGTGTTTCAGATCCCCGACTGCATGGCTGCGGCCGGTCATCGGCATCGGTGTTTCATGTAAAGCCGACTGCAATGGTGCGATAAAAACCTCAAAGATATCGAACCACAGCCCACTGCTGTTGGCGATGACGTGTCTTAATTTGGGATCCACCAGGGTGCTGAAAACCAGTGGAGGTTGTCCCTCAATCTTTGCGACATCCTCGATTTGCCGACAGGCATGTTGTGCCTTTTCCAGGTCATCAACATAGCGCAAGACAATATTCTCAAACTCGATCGATTCAAACTGGCTCAGCAGGCTATGGCCGAATGTTTCGGCGGTAATGCCGGTGCTATCAGACACAAAAAAAACAGTACGTTTAGTATTTGCCATGGATGGGTAATGGTCACTACACTTTCAGGTAAACAGAATAACGATACCAATAAGGATACTACCTTGAGCGATTATATTCTCTGGCTTGATAAAATCAGTATGACGGATCTTGGCCAGGTGGGTGGTAAAAATGCCTCGCTGGGCGAAATGATTGGTAACCTTACTTCGGCTGGTGTCAATGTGCCAGGCGGCTTCGCAACCACCGCTGATGCCTACTGGGAATTCCTTGCTACCGATGATCTGAGTGAGCGGATTACCCAACGACTGGCAAAACTCGATATCAACGACGTGGTCGGGCTGGCAAAAGCCGGCGAGGAAATTCGCCAATGGATCCTCGCCACCCCCTTTCCTGCCGGACTGGTTGAGGCCCTCCGACAGGCCTATGACAGCCTGACCGAAATGTACGGCGATGACACTTCCTTTGCGGTACGTTCTTCTGCCACCGCCGAGGATCTGCCCGACGCCTCTTTTGCGGGCCAGCAGGAAACCTATCTGAACATCAAGGGATTCGATAATATTCAAGCGGCCATCCATGCCGTTTTTGCCTCCCTGTATAACGACCGCGCCATCGCCTACCGGGTACACCACGATTTTGATCATAGCCAGGTTGCTCTCTCTGCCGGCATTCAAAAAATGGTGCGCAGTAACCACGCCAGTAGCGGTGTGATGTTCACCCTGGATACCGAATCAGGCTTCGAGGACGTGGTCTTCATTACCTCGAGTTATGGTCTGGGGGAAATGGTCGTCCAGGGCGCGGTTAATCCCGATGAATATTACGTGCATAAGCCGATGCTGGCGCAGGGAAATTTTCCCATCCTGCGCCGGATCCTGGGCAGCAAACAAAACAAGATGCTGTTTACCGATGCCCATGGCCACACCGCTTCCACCCGCATCGAACCGGTCACCACCGAAGAACAACAACGTTTCAGTCTGAGTGATGAGGATGTGATCGAACTGGCACGCCAGGCCGTGACCATTGAACAACACTACCAGCGCCCGATGGACATTGAATGGGCCAAGGACGGCATTGATGGTGGGCTGTATATCGTTCAGGCCCGACCGGAAACGGTAAAAAGCCGGAGCAAGGGGAATGTGCTGCAACGTTACGAGTTAAAGGAACGCGGGCCGGTACTGGTCACCGGCCGGAGTATCGGCCAGCGCATTGGCAGCGGGGTTGCGAAGATTATTCATAACATCAACGAAATGGATCATATTCAGTCGGGTGATGTGCTGGTGACCGACATGACCGATCCCGACTGGGAACCCATCATGAAACGCGCGGCCGCCATCGTCACCAATCGCGGTGGTCGCACCTGCCATGCGGCAATTATTGCACGTGAACTGGGCGTACCCGCCGTGGTGGGCTGCGCAGATGCCACGGAACAAATACAGGATGGCCAGGCGGTAACGGTGTCCTGCGCCGAAGGCGAAATCGGCTATATCTATGAAGGCCAGCGTGACTATAACGTCCGCGAGGTCAACCTTTCCTCCATGCCGCAATTGCCGTTTCAGATCATGATGAACATCGGCACGCCGGATCGGGCTTTTGAATTTCAATTTCTGCCAAACCATGGGGTTGGCCTGGCACGCCTGGAGTTCATCATCAATCGCACTATCGGTGTGCATCCCAAGGCACTGCTGCAATACAAACGTCAAGCGAGAGAACTCCAGCGACAGATCGACGATCTGATAGCAGGGTATCCCGATCCGGTCAGCTTTTTTATTGAAAAACTGACCGAGGGCATTGCCACCATTGCTGCGGCTTTCTGGCCCAAACCGGTCATTGTGCGGATGTCCGACTTCAAGTCGAACGAATATCGCAACTTGCTGGGAGGTGAAGCCTATGAACCGCAGGAAGAAAACCCGATGTTGGGTTTCCGCGGTGCCTCGCGTTATATCTCGCCGGACTTTGAAGAGTGCTTCGAACTGGAATGCTTTGCCCTCAAGAAAGTGCGCGATGAAATGGGCCTGACCAATGTGGCGATCATGATTCCGTTCGTGCGCACGGTCGAAGAAGCCGATACCGTCCTCAACCTGTTACAGGAAAATGATTTGCGTCGCGGGGTGAATGATCTGAAAGTCATCATGATGTGCGAGATCCCATCCAACGCCCTGCTGGCGGACAAGTTCCTGCGCTATTTCGACGGCTTCTCCATTGGTTCCAACGACCTCACCCAGTTGACGCTGGGGCTGGACCGGGACTCGGGACTGGTGGCGGATTTGTTTGATGAGCGCAACGATGCGGTGAAATCACTGCTCAGCATGGCAATCAAGGCCTGCCGCATGCAAAACAAGTACATCGGCATCTGCGGCCAGGGGCCCTCAGATCACCCGGATCTCGCCTTCTGGTTAATGGAGCAGGGTATCAACAGCGTTTCGCTCAATCCTGACACGGTCATTGAAACCTGGCTCTACCTGGCCGAGCACATCAAGAACAAGACCAAACGTTCATGATCCTGGTCATTTTGCTCGTCGTGGGCGTTTTGCTGTTGTGGCTGGGTACCGCCTTGCGTGATATCCATCGTGGCGCATCCCTCCTGGTTTATGTCCTGGCCCTCGCCCTGCTGCTGTTAGCAGGTGGCGGCTTTTTCCAGCTGCTATAAAAACTCAACGGGGCGTCTGCCCCGTTGTCGTTCCATTCTACTAAGGGAGTGCAACCCTCAGCATGTCACGCTCAAACTTGTACTTTGGCCTGGGCCGCCGCCAGGGCCACACCACTATGGGTTGGCGTGTGGGCAATGGTCACCGGATTTGCCAGTTGGGCATGGGCCGCGGCAACCGCCACGCCAGTTTGAATCGGCGCCTTCATTTCGGTCAGCACATTTTCCAGGGCGGAGAGACAATGCAGCACATTGCGGGTATTACAGGCATGCCCCATCAGACCAATGCGCCAGACCTTCCCGGCCAGGGCACCCAGACCTGCACCGATTTCCAGATCGTAGTCCTTTAACAAACGCTGTCGGACGGTAGCATCGTCGACGCCTTCGGGTATGGTCACGGCATTTAACTGTGGTAAGCGATCGCCCTCTTTCACCACGAAGCGCATCCCCATGGCTTCCAGCCCGGCGCGCAAAGCCTGATGCTGCTGCTCGTGCCGGGCCCAGGCATTCTCCAGCCCTTCTTCCTGCAGGATGACCAGGGCCTCATGCAAACCGTACAGATTATTAATCGGTGCAGTATGATGATAGGCACGGGTTGCCCCTTCCCCCCAGTAACCCATGACCAGATTCAGATCCAGGAACCAGCTCTGGACCGGGTGCTTGCGCTTGCGGACCACTTCCGCGGCACGATCGCTAAAACTCAGCGGCGACAACCCCGGTGGGGCTGACAGACATTTCTGGGTGCCGGAATAGACGGCGTCAATTTCCCATTCATCCACCAGCACCGGTGTGCCACCGAGGGAAGTGACCGTATCGACGATGGTGAGACAATCATGTTCATGCGCCAGCCCGACCAGGGTCCTGGCATCGGACTGGGCACCGGTTGAGGTCTCGGCATGGACAAAGGCCACTACCTTGGCATCGGGATGGGCCTTCAGGGCGGCTTCCAGCTTGTTGGGATCCACCACCGTCCCCCATTCGTCTTCCACCATCACGGGGGTTCCGCCAAGCCGCACGACATTCTCTTTCATCCGCCCGCCGAACACGCCGTTCTGGCAGACGATCACCTTGTCACCCGGTGCCACCAGATTGACGAAACAGGCTTCCATGCCGGCCGAACCCGGGGCCGAGACCGGCAGCGTCAGCTGGTTCAACGTCTGGAAGGCATACTGCAGCAGGGACTTCATTTCTCCCATCATGCCCACAAATACCGGATCCAGGTGGCCGATGGTGGGGCGCGCCAGCGCCTCGAGGACACGCGGACTGACATCGGACGGGCCGGGGCCCATCAGGGTACGTTGGGGTGGATGAAAAGAATGCGTTGCCATAATTCACCTGCAAATTGTGCCTAAAATAAAGCGCTCGATTATACAGAGTTCCCTCTCGAGCGTCATGACCGGGCGCAAGGGCGGCGCATGCCTCCCTGCTGAATTTACGAATACATTGCACGTGGCCTCCGCCAGAGGCTGGCTGGCCTCGGCCCGGATTCCGCTTATAATCACGGTTTAGCTTTTGTCGCCCACGCGTATTAAGGAATCGTCATGGCCGAACTCGACTTGCCCCTGATCATTGAGGTCGAACAACTGGAACCGCAGCTGGAACATGAGAAGCTGCTACTGGTGGATCTCTCCCAGCCCACCACCTATGTGCAGTACCACATACCCGGGGCGGTGTTTCTCGACTATGCCTGGATTGTCCGCATTGAACACCCCCGGATGGGCCTGTTGCCGGATCCCGCCCAGTTGACCCATGTGCTGAGCGCCTATGGGCTGACTCCCGATACCCACGTGGTGACCTATGATGACGAGGGCGGCGGTCGTGCCGCCCGTTTCCTGTGGACCCTGGAAGCGGCCGGTCACACACGGTTTTCTTTACTCAACGGAGGACTGCGCGCCTGGGCCAATGAAGGGCACACGATCTCGACCCGGATCACTTTTCCCTCGCCGAGCGAGTACGAGGTCAAGATGGATTTCAGTGGGGTCGCTACCCGCCAGTTTATCCTCGACAACCTGTCAAACCCCGAGGTCAAACTGCTGGATACCCGCAGTCCGGCGGAATACAGCGGCAAGAAGGTCTTCGCCGAACGTGGCGGCCATATTCCGGGAGCCATTAATATAGAATGGACCGAGGCCATGGACAGGCAACACGACCTGCGACTCAAGCCGGCCAAGGAACTGCGCCAGCTACTGGAAAGCCAGGGCATTACCCCGGGCCAGACCGTGATTGTGTATTGCCAGACCCACCACCGCTCGGCCCATACTTACATCATGCTCAGGTCCCTGGGCTATGAAAAGGTGAAAGGCTATCCGGGATCCTGGTCGGATTGGGGCAATGAGCCCAATACCCCGATCGAGCATTAAGTCAGGGCGAGCGACAGCCCGCGTGACAGCGAGAAGCTATCAGGATAGTGCGGAGTCTCCCACTGGTTGCGCAAACCGCTGTTGCCAGTCGTGGAGCCTGGCGCGCATGCGTCGCACATGACTGCCATCCCAGTAGACTTTTTTACAGCCGGGACAGTAATACGCCTGATCGATACTGTCTCTCAATCGGGTCGGTAATCCCTGCAGGTGTTCCTTGCTGGCCTGCACCAGGCGGGTGTTGCACACCAGGCAACGGACAAACGGCGCGTGCAGCCAGTTGACCGGGAGTTGTCGGCATAATACCGCAATGCAGTCTTCCAGATTTTCACACTCCAGCAGGATCACCGTCCCGGGTGCCCGCCGGTATTCAGTCATTTTACGATCACGGGTAATAAGCAAACGCTCTTCCGCCAGCGCCTGTTTGAGCAGTTCATAATCGGGGCGACCATCGGACTCGATCAGGGTGTCATAACCGGCCGCCCGCAGCCAACTCCCAAGACGCTGCAGATTCTCATCGACCAGGAACTTCACGGGGTTTCGGCGGGACGAATCACGCCGGTGACGATACCCAGGATTTGCACTTCCTCGTTGTGAAGATAAATCGGCGCCATGTCCGGATTCGCCGGTTGCAGACGGATGCCGTTGCGCTCGACATAAAACTTCTTCAGTGTCACGGTTTCCCCATTGATCATCGCAATCACCGACTGACCATTGCTGGCCGTTTCCCGTTTCTCGATCACGATGATGTCACCATCCTGAATGTTGTCATCAATCATGGAATGCCCCCGCACGCGCAAGGCATAACTGTTCTTGCGCACCATGTTGGCCGGGACCGCGACGCGCTCATTATCCTCACACAGATCCACCGGTTGACCGGCCGCCACCCAGCCCAGCAACGGGATTTGCACCAGGCCGTCGGCGAGGATGTCGAGGGCTTCCAGATCGGGGGACCAGATAGGACGATTATTCTTTGGAATCAGGTAGTTAACATTTGACATTGATGTATTTCCTGAGATGTTTCATGCAACCTTAGCCTTTTCCTTGAGATTTTTCAAACTAATTCCGGGCCGGTGTGTCTCATCTGCGACATCGCTGCGAGCAAATGAGCAATAGAATCACCCTGACCATTCATGGATAATGCGCCCATGCAAACCAAGAGCAAACCCAAATACACCAACGTCATTCTGATTATCGTCGCTGTGCTGAGTCTCGGTCTGGGTTACTGGTTCAGCCAGCAATTCCATCTGCAAGGCCGTGACGGCTCCATTCCCCAGGGTCTGGAAGCGACCGTGCTGGATCAGGCACGGCCGTTGAAGCCATTCATTCTCATGGATGACAATGGTGAAGCATTTACCGAACAGACCCTGAAGGGTCAGTGGGATTTTCTGTTCTTTGGTTATGTGCACTGCCCTGATGTGTGCCCCATCGCATTAAAGGTGATGCAGGATGCCTGGAAACAAATGCCGCATGATCCCGCTGACCCGGCGGCGCCACGGATGATATTTGTCTCAGTGGATCCGGATCGCGACACACCCGAGTTACTGCAACAATACGTCCGCTTTTTCGATCCCAGTTTCATCGGTGTCACGGGCAAAGCCGATGAGATCGACAAACTGACCGGCCAGCTGGGGATCCTCTATGGGTTTGAGGACAAGGATGCGGACGGTAACTACAACGTCAACCACAGCGCCCAGTTTATCTTGATCGATCCTCAAGGTCGGATGCGGGCGGTGATTTCGCCACCCCATGATCCGGCCACCATCGCCAGTAATTTCCAAACCATTCGCAACTATTACGGAGACTGATTTCATGTTGTTACCTCGCCGTGTTTGGCAACCCCTGCTCGCCCTCTGTTTACTCACAAGCTTTGCCATTGTTCAGGCGGATGAGATGCTGGACATCGATAACGCCTGGGTGGCGGAAGCCCCACCCGTGGCACCCGTGATGGCTGGGTATATGGAAATTGAAAATGAAACGGACAAATTGATCCGCATTACCGGCGTTTCCTGTCCCGACTTTGAAAAAGTCGAGATTCATGAAATGAGCATGAGTGGCGGCATGATGAAAATGCGGCAAATCGAAAAGCTTGACGTACCCCCTCATGGCAAGGTGGCGCTGCAACCGGGCGGTTATCATCTGATGTTGTTCAACCCCAAACAACCGCTTAAAAAAGGCGACACCCTGATGGTGACCCTGCACACCGCCACCGGCTATTCCCAGACGGTGAAGATGGAAATCAAGGAACGCCCCTCCGGTGACATGCACCACCAGCATCAATAATCGCGATTGATCTTTCTATCCCCGTTGTTTCCCGCCGGAAAGGAACGGGGATGATTCTTTCTCACATCCATAAGTAGGTTAGAATTCGTTGCCATGTTGATCCACTTACGCGACAACCTGTTTGTGCTGCTGCAATACCTGCTGCCGCAGCACCCGATCTCGCGCCTGATACACTGGTTCGTGCGCCTGCGAATCCAGTGGTTGAAAAACCTGGTGGGTCGCTGGTTCATCGGTCACTTCAAGGTCGACATGAGCGAAGCGGTCGAAGCAGACATCACCGCCTACTCCGACTTCAACAGCTTCTTTACCCGGGCGCTGAAACCGGGAGTCCGGCCCCTCGCCAGTGAGGCCAATGCCGTGTTGTGCCCGGTTGATGGCGCGGTTAGCCAGGCCGGCCACATTGAAGGCGATGCCATCTTTCAGGCCAAGGGGCACCGGTTTTCCCTGCAGACGTTGCTGGGGGGTAATACGACATGGCAAACCCAGTTCAAGAATGGCCTGTTTGCCACCCTGTATTTATCACCGCGGGATTACCATCGCATCCACATGCCACTGACCGGTACCCTGAAGGAAGTGATACATGTCCCCGGGCGCTTGTTCAGCGTCAACCCGGTCACCACCCGCAAGGTGTCCGGCCTGTTTGCCCGCAACGAACGGGTCGCCTGCCTGTTTGATACCGCGCATGGGCCAATGGGCATGGTGCTGGTCGGAGCCATCAACGTCGCCAGCATCGAAACCGTGTGGCAGGGCGTCATCACCCCGCCCGCCGGTAAACGGATTCAAAGCTGGGATCACAGTGATAAAAATATCGTGCTTGAAGCCGGAGAAGAAATGGGCCGGTTTAACATGGGTTCGACCGTGATCCTGTTGTTTCCGCCGAATCGGATTGCATGGGACAACAGTCTGATGGCAGATGCAGCGGTGAGGATGGGGGAATTGATTGGGGTTACAGTTTGATGATCTTTATTCGACGCCAGCACACAGAAGTTTAGTAATTTTCTTGTTCCCAACATGCTGTCATTGCGAGAAACGCGTGGCAATCTCACTTTTCGAGCTTTTCTATTTCGCCCGCGGCTAACGCCGCTGAGGCGAGTTCCTTTCTTGTGGCAACAAGAAAGGAACCAAAGAAATGCTCCCCCAGGCTCGTCCGCTTGCGCGGATACCCTCGGTGCGCGCCCTCAGCGGACCTCGACGTAAACTCGCTCATAAAAAACATTCGCTCAAACAAC
>JBECLA010000002.1:0-4805 GCA_040235565.1 Thiohalomonadales bacterium | reverse complement strand
ATACAATTTTGCGTATAGACTTCATAACCGTTAGACGATTTCGATTGCGCAAACAGGTCATCGCTAACGCTCAGATGCAACAAGGCCGCACACAAAAAACTTGCTGTCTTTGCAAGGTACAAGGGATTGCTGGTTTGAATTTTAACTTTCAAGCTGCTTTCGCCGACGCATAAATTCTTCCTCATCTATATCACCACGGGCATAACGTCGCTTCAAGATCTCAAGCGGGCTATCTTCAATTTTTGAGCTGTTACCGGATTGGCTGTTTAATGCTGACATTATTACTACAACAATTGCCGCGATTACCAGCAACCAGAATAGCCACATATAACCACCGAAAAACATGCCAGATTCACCAAACATCATTTTCTTCTCCTTCGCCATCTGCGTGTTCTACCTGATCATCCATATTCATCATCTTTCCTTTTTCTCTAATTCAATACGCATACAACTGCGTATCAACCATTAGGACAAATTTCTGTACTTTTTAGTTCAATAAAAACACTTCGCGCTGACCAGAAAATACTGATTACTTCACTCCTGACATTATTCATGCTTTGTTATTGCACGCACTTTCAATTGCAAACCTTTGATGCCAATAATTTCAACGCGATCACTGGCTTGAAGCTCATCCGTTGACTCTGCATTCCATATCTCACTTTGCACTCGCACGCGAACTGTATTTCCCTCACTTGATATTACCTCCCCTGTACTGTGGAGTATTGATTCCATCCCACTGACTACAGGGCGGCGCATCGCTTTAATAACGTAGTAATAGAGCCATGCAGAAAGCACAAGAATTACGATATAGATATATGTCGCAGTTGAAACCGGCCAGAACCAATATACTGCGAGCCCCAGAATCGGCATCATGAGTGGTAAGTGACACATAATCAGGTCCTTCCACTCCGATCACAACTGAATCCGCCGCAATCGCAGGGCATTGAATATGACCGAGACGGAGCTGAAACTCATAGCCGCTGCCGCGATCATGGGCGACAGCAGTATCCCGAAGAAGGGATACAACACTCCGGCCGCCAGTGGCACACCGGCCGAGTTATAAATAAAAGCGAAAAACAGATTCTGGCGTATGTTGCGTATGGTAGCCCGGCTGAGTCGTCGGGCACGGACAATACCGAGCAAGTCACCCTTGACCAGGGTCACGCCTGCACTTTCCATCGCAACATCCGTCCCCGTACCCATGGCGATACCCACGTGGGCCTGTGCCAGTGCCGGTGCATCATTAATACCGTCACCGGCCATCGCCACTACCTTGCCTTGATCTTGCAACTGTTTGACAACCTTAACTTTTTGTTCAGGCAGAACTTCTGCCTGGACCTGGTCAATATCCAGTTTGTTAGCCACCGCCTGAGCGGTTTTGCGGCTGTCACCGGTCAGCATCACGATTTGAATCCCTTCAGCATGCAGATCATGAATCGCTTCCGGGGTGGTAGATTTAATGGGGTCAGCCACGCCAATCAAACCCGCTGCCTTGCCCGCGATTGCCAGAAACATCACGGTTTGTCCATCGGCACGGAGGCTATCAGCCCGCCCGGAAAGCTCACCCGGATCAATTGCAAGGTCTTCCATAAGCTTCTGGTTGCCGAGTGCTATCTGCTGCCCATCCACCTCGCCGGTCACCCCTTTACCCGTGATGGATTTGAATTCATTGACCTGGCCCAAACTGATCCCTTTGTCCCCTGCGCCACGCACAATTGCTTCGGCCAAGGGGTGCTCGCTGCCCCGCTCCAGGCTCGCCGCCAATCTCAGATTCTCGTTTTCCTCAAAGCCATGGTTCGGGACAGTCGACACCAGTCTGGGCTTGCCTTCTGTCAGGGTGCCCGTTTTATCCACAACCAGGGTATCGATCTTGCGCATGACCTCCAGTGCTTCGGCATCCTTGAACAGGACACCCAGCATCGCGCCTTTACCGGTACCCACCATAATGGACATGGGAGTGGCCAGACCCAGGGCACAGGGACAGGCAATGATCAACACCGCGACGGCATTGATCACGGCATGCGCCAGACGAGGTTCCGGCCCCCACAAGCCCCAGACGATGAACGCAATCACGGCCAAGATGACCACCGCCGGTACGAAGTATCCGGAAACAATATCCACCAGTCTCTGGATCGGCGCACGGGAGCGTTGCGCTTCTGCAACCATTTGCACAATTTGCGATAACAGTGTATCCGCTCCCACTTTTTCAGCCCGCATGAGCAGGCTGCCAGTCCCATTGACCGTGGCCCCGATCAGTTTTTCATCGACAGTTTTTGACACCGGAATGGGTTCGCCGGTGACCATCGATTCATCCACATGGCTTTCGCCCTTAAGCACGATGCCATCCACAGGTACTTTTTCACCCGGTCGCACTCGCAAGGTATCGCCGGGTTTGACATGCTCCAGCGGAATGTCCTGTTCCGTACCGTCGTCTCGGACGATACGCGCTGTCTTTGGTGCCAGACCCAGTAGCAGCTTGATCGCGGCGTTGGTCTGGCTGCGGGCTCTTAATTCCAGCACCTGCCCTAACAGCACCAGAGTGGTAATAACGGCAGCCGCCTCGAAATAGACCGGCACCACCCCCATGTCATTGAACACCGAGGCTGGAAAAATACCTGGCACCACGGCAGCCACAACACTGTAACTCCAGGCCACGGCCACCCCCAGGCCGATGAGGGTGAACATGTTGAGATTCCATGTCATCACCGACTGGACAGCTCGCAAATAGAAAATCCAGCCGCCCCACAGCACCGCCGGCGTTGCCAACAGCATTTCCAGCCATTGTCGATAACGGGGATTAATGATCTCTGCCATGGTTTCGGGCCAGAACTCGGCCGCCATGGCACTCAAAAATACCGGTGCTGCCAGGATGGCACTGACCCAGAAGCGCCGGGTCATGTCCTTGAGTTCGACATTCTCTTCCTCGGCCTCTGTCACCGTGCGTGGTTCCAGTGTCATACCGCACTTCGGACAGTTACCCGGATGGTCCTGCACGATCTCCGGATGCATGGGACAGGTGTACTCAATCCTGCGCGACACAACTGGTGCGCCCATCGGTTCCAAAGCCATGCCGCACTTCGGACAACTACCCGGGCCGGGCTGTTGCACTTCCGGGTGCATGGGACAGGTGTAAATTACTTCTGCACCACCTGCCTTTACCTCGCGGGTGTCAGTATGGCTCTTCTGGGCAGCACTTTCAGCCGCGAGATATTCCTCGGGTTCGGCTTTAAACCGGGTCAAGCAGCGCTCGCTACAAAACAGGTAGGTATTGTCATTATGGATATGACGAAACTTCGTATCCTCAGATACCGTCATGCCACATACCGGGTCGATAGCTGGCTTAGCTTTCATTATGCGTTAACGTTGCTGGATTAATTTGCCATTCGCATCGAACAGAATGAACATGATTGATTTTCATAGCTATCAGTTCGTGCCGGCTGCTTCAATCAAGTGACAAACTGAATGACCGTCTGGAATCCCATCCGGCATCTTGCCCCAAAGAATAACCGCCTGCTCCATGCGTGACTGCAACGCCAACAGCTCGTCAACGCGATGCCGGTTCTCCTTGATCCTTTCCGCGATGATATCCCGCACCACAGGACATGGCGAGTCACCCTTTTCAGCCTCACAAAAAATATCCGCTATCTCTGCCAGGGTGAAACCGAGCGCCTGCGCATTGCGAATAAAAGATAGACGACACACATCATCTGCTGTGAATAACTTGTAACCATTGGCGTGATCACGTACAGGTCTGAGCAGGTCGATACGAGTATAGTAACGTACCACATGTGCCGGCACGCCTACTTGTCGCGCCAATTCAATGACCGTCATGGTATTACCCTCATACTTGCCTGTCATGTGCTAACTTTCTTTCATGAGGTTGCTCTTAATTTAATTACACCATTTACTCATAGTAATTATTTATATTATTAATGTTGGTGCCCCATGTGTTCATCTTTCCGATTGCCGTCTTTGCTGTTGAGAAATGATTTGTGAAATGTCTGGTGTACATAGATCAAGACATCCCAACGATCTGCTTCGGAAAGGTTCATTTTGAAAGACGGCATCGCAGACTTCATAGACACAAATGGCTCGACCATACCGCCTTCACTGACACGCCAATACAGATATGCATCACCATTACCCGGACTTTGATGAAAATGATTTGTCAAATCCGCCGGGGCGTGCTCCAGGGAGGAAGCCAGGGGGCCTGTCCCCTTACCATCAACACCATGGCACTGAAGGCAATATTGCTCATATAATTTTTTTCCCTTTTCTGCAGCCGCCTTGTCATCCCACCTGTTTATTGCCTTATCATGATAGCTGTCCGGGGGAGTTACCCATGTATCGTGACGATGCATCCCACCCGGTTCATGATGACTTGCCTCCTGGTCATGCTGGCCTCCTGCGATAGCAAGAGACGCGGTAAACGTATAGACAAGTAAAATCAGCAGGATTGTTCCGATTGCACTGTCGTTTAAACGCATTACCCCGCTCGTATAACCGTTACTCATTTAATTACTCTCCTGTAAGAATTTCAAAATGTCTCGCGTCTCCTGACCAGTCAGGTTTCCACGCACTCGCATGTGATAGGAGGTATTTATGATCTGTATCCTACACACAGGTCAAGTTAACTTTACAACCTGTGAGCAACATACAGGTCAAGGCCAGTTTCGTTCTAAATGCCGTATTTATATGGAGCCAACCAGATTGGTCGGTGCGGGAACAGACTTAAGCCATTACTGTTTAAAAATGGAGAAATAGCTGTGTTGCACACAGACAGATCAGCCAGGCTGATAAATGAA
>JBECLA010000154.1:0-30929 GCA_040235565.1 Thiohalomonadales bacterium | reverse complement strand
CTATGTGATGTGGCACTACAAGAAATGCAAAAAAAGCGACGACTTTTTGAAAAGAATTCCAACGGTTATTGCGTACAAGTGAGACAAAATGCAGAAAACCGCGAAATCGAACTCCCCCAATGATCATGTCTTTTATAATGGGGTAATCCTGAAAAATAAAGTAAATGACACCGTCAAGACCGACGAGAAATGCCTTGAGACTGTTTGCGAGTAATTCCGCGTCATTGAAAATATGTCCTCTGGCATTTGGGCAAGCTGGTATCAGGAAGTGGAGCAATTGTAAAAATTGGCAAAGGTTGATTTGAAAGCTTCAACCACTATCGAAGTGGGGTTGAATAAAAAATATATATGTTAACAATTACTCTGAGTTGAGATTATTTGCCACTGCGTAGTTCTTCATCAATTTTATCTAAAAGAATGTGTTGCCAATCTGGAGGAATATTAAACGGTGCCATTACAGGTTCGCTGACGATTTCGACTTCTGTACTATTAGTCGACTGAGGTTTAATAAACACGGCAATATTCTCGCCCCAACTCCATAGAGTAACACCGTGTTTGAAGATCAGCCTGCCCTTCGTCTTGTCAGTTTCAACAATTTCGAGTTCCTGAGTTTTTGCAGCAGATATCGTGGCCTCGTATACAACATCAGAAGGGTAGGTATAAGTACGACTAACGCCTTGTCCCTCTGATTCTTTAACAGTCTCAGTTGATGCGCAGCCACCAACAGCTATCACAATCAAGATTATGACCATAACCGGAATCTTCATGTAACCTCCGAATGTTTCTTCGGTTTGTCAGGTCAATCACAAATATTCTGTTGCAGTTGTTACTATCTAGCAGATTATGGGTTGATTCGAACCCCGATCACTAGGTGACGATACGCAGGGAGCATGACCAAAGAGAATCCCTTGAGGTCGTATATACATGCCTGCTATTGATTTACCATCAAGAAACAAAATCCGCCGTCAAGTACATAACCTGAGTCTGGAATAATTGCGCCATTTTGTGTTTCCTCGGCTGACAGGGTTGTAAAAGCAGGGCAACTTTGCCAGTAGGGATCCAGATTAAAAATGGTCATGGTTCCACTAAGTAATGTGTCGATGTTTTCTAAGGGATCATCGATCCAGCACTCGTTCATGACAAAAGTAATAGTTTCATTCGAATTAATCATTCCATCATTACCAACATCGTCCCAAATTACGTCTACCAGATTATTCCAGTTGCTACCAACAGGTAACGGTGTAGAACAAACCCCTTGAAATGCGCTATTTGCTTCAAGTAGTGTTCGATAATCTTCGATGGTTAGATAGGCTTCGCCCAGAAGTGTAATCTGTTCAAACAGCAGTCCGCGCACGTTATAGGCAAACGAAGCAATGCGTTGCCATAAGGGATTAGCAGGTTCTTCCCACAAAGTATCAAATTGTTCCCAGGTTAATTCGTCTGTGTCATTACCATTTGTGAGTGAAACACCAGCAACCGGAGTAGAAATGACTTCAACAGTCACAGTATCTGCTATTTCTGTGGATGTAACTACGAACTGGCCCTGTGTTGGATCATTGTCACCAACCCATCGCCATGTGGCAGTGATGGTGCCAGTGATCGTACCAAATCCAAGGGTTGCACTTGTTTCGGCAACAATATTACAAGGAACAACAGGGTCGAAAGCCTGACAGTTTGTGTTTACAGTATATGTGTCCGTAGTACTTTCATAGGTCCCCTCAAGTGTTGGTGTTATCGTTACTGATACGGTGTCTTCACCGAGTGTTGCAGAGACGGTCAGTGGCTCTGTTCCCCCTCTGGGGCCTGATAAAACATACAAAAAATCAGTTGATGGCTCGTCTACAACAACATCATCACCGCCTCCGCCGGATCCCAGTACACTCAGGACGCCGAACATGACAACAACAGCAAGTTCTGTAAATCGTATAAATCTATGTTGCTTTAGAAATTCAAAATTCATTTCAATACTCTCCTTGTGTAAACGGAGACAGTGAAGTAGGCAACGATTGTCCCCGCGGCAATCGACAGGAGATCAATCACATCAAAGGTCCCCAAGAGGAAATAACTCGAAGTATTCTCCAGAAACGGAATACCTTCGAACCAGGCTGGAGTATTTGCTGCCAGCCATAGCGCTATCGCATCAATCTGGGCGACTTCAAATAAGGAATCAAGACCCAACCAGGCCAGGCAGACCGGGATAAGTTTGGTTATTGATGGTACGGCAACAACGGCCGTCAACAGGATAAAGACATAGACATGAATAAATGTCGGAAGGTAATTTCCGATGCTGCCAAAAAGATCATCTGTCATACTATTTAGTGATAGCCAGCCCGGGAGAAAGTAGACAAATTCGGATTGGCGATCAAATACATATATTAATACGCCGATACCAAGTACACTGGTAGCTAAACAGAATAATTCAATCTGTCTGGACATGAGGCCTTTCCTCGTTTCTCAGACAATTTTAAAACTGTACAGGTTTATATACAGGTTTTTGTATACGTAAAATTACTGTTAAACAATTTGCACTGATCGAAATCAATCATTAATGGGTTTCAGTAGCGCCGGAAAACAATTCTTCCTTGTAAGTTGTACAACTAAATGGGGCGTCAATGACGAGCATGGCTGAATCGTCTGACAACTCAAGCACCTGAATCTGGATGATTTCGCCAGTCGGAATCCTGATTGACAGGCTTTCCCGTTCCTTGAATGACAAATCCAGAATCGTTACTTCCCTGTCAATTGGGCCGTAATAGTCCGGTAACAGGTTGTTTAGTTTGTTGTCACGTAACATTTTCCCTTCTCCCCTAAAGTCCAAAGTAAGTTCATTACTTATGTAATGGACGTCAGCTATCTGAAAGAAGAAAATCTCTATTCATTGTATAGTAAGAACTGCAGCATATTGATATATGTAGTATTACGAATAAATATCTAGTTTTTTTATTGTTTTGTCTTAAAAGCTAATGATTAATGTTGACTGATTTACTGGTGAAAAAAGCCTGACGAGGCATCGAGGACTACAGCGTAATCTAACTGAAGCCGATGAGGGTGCTATACCGAGCCTGTCTTCACAATTAGTTATAGGAGATGCTGATTAGCAGGGTGGGTGGGCTGAATACCCGTAATGTGGCATTTGCCTTACCAAGAACTTCGATGAGCTTGCCCAATTCTTCCAGTCCACTGACAGTGGCAATCCGGGATAATAGCTCGGGTCCGCCCTGTGCATCGATATCTTCCAGATCGGCAGCCTGTGCCTCAGGATGTAATGTCTCAAACAGGGCGTGGTTATAATCAAGCGGTAAGGAAATTTCGATTTGTTCAGCTTCTTGCAGTAGTGCGGGGATGACCGCAACAGTTTCATGGCCATGCCATGTCAGTCTGATCAAGGGTTCTTTTTCCATAGTTAACTCCTGTGTTCCAATTTGGTAATGAAAATAAACTATATTAGTTTTGACTCTAATAAAACATTAGCAATGCCATTTTTCATTGCTTGCTTATTCTTTAGGTTCAATTACACCAAGTCATGTACAGAAAGGAACTGGTCACTTTGTTATTGAATAATCCTCTTGGGATTACCGATATCGCCCGGCATATGGCAGCCTTGCCAAAAGATGTGGAGGACGATATTGAGCATCTCCTGAAAAGCTTAAAACATTCTGAATATCGCATCATCATTACGCCTGCGGAATGTCGAAAATGCGGGTTTGCCTTTCACAAGGATAAACTCCATCGTCCCGGCAAATGTCCCCGCTGTCATGGTACCTGGATCAGTGAGCCGGTATTTGAGATCAGAGAGAAGTCTTGAAATAACTATACTTAGAATAGCATGAGTGTGTAAGGGGAGTGAGCAATGGATGAAGAAACCAAGGCCTTGTTAAGAAGCATCGCCCATCATCTACGCTGGGTAATAGTCTTGTTGGTCGCGATTATCGCGCTCCTTGTGGCAGGTGTTCTGGAGTGATGCGATACAGCAACAGCTGATGTCGACTCTTCACCCCAGTGTGTCCCTATGAGAACGAGGCAACAACAGGACCTCACCGGTATGCCCTTCGTGCCGGGCATCGCCCAGGGTATGCTGCAATACGGCATAGGTCCTGGTCCTGCAAATTGTATCCTGATAATCCGGCAGCAAGACATTGCGAATCTCGTGGAGGCGCCAGCAGGATTTATTGTGGTTGAGGGCGCACCCTTTTCCCATGCAATGATTCATTTGATGAGCATGGGACTGCCTGCCGTTATTATCAGTGAACAGCAGGTAAAACTGCTGCAAACAGGCAGGGATGTCATGATCGATGGCGCCACTGGCCGTATTAGCACTGATATCAGAAAAGCTGCTCCTTCATCTGGTGCCTCTCCAACAAGTCTCAACCAGGATATTATCACCGCCGACGGGATAAGCGTTGCGTTGCGTGCCAGTGTCCGGGGTCAGCAAGCTGCGCAGCAGGCACGCCTGGCGGGGGCGGAATCGATCGGTCTGGTGCGTTCCGAATTCCTCATACCCGATGATCAGAGCCAACCCGATAGTGTCTTTTACACTCGAGCTTTCAGACAGATCTGTGAAGTGGCGGCACCCTTACCGGTGACGATCCGCTTGCTGGATGTCGCGGCAGACAAAATCCCGGCCTGGATGCAAACCTGCAAGGGAGTAGGCGGCGCCCTGGGACTACAGGGGGTGCGCTTGTTCGGAATTGAACCAATGAAGACCGTGTATCGTGCACAACTCGAGGCCATTAACCGCCTGAGTGACAACTATGAACTTCGCATCCTTATCCCTTACCTGGTCCGGCATGAAGAACTGGCTTACTGGTCGTCAGCCATACGCGCCCAACTTGCCAAACCGCTACCGCTTGGCGCTATGGTGGAAACACCGGCCAGCGCGCTGGACCTGGCAAACTGGTTTGATCAGGTTGATGTTATCGCCATAGGTTGCAATGACCTGATGCAGTGCCTGTTCGCGGCGGATCGGGATTCCGCTGCTTTGCGCGATTATCTGGATCCCTACGCGCCATTATTGTGGCGCTTTATGCAGCAAATCGCGATGGCTGCCGAAGCCCGACTGGCGGATGTTCAATTATGTGGCGTGCTGGCCCAATTACCGGGCGTATTACCTGTTTTACTCGGCCTGGGTTATCGGGCCTTTTCCGTGGAAGCAACCTTGATTCCCTATCTGCGTCAGATCATTGCGACGACCCATACCAATGAAGCCAGGCAGTTGGCACAACAGATTTGTGCCGCCCGGGAATCGCGTGACGTTCTGCAATTACTCGGCTTACCTTGCTGGGAGTATCAGCCTTTTCTGACAGAACAAGGACCAACAGATTAAACGCCGTGTTTGGCAAGTTGATGGAGCGCATGGAACAGTCCCTCACATACCCGTGCCAGATTCCAGTAGTCAAGTTTTTCGGCAGTATCCTCCGCGGAATGATAATACGGATAGCGGTAAAACGCGGTATCGGTGACCATCAGGGCCTTATAGTTCTGACGCCAGAACGATAAATGATCGCTCCATGCCACCCCGGGAATAAAGGCAAAGGTCGCGACATGCTCGAGCGGAAAGTCACTCACCTGGCGAAAGGCCGTTGCCAGTTTCAGCATGACCCGGCGTGAGCCAAAATTGGTAACGAAACTGATAAAATTGCCGGTATCGGGATAGAAGTAGCGGAACAGCGGCGGATAATCCTGGCTGCAGGGCTTGCTGGAGTAGTATCCCATGGTTTCCAGCGCCAGCATCAGGCGAATATTATCCCCGCGCTGGCGAATCATCCTGGCATAGATGTTACTGCCCTGACGGCCGGAAAAGAAAAACGGCGGTTCTTCGTTAACAAAAGCAACAAAGCGTAGCGACGCATTCGTGGCTTCACCCTGAAACAATCGTGAAAGTTCCAGCAAGGCGGCGATGCCGCTGCCATTGTCATTCGCCCCGGGACTGCCGTAAACCGTGTCGTAGTGTGCGCCGACTAAAATGATTTGCCCGGCATGCAGTTTGCCAGGCTGGGTGACTTCAAGGTTGGCGCATTCGATGTTCCGTTCCCGGTATGCCTGCCTTTCCACCTGATATCCCTGTTTTTGCCAGACTTGCTTGATATAGTCTTCAGCGGCATGCAGGGCATCGACGTGCTGCAGATTGCGTTCGCCGATCTCTCCGGCCAGGTAATGGACATGCCGGTGGAGGTTATGTTGCAGTTGATCCAGTTGGGTGTCCAAGTTCGTTCCCGGCTAGAATAGCCTCGCATGGCGATGATCCAGCCGTTGCATTCCATAATGTTCAGCCAGTTGCAAGGCCTGATCATATTCACGTCGGGTAATCGGGCGTGCCAGCGCGGGATACTCGTTGGCGCGATAGCAGGGATGGTACTGGTCCATTAAATTCAGATAGGTGTTGGTGGAAATTTCCTGCGCCAGAAAGGCAAGGACTTTGTCAGTACCGGCAATGTTGGAAGGCAAGACCAGATGGCGGACCAGCAAGCCCCGTTGGGCAATGCCGTTGGCATCCAGTTGCAAGTCGCCCACCTGACGATGCATTTCTTTTACCGCGGCAAAATTGACTGCGACATAGTTGCGTACCCTGGAATATTGTCGGGCCAGTCTCGCATCGCCGTATTTCATATCGGGCATGTAAATATCGATAATACCGTCGAGGAGGGCGAGCGCTTCGGGACTGTCGTAGCCACCAGTGTTATAGACCAGTGGCAGATTCAATCCCTGTTGGGCCGCGATATCCACGGCGGCAATGATTTGCGCCACGACATGACTGGGGGTAACGAAGTTAATGTTATGACAACCCTGCGCCTGGAGTTGCAACATCATTTCGGCCAGTTGCGCCGGTTCCACTTCCTGGCCCAGACCCTTCTGGCTGATTTCCCAGTTCTGACAAAACACGCACCGCAGGCTGCACCAGCTGAAAAAGATTGTCCCGGAGCCATTCCAGCCGCGGAGAGGATCCTCTTCGCCGTGGTGCGGTCCGAAACTGTTTACCACCGCCCGTTCCCCGGTACGACAGACGGCGCCCTTGATGGTCTGGCGGCGATTCATATGGCAATAACGGCCACAAAGATCGCAATCTTCCAGATGCCGGTAGGCTTGCTGGGCACGCTGGCTTAACTCGCTGCCAGCGAGCAGGTTGCGATAGGCCGGGATGAAGGCGTGTTCCGGGCCAAGGGGTGATGAGCTTGCCGGGGGAAGGGGATTCATCATGACGCATCCTTTTTATAAAGTGTAGGTGCGCAGAAAAGTTTGTGCCAACGACCTGGCTGATTCACACTATGATTATTAAAGCCAGACAAATCTGATACTTGCCCATGCCGGTACACAATGAAGACATCGCGATGATCTTTGAGGAGATGGCGGATCTGCTGGAGATCGAAGAAGCCAATCCTTTTCGTGTGCGCGCCTATCGGAATGCCGCCCGCACTATCCGGGGACTGGGGAAGGAGCTGGCAGAAATGCTGGCGGCAGGTGAGGATCTCACCCGCTTGCCGGGGATTGGGAAAGACCTTGCCGCCAAGATCGAAGAAATTCTGGCCACCGGTCATGCGAAAGCATTAGACACGTTGCATAAAGAAGTGCCGGCCAGTCTGGAGGCGTTACTCAAGATCCCGGGATTGGGCCCCAAGCGTGTCAAGGTACTGTACCAGGATCTGAAAATCAAAAACCTGAAACAACTGGAAGCCGCCGCCCGCAATGGCAAGATAGCCGGCTTGTCTGGCTTTGGGGCCAAGACTGAACAGCGCATTCTGGATGCGATAGGTGCGCATCGCAGCCTGGAGAAACGTTTCCTGCGAAACGTGGCCACGCAATATGCCGAACCGCTGGTGCAGTACTTGCAAGGGATTGCTGGTGTCAAAGATGTGGTGGTGGCAGGCAGTTATCGACGCGGTAAAGAAACAGTCGGGGATCTCGATATCCTGGTCACGGCCAAAGCCAATAGTCCGGTGATGCCACAGTTCACTGCGTATGACGAAGTCGTCGAGGTTGTCTCCAGGGGCAAAACCCGTTCTACGGTATTCCTGCGTAATGGCTTACAGATTGATCTGCGGGTCGTCGAGCAGCAAAGCCTGGGTGCGGCATTGCATTACTTCACCGGCAGCAAGGCACACAATATCCAGGTGCGGCGACTCGGACAGCAACGTGGCCTGAAGATCAATGAGTACGGCGTATTCAAGGGCGAGAAGAGTATTGCGGGTAAAACGGAAGCCTCCGTGTTTAAAACGGTCGGATTACCGTTTATTCCTCCCGAATTGCGTGAAGGCCGGGGTGAAATCGAAGCCGCCAGAGCAAACAAATTACCCAGGCTGATTAGTCGTGAAGATTTGCAAGGTGATCTGCACACCCACACCAAAGCGACTGACGGCAACGCCGGTATTGAAGCAATGGCGCTGGCCGCCAAACAGGAGGGACTGAAATATCTGGCCATTACGGATCATTCACAACGCCTGACAGTGGTACATGGGCTGGATAAAAAACGCCTGCAACAACAGCTGGAAGAAATTGATCAGTTAAACAGCAAGCTTTCCGGTATCACCATCCTTAAAGGTATCGAAGTGGATATCCTTGAAGACGGCAGCCTGGATTTACCAGACAATATCCTGTCAAAGCTGGATCTGGTGATCGGTGCCGTCCATACCAGGTTCAAATTGAGTCGTAAAAAACAGACCACGCGAATCTTGCGTGCCATGAATTCCCGCTACTTCTCCATCCTGGCACACCCCAGTGGTCGTCTGCTAAATGAACGGGAAGCCTATGAAGTGGACATGTCGCGGATCATCGAAGCCGCCAGGCAGCGCGGTTGTTATCTTGAATTGAACAGTCAACCGCAACGACTGGATCTGATTGATACTTATTGTCAAATGGCAAAGGACGAAGGTGTTTTGATCAGTATTAACAGTGACAGTCATTCAACCAATGGTTTCGAGTTGCTGGCGGGTGGGATTTATCAGGCGCGCCGGGGCTGGCTGGAAAAAGATGATGTTCTCAATACCCGAACCTTGCGTGAGCTACGCAAATTGCTCAAGCTTACGATGGGGTAAGCTTGACAAACTACCGTTGAATCTGGTTATTTAATTTTTACACTTACAATTCAGTTGCCTGGCCAGTTAGATGAGCAGGGGAGCATGAAAATGGCAATCGCAGAAGTAATCCAGAATTATTTATTACAACATCGGGCGGACTATGAACTGGTTGCCCACCCGCGAACCTATTCGAGTCGCGATACGGCCAAAGCCGCCCATGTCGCCGATGATCATATCGCCAAGGCGGTGATCGTCCGCGACGAGCAAGGCTATGCCATGGTTGTCATTCCCGGTAGTCACTGGCTAAAACTTGAGGCCTTGCAGAAAGAGGCGGATCGTGAGTTTGTCCTGGCAGCGGAATCTGATGCCACCAGGTTGTTTCCGGATTGTGTCCCGGGGGCCATACCACCACTTGGGCCGGCATATGGGCTGGAAACCTATCTGGATGAACGACTGACCAGCCTGGCAAATGTCTATTTTGAGGCCGGGGATCATGAAGATCTGGTGCATGTTAGTGGCGCTGTGTTTCGGGAATTGTTAAGCGGTGTAAGACATGGGCATTTCAGCCATAATGATTAAACTTCGGCGGACAGAGTGATCAGTAAACGCTCAATACGCCGTCAATCAGATCCTGGCGAATTTTGGCAATGTCGGCCAGTTGTTCATAAACAACTTCTTCGGCCCGCGATCTGACGACTTCAATCGTCAGGTCGTCATGCATGACGAGCTGCAGATCAGCCACCTGGGGTTCCATGATGGGGCTGCCAATGCGGCTGACCAGAAAACAATACGCCTGCTGTACTTCATCCAGTTCCTGTACCAGGCAGGCTGCCACGCGGTGGGCGACAAGATTATAGAGTTTGCCGACATGGGTCACGGGATTTTTGCCTGCGGCGGCTTCCAGATTCATCGGTCGGTAAGGGGTGATCAAACCGTTGACCCGGTTACCCCGACCCACTTCGCCATCATCGCCGCTCTCGGCAGAGGTCCCGGTCACCGTCAGATACAAGCTGCCCTTGGCAGGATCATCGGCAGCATTAACGTTGACCTGCACCGGCATATTGGAAACGGTCCTGACGGCCTGTTCCACCAGTGAAACCAGGTTTGCTTTCCTGGCGAGATAGTCGTCAACATCCGCGATATAGCGATCGACGAAAGCACAGGCAACGGTCAGTTCGAGTGCGTTCTGTTTACGGACTCCCATGACCTTGATGTCTTCTCCGAATTCCGGATAGGCAGACTTGCTGTCTGCTGCATTCAATGCCTTCTCGACCTGTAATACCACCTGTTCCAGCTCGCTTAATGGCGCGTAACCCACCCCGCAGGAGGTATCATTTGCCAGTGCGATGCCGGTTTGTTCCTGGCGCAGATAAAGTTCAACCAGGTCAACCGAACCGGGCCTGATCAGACTGTGGAGTTTCACGTGCCGCTGCGGATCCAGCACATGAAAGTGCGATTGTAACCACTGGTAACAACTCTCTCTGACCAGGTCTTCAATCGGCGCCTGAATGCCTTTGTATTCGCACGTTGCTCGTCCTGCCAGAAACAGTTCCATCGGAGCGGTAACTTCACCGCCTCCAAAGCGTGGTTGCGAACTACCACCCCAGAGCAGGACTTTATCCACATTATGGTGCAGCACGATGCCAAACTGATCGAGATAAAACCGACATAATGCCCGGCTTAATTCTTCCGCCACGGCATCGCAAATCGTATCAGGATGACCTGTTCCTTTCCGTTCCACAATCTCAACGGGTTGATCGCTGGAAGAGATGTGTTCCCGTTCAGTAAGCGTGATCTGATACATGGTATGACCTTATTTTTCTGATAGATGCAGATATTCTGTTGGTGGGGCGAGCCAGCCAAGGAATACCAGGCAAACGATTATCATTGAATATAGCAGTGAAATAAGCAAACTGTGCTTGACCCCGAATTTTGGCTTTTTTTGCGAAAGCAATCCTTCACCACCCCAATGCATGAGTAAAAAGCCAAGCAGATTGCTTAGCCAATAACCCAGAATAAAGCCCGGTAGAAACAGGTTGTCATGTAGCAAGGAGAAGGGCAGGGAAAACAGGTAAGCCAGAGGAATATTCACGACAAGATCATTCCACCAGGTCAAGGGCGACAGAATAAAGCCAGTCGTAACCAGCAGCACATTTAATAACCGTTGCTTTTTCACGGCGTTCTCCTTGCTAGAGTAGGCAGCCGAGAACCGGATATGATTCAGGAGATTTGCTACTTAAGCTGATAACCACTTTGCGTGATCGAGGCAATGATGGCATCAACATGTTCCCTGCCTTTGGCTTCCAGCACCATTTCCACTTCCGTTTCGCCGATATCAACTTCACTGACCGAATGGTGTTGGTATATCTCGAGAATATTGGCGTGTTGGGCCGCAACCAGTGAGGCCAGTCTGGCAATGTTACCCGGCTTGTCAGGAATCACCACCTTGAGGCGCGCCAGGCGGCCGTCATTTTCAAGACCCCGCTCCAGGATGACGGTCAGCATGGTCATATCAATGTTACCGCCGCTGAGTACCACGACAATTTTTTTATCCTTGATCTTGTCGATCTTGCCATGACTCAAAGCGGCAAAGCCCACTGCACCGGCCCCTTCCGTCAGGGTCTTTTCCCGTTCCAGCAGCATCATGATGGCATTGGCGATACTTTCCTCACTGACCGTGGTGATCGCGTCGACATATTGTTGCACCAGGGGGAAGGTGTACTGGCCGACCCTGGTGATGGAGATGCCGTCGGCAATGGTATTGGCCGGATGAGAAGCCAGGATGTGGCCGGCATCGAGGCTGGTTTTCATTGCCGGGATCCGTGCGGCTTGTACACCGATGAGACGGATGTCGGGCCGGCTCTGTTTGACAGCAAGTGCAATGCCGCTAATCAACCCGCCACCCCCGACCGGGACGATGATAACATCGACATCAGGCAGTTGTTCAAGTATTTCCAGACCGATGGTACCTTGCCCCGCGATGATATGGGGATCATCAAAGGCATGCACAAAAGTAAACCCCTGTTGTTGCTGTAACTCACAGGCCCTGTCATAGGCCTCACCGTATCGGCTGCCGTGCAGAACTATTTTGGCGCCCAGTTCTTCCGTGCCGCGAATCTTCGCCAGGGGTGTGGTTTCCGGCATTACGATAGTGGTCGCGATACCAAGTTTGCGGGCAGCATAGGCAACCCCCTGGGCATGATTGCCTGCTGAAGCGGCGATGACCCCGGCAGAACGTTGTGCGGGAGTTAGCTGCAGCATTTTGTTAAAGGCGCCACGTGCCTTGAAGGAGCCGGTAAGTTGCAGGTTTTCCAGTTTGAGATAAATATGACAATTATAGAGTCGACTCAGGATCTCGGAATAATCACAGGGGGTGAGTTCAATCAAATCTTTAATGCGTTCACGCGCGGCCTGGATATCTGAAAGGGACTGAGTTGTCATTGTTATAAACCAAGTTTTTACGGCTATTTGGCAGGGCAGTAAATAAATATATAGTCGATTTGTTATGCGGTGACCATCTGATGTTTGTGGAACAAGATATCATCACTTGCCGTTGTGGCTATCCCTCATAAATTTGCCTGATAGTTGTGTTAGGTCAAGACTGTGAAATGTTGTGCACTCCAAGTTCTGCTATTCTAAATACTCAAGATTATTACGGGGTAATCACTATGACGGAACGGCATCAAGAAAGAGCAGAAAAAATTGTGGCGACCTTTAAACAATCGCTCGATGCAAATGTGCGCCAACAGATTACTGAGGCACAATTTACTTCGTTGATACTCATGATCAAGGAAGCCATGGGGGAAGAATTGGGTTTCGCTGCCGAACAACTCGAAGGCGTGCTCAGAACCCTCAGGGCTGGAGAAGAAAAGCCGGATCTGGGAATGTAAACATTTTATGCAACAATCTCTGCTCGTTACATCATTCAGATGTCACTTGTTTAATCAAAGTAAAAACAATATCGGCTTTGTGTTCGGGGGTATGCATGGCAATTATCGGTATTGACCTTGGGACATCCAATTCAGCGGCAGCGGTGTTACGAGGTGGCCGGCCGGTCATCATTCCGAGTGCCGAGGGGATCAGTCTGAGTGGTAAGGCTTTTCCCAGTTATGTCGCCATTACCGCAGATGGTCAGACCTTGATCGGTGAACCGGCTCGTCGCCAGGCAGCCGCCAATCCCGAAGGCACGGCAACCGGATTCAAGCGTCTGATGGGCAAGCGGGAAATCATTCGTCTGCGTGACCATGAGTTCACCCCCGAACAGTTGTCCGCCTTCTTGCTACAGAAAATCAAACGCGATGCCGAGGCTTTTCTTGGTGAACCTGTCGAGAAGGCGGTGGTCACCGTCCCGGCGTACTTTGATGACAATCAACGGAGTGCCACGAAAGATGCCTGCCGCATTGCCGGGATTGAGGTTGCCCGTCTGGTGAACGAACCGACTGCCGCTTCATTGGCTTATGGCCTGGATCGGGCAGGGGAAGAGCTCCGCATTGTGGTGATAGATTTTGGTGGCGGCACCCTGGATGTGACTGTCATGGAATTCGGTAAAGGTGTCTTCGAGGTCAAGGCAACGAGTGGCGATACACAGCTGGGTGGTACCGATATGGATCAAAGGCTGGTGGATTATCTGGCGGAACGTTTCAAAAGTCAGACGGGAGTAGATCTGCGGGATGACCAAAAAGCCTTTGCCCGCTTACGTGAAGCGGCCGAGATCGCCAAGATTGAACTGTCTAGCAGCACCACCACCCATATCAGCCTGCCCTATATCACTGCGGTCGAGGGTGAGCCGAAACATCTGGAACTTGATCTGACCCGGACCGAGCTTGAACGGCAGGTGCATGAAGTGATCGCACGTTGTCGTGGACCGGTTGAACAGGCTTTGAGTGATGCCGGCTATCAACCCAATGACATACAGTGCATTGTATTTGTCGGTGGACCAACCCGAATGCCAGCGGTGCGGAGTTTTTACGAACAGTTGTTCGGACGCAAGGCGGAAATGGGTATCGATCCCATGGAATGTGTTGCCAGTGGTGCGGCGATCCAGGCTGGTGTATTGAGCGGTGAGGTTGGTGATATTGTTTTGGTGGATGTGACTCCCTTGACGTTAGGTGTCGAAACCCTGGGTGGTGTAGCTACCTCATTAATTGCCCGCAACACACCGATACCGGTTAAACATACCGAGACCTTTACAACTGCCACGGATATGCAAACCGCTGTTACTGTGCATGTCTATCAGGGAGAGCGCCCGATGGCACGTGACAATACCAGTCTGGGTGAGTTTAACCTGGAAGGTTTGCCACCGGCGCCACGTGGGATACCCAAGATCGATGTGACCTTTGATATTGACTCCAATGGAATATTGAACGTGACCGCCAGGGATCAAGCTACCGGCAAGACCCAATCCATCAGTATTACCGGTTCAACACGTCTATCGGAAGACGATAAACAGCGCATGATTGATGAAGCCGAACGCTATGCCGAAGCAGATAAAAAACGCCGCGAGGAAGCGGAAAAATTCAATGCCGCTGACGCAATGTGTTATCAAGCCGAAAAAATGCTGGCCGACTTCAGTGAAAAACTCGGGGCCGACATACGTAAACGACTGGAAGAGGCATTGCGACAAACCCATGAAGCTTTAAATAAACATGATTTTCAATTGGTCACACAGCGGATGGACGAACTCGAAAAGGTACTGCGTGAAGCCGGTGCCTGGTTGTATTCCAAATCACCGGAGGCGCCAAAATCCGGTGCCTATGCGCCCCATCCCTCACCGGATCTGGGGGGTGGTGGCGAACCCAAGCCATCCGGATCCGGGCCGCGCGGCCGCGTTGTCGATGCCGATTACGAAGAGTCAAAGTAAACACATGGAAGAAACACCTTCATGGCTAATGTGCAACGTGATTATTACGAAGTCCTCGGCGTAGGGCGTGATGCGGATGCGGCGACCATAAAGAACGCGTTTCGTGAATTGGCGATGAAATACCATCCGGATCGCAACAAAGCGGCGGATGCGGAAGAAAAGTTCAAGGAGATCGCCGAAGCCTACGCCGTCCTGTCTGATCCCAAGAAACGTTCTCAATATGACCATGGCGGTTTTGCCGGGGTGGCCGACTTCACACCCGAAGATCTGTTTGGTGGGATCGATTTTGGCGATATTTTTGGCGATATGGGTTTCGGGTTTGACTTTGGTGGTGGCAGTATTTTTGATCGCCTGTTTCGACATGGTCGGCGTGGCCCTGTCCGGGGAGAGGATCTCGAAATCATGTTGACTGTTCCGTTGGAACGGATCAACACCGGCGGCGAAGAAACCGTACGCTACACGCGAGCCATTACTTGCTCTGCCTGCTCCGGCTCCGGCGCCAAACCGGGTACCACGCCGCGGCAGTGTGAAGCTTGCGGCGGGACGGGAAGACGGGTCATATCCCGGGATGAGGAACAGGAAAAAGGCCATATCCATTTTCAACAAATCATGGTATGTCCAAACTGTCAGGGGCGTGGGACGTTTATTGATGAGCCTTGTGCAAAATGCCATGGCAGCGGCCAGATAGACAAAGAAGAATCGCTCAAAGTCAAAATTCCCGTCGGCATTGAGGAGGCCACCGCCTTGCGTATCCCCGCTCATGGTATGCCGAGTGAGGATCCGAACGGAGCCCCTGGTGATTTATATGTCATTGTTCGCAGTGCCCGGGATCCCCGCTTTCAACGGGCCGGTGCCGACCTGTGGCGTAGCGAGACCCTCGAGGTGGTGGATGCCGTCCTGGGTACCAGGTTGACTGTACCGACCCTGCAAGGGCAGGTTGAGGTGAAAGTCCCACCTGGCACGCAGCCGGAGGAAATCCTCCGCTTGCGTGGCAAGGGGCTGGCCCGGCCGGGCGAGAATGGTCATGGTAATCTCAATGTACGCATTCAGGTGCACATTCCCGAACATCCGACGGCGGAGGAACGCCGTCTGTATGAACAACTTCGTTTACTTGGATCAAATAGCACGCAAAAAAAACGCTGGTGGCAAACCTCTTGAAATATGTGCTGGCTATACTTACTTAATTAATTGCGCTGACTGAAAGTGGACAATATGTTTGCATCCAGTCAATCTTATTTCGTAGTGCTTTATGTGAACTTTCTTTGAACAGGAGACATGACATGGCAAAAGAAGAGAAGAAAGAAAGCAAACAGGAACTGCAAAAAGCCGAGCCGCGACGCGCATTGAACCCTTTTGAAGAAATGGATCGCATGTTTGAAGACGTCTTTTCGCGCGGCTGGATGCGGCCTTTTCGCTGGGAATGGCCTTCCTGGGGTGAAATGGCAAAACCTTTTGAAGGTAAAATTCCCAAAGTTGATGTGGTTGAACGGGATGATGAAGTGGTGGTGAAAGCTGAACTGCCGGGTGTCGATAAAAAAGACCTGGATGTGTCCGTGACGGAAAACAGCGTGACCATCAAGGGCAGCACGAGCCATGAAGAAAAGGAAGAAAAAGGTGATTATTACCGCTGTGAAATTTCACGAGGTGCCTACGCACGTACTGTCGGTTTGCCGGCTTATGTCGATGCCGATAAGGTCAAGGCAAGTTTCAAGGATGGTGTGCTGGAATTGAAATTACCGAAAGTGGAAAAAGCAAAACGCCGCAGTATCGAGATTAAATAAATAAAGCATCGATTTTTAATTACGAAACCCGGCGTCTGCCGGGTTTTTTCTTACAGCTAAATACGGGATTCTTGTCAGCCTGGTTGCTGTTGTATTTTTTCCATGGCGATTTCGCGCATTCGAAATTTTTGCAACTTGCCAGTGACGGTCATCGGGAACTCCTCCACGAACCAGATATGTTTGGGGATCTTGAAATGCGCGATCTGGTCCTTGCAATAATCACGCAGTTCCTCTTCGGTGGCCGTTTCACCGGCATGTAATTGGATCCACGCCATCACCTCTTCCCCGTAATACTCATCCGGGACGCCAAATACCGCAACCTGCGCAACTTTAGGATGGGTGAACAGAAATTCCTCGATCTCGCGCGGATAGATATTTTCCCCACCACGAATGATCATTTCCTTGCGCCGGCCAGTGATCTGGACATAGCCTTCGGCATCCATGGTGCCGAGATCTCCGGAATAGAGCCAGCCATTGGTATTGATGGTTTCTGCGGTTTTATCGGGCTGGCCGTAGTAACCACGCATGATGTGATAACCCCGAAAACAGATCTCGCCAATCTCACCCAGTGGCACGGTCGCGCCGGTTTCTACATCGACGATTTTGACTTCCTGATGCGGCAGATTTTTGCCCACGGTCTGGGTGCGTCGTTCCATCGTGTCATCACGTGTCGTCAGATGCGTCAGGGGAGAGGCTTCGGTTTCACCATAGCCAATCAGAATTTCACGACAATGCATATCTTGCATCACACGCTGCATCAGTGACGGGGGACAGGGGGCCCCGGCCATGATACCGGTGCGCAGACTGGTTAAATCAAAATTTTTGAAGTTAGGGTGTTCCAGTTCGGCAATAAACATCGTCGGCACCCCATGCACGGCGGTGCAGCGTTCCGTCTCGATGGCATGTAACACGGCGGGCGCATCAAAATGTTCAGCGGGAATGACCATGCAGGCGCCGACCGAAAGGCACAGCAGGTTTGCCAGCACCATCCCGAAGCAATGATAAAACGGTACCGGGATGCAGAGCCGATCGTGTTCGGTGAAATGCATTGCAACGGCCGAGAAGTAGGCATTGTTCAGGATATTATGGTGTGACAACACAACGGCCTTGGGAAAGCCGGTGGTGCCAGAGGTATACTGAATGTTGATAGCATCATCCCGATCCAACATCATGGTGATCGCATCGACGGTATCAATCCCGATTTCAGTCCCGGCATGTATGACTTCCTGCCAGGTCATAAAACCAGGTTGTGGTTTTGCGGTGGCTTCCGGATTACGTGGATCATACAGCACCACCTGACGCAAAAAGGGAAACGTCTTGCTTTGAATTTGTTCTTTCTGATCCTGTTGCAATTCCGGCAGCAGTTCCAGCAACATCGCGACATAATCACTGCTACGAAACTGCGGTATGGCAAACAGGCCCTGGACCTCGGAGCGTTCCAACGCATAGGCCAGCTCCCGGAGCCGATAAGCGGGATTGATATTCACCAGGATGGCACCAATGCGAGCGGTTGCCATCTGTAACAATAACCATTCCAGGTTATCGGTGGACCAGATACCGATACGGTCACCTTTACCATAACCAATAGCCACCAGGCCGCGTGCCAGTTGATCAATCGCCGCGGACAGTTGCTGATAGGTCAAGCGCTTTGCCTGGGGTAACGACACCACGGCTTCCTGCGCAGAAAAGCGCGCCACGACGTCCTGAAAATGTTCAGGAATGGTCGTACCCAGTAACGGTTCAGTACCGCCGCGATGAAAATAACTTTTTGCTGTCGATTCCATCTCGGTTTGGGTTGCTACAGTTTTATTTTTCTTCGCGAACGTTTGCCCAATAGCGATCGATCTTGTTCTGGATTTCGGCAAGCAGGGCGTCGTTACGTTGCGGTTCAAACAAGTGTCTGAACCGGCCTTGCAGTTTGAGGTATTCCTCTACCGCTGGGCGTTGGCGTGGGACTTTGGTGTGAATGACTTCACCGTTGAGGTATTCTTTCAACGGCCATACCCCGGTTTTTACCGCCAGTTTACCGATCTCTACTGTTTGTTGGGGATCGTAATCCCAGCCGGTGGGACAGGGTGCCAGGGCGATAATCAGGCGCGGACCTTTGAGCTTACGAGCGGTTTCGATCTTGCGGGCCAGATCCAGCGGTTCGCTGCCGATCACCGTGGCGACATAAGCCGGTTTATGCGCCGCCCAGATGGCAAACAGATCTTTTTTGAAACCCGGAAACCCGCGCGGTCCCTTGCTGGTGGCGGTCTTGGCGGCATGCGGGGTGGCACCGGAGTATTGCTGCCCGGTATTGCCGTAGCCCTCGTTGTCATAACAGATATAGAGAAAATCCAGATCCCGTTCCATCGCCCCGGAAGTAGCGGATAGTCCCATGCCATAGGCCGCACCATCACCGGTCAACACCACCACTTCCATGTCATCGGTTGCCGGCAGGCGTTGTTGTTCGATCAAAATGTCCAGCGCGTCGCGCACTCCCTGTGCCCCGGCTGGTGCCGAAGCCATGGCGGTATATAACCAGGAACCCCGAAACGGGGTGAAGGGATACACGGACAATAAGGTCATGCAACCAGCGGCATTGATAAAGACCGATTTCGCACCGATCAGATCATAGATTTCATGCAAAGCTTCCAGCCCACCACAACCGGCACACATAGGTGTCCCGGTTCCCAACAAATGGGTAGAGGGCAGGTCCTTCATGCGACGATACATTGTGACGCGTGCTTCATTCATGCTCTTGTTCCTGTGTGGTGTACTGCTTCGGTTGTAATTCCTCGCGCTCAACCTGGGCCACGGCCTGTAACTTGCGCATTTCACGCAGTTCAGTTTCGGTATACAGCAGGCGTGGCGGTGGTGATTGGCCTTTGGTAATGGCCTGTTGCAATTCGGTTGCCATGGCAAAAAATTCTTCACTGGTGATATCGCGGCCACCCAGGCCGGCGATGAAACTTGCCAGGATTGGCGGAGCATCAGGGTGACCATATAGCGCAGCAGCCAGTTCCGCATGTAACACCCCACCCAGCCCCATGGAGATGTTCTGATCAATGATCACCACCCCTTGTTTGTTCGCCAGCAACTCCTGGAACTGCTGCCGCGGGAATGGCCGGAACAGGCGCGGACGTAACAATCCTACCGCCCAGCCCGCAGCCCGTAATTGGTCGACAGCCTGTTTGGCCTTGGTCGCAAACGAGCCGAGCATGACAAAGACCATGTCGGCATCGGCACAGCGATAGGCTTCAATGGCCTCATGCTGGCGACCAAACAGTTCGTTAAATTCAGCTGCAACTTCTTCATACACGGCCAGGCCATTTTGTGCCGCGAGGTGTGATTCATAGCGAAAATAGGAATAGGGACTGCCACCGAGCACTGCCACCGCCTGACTCACCGGCGCGCTGGCACGAAAGCGGATGTTTTCGGGATCAAACTGGCCAACATATCGGGCGGCAGTTTTTTCATCGGGAAGGGTCACCGGTTCACGGGTAAAGGACAGATAAAAGCCATCGAGATTCACAATTACCGGCAGGCGCACCCGTGCATCTTCGGCGAGGCGATAGGCGATGAGAGTACTGTCCAACACTTCCTGGCAGGTCGAACAATGGATCTGCAGGAAGCCACTGTCGCGTGCGGCCATTATGTCATTGTGATCCGGTTCCAGCGTAATGGGAGAGGAAAGTCCGCGTGATACATTGATCAACACAAAGGGTGCACGCCAACCGGCTACGGTGTAAATCATTTCCATGCCATATAACAGTCCCTGGCTTGAGGTGGCACTGAAGACCCGCACGCCAGTGGCCGCGGCGGATCCGGCGGCAGTGATCATCGAATGTTCGGATTCCAGTGTGACCAGGCGAGCGGCCATGATATCGCTGTCGATCCAGTTAGCGAGGGTTTCAATAATTTCAGTTTGCGGTGTGATGGGAAAGGCTGGAATGTAATCAGCCCTCGCGAGTCGAGCGCCCCAGGCCGCCGCCCCATTACCGGTGAGTAACAAACGTGTCATGCGCCGGCTCCCTGATGTTCTTTTTGTTGAGCTTCCTGTTCAGAGATGGCTTCAATTGCGTGTGGCGGACATTGGGCGACACACACCATGCAACCCTTGCAGTGGTCATAATCAATATGGGGTTGACCCTCGGCATCCACTTCAATCGCGCCGTCAGGACAGAAGGTACTGCATACCCACCAACAACGATTACAACGCGTATAGTCGATCACCGGTCGTAAGGTGCGCCACAGCCCGGTCTTGACTTCGACGCTGGTTGCTGCCGCATGGATCGCGGGCGCGGCAACCCGGGCTTGCTCAAAGGGTAATTCGATCCAGTCAGGGCTTGCATAATCAGCGGCATTGATTGCTTTTCCTTCCGTAACACAACCCCCATGTGGCGTCATTAAATCAAATGCAGTCAAGGCTTTGTTAATATTTGTCTCTACCACCGTTTCACCCAGCGGAGCGATCTCGTCACGAATTGCCTGACTTAAACTCTCGCGACTAATGACACCCAGCAGGCAAGCTGCCGCACCGGAGCAACTCGCACCAATAAAGCGCAGTTCCGCCCGTTCTTCGGCTTCGGCAGGTAAGGTCAATATGGTGTTCTGGATATTCAGACGGTGTTGCCACACTTCGGCTGATTCATCACTATTGATTAACAAGACGCCATGAGCGTCGAGATCACTAAGTACCCCGGCACCGGGCACCGGTATCAGACTGTCATCCGCCACGATAACCAGATCCGGGCGATGGATGACTCCCCGTTCATGGATTGCCTGTCTGTCAGCACGTACATAGGCAAAGATCGGTGCACCACGCCGCTCCGCGCCGTAACGCGGCGCATCCTGGACTTCAAAACCTTCCAGAAAGAAGGCCGTGCCCAGAATGCGACTGGCTGTTTTCATGCCCTGTCCACCGCGACCATGAAAACGAATTCGGTACATGGCGGCTCCTTGTGACTCGCCCCCGGAAAATACGTTAAGGAGGCGTGTTAAATAAAATCGGGTGCGGATGAAAACAGGGCGTAACGTCTGAAACTCATCGCCTTTTTCACCCGTTCCAGTGCGAGATCCATGGCTGCTTCACGAGGCAGGATCTGTTTGCGTTTGACAGCTTGCAGCACAAGTTCGGTATTGCGCCGTAATTTTTCTTCAATGGTTTGAAATGCGGCGGACTGACTGGCACCCTGATATTCCATGGCAGCACAGATCACGCCACCGGCATTGGCAATAAAATCAGGAACACACAGCACGCCTTTATCCGCCAGATATTTTTCGGCCGCATGGGTAAAGGGAATATTGGCGCCTTCCACAACCAGACGAGTATTCAGTTGTTGGACATTGTTTTCGTTCACCACATCTGGTCGAGCCGCAGGGATCCAGATGTCACATTCCACGCCAATGACGTCGTCGCGCGCCATCTTTTCCGCATCGGCATAGGCAGTGACGGATTGACCGTTATCTTTCAATGCCAGGAGTTCATCAAAATCAAGACCGGTTGGATTATGGATGGCGCCTTCCGAGTCGGCTACACTCACTAGCACCGCCCCTTTTGCGGTGAGAAAACGTGTGACATGCTTACCCACGGCGCCAAATCCCTGTACCACTAGACGGGCACCCTTCAGTTCGAAGTCACAATATTTCAAGGCGACATCGACCACATGACTCAGGCCCCACCCGGTGGCACCAATTTCATCCAATGGTATGCCGCCGATTTCGCGTGGCAAGCCGACAACCCGCCCGATTTCATCTCTGACCCAGGCCATGCATTCTTCATCGGTACCCATATCGGGGGCAAAAATGTAGGTGTCTTCGTTACGCAAAGCGTTGGCCAGGGCGCGAATCAGACGTTCTTTGTCGGGTTTGATCATTTTGGGGTCGCCATACAACACGGCCTTACCTCCACCATGGGGTAAGCCGGCGGCGGCATTTTTAAATGTCATGGCCCGGGCGAGACGAAAGCATTCCTCTGTGCTGACATCCGGTGCCATGCGTACACCCCCGATTGAAGGGCCTTTAGCGACATTATCAACTACAAGGATGGCTTTAAGATCCAGTGAGGGTTCATGGACGTGGATGACTTTTAACGGCCCCAGTTCGTCAGCATATTTAAAGATCTCTTCCATTGATGTTTCCTTCTCAAGCAGGCTGGCGTACGACTTGTAAGCTGGAGTAGCTGCTTATATCCATCAAAAGATACTCTAAATATAGTCCTGCTATGCCCGTTCTGCTGCCAACCTTGTGAGCCGGGCTACTGTATCTCGACGTGCACGCATACCGAAAAGGCATACTTTACCCGCATGCCCGGCAGACGGTGGGTTGGGGGATGCTGCGCGTTTTGTTACAAACGGTGACCATTTCCGGTTTGGCCAGTTCCCGTTCAATAATTTCCATCGTCGCTCTGCCAATGTATTCGCTGGTCGGGTCCAGTGAATCCATGGCTTCAAGATAGGCGCGCCCGATTAACCGACCGAAGGGTTTGGGGTTATAAAGCAGGCGTTTAATGGTGAATGGATTGAGGGTGAGCGGATTGTAGCCTTCCTTCAGGTAACCTTGGTTGATCAGCAGGCGTTCCACCGGGGTATTGGGTTGGACGCCGATGAAAAAGATAAACGGCAACACATTATCCCGGCCGAACATCGCATACAATTCCTTGATTTTTTCGATAGTCTGATGCAGGGTTTCGCAAGTTTCACCCGGAGCGTTTAACGGCATATACAGCTTGATTTTCTGGTTGGTATAACCGTTTTCCTTGAACATGCGAAAGGCTTGCATTTGTTGTTCAAGCGAATAGCCCAGGGTCAGTTTGTCAATAATTTCCTGTGAACCGGTAAACGAGAGATCCACACTGCCCAATCCTGTTCGGAGCATTTTCTGGGCAATTTCCGGCGTTAAATGGTTCAGCCGTAAATAGCCGGACCAGGTGATATCGGTCTTTCTGGCGATCAGTTCATCCAGGATTTTTTCTACATGTTTGGTGCTGCGGCGGGTGGAGCAAAACTGGGCGTCGGTGAACCAGATCCGTTTTACCCCGTATTGCTTGTTGAGTACTTCCACTTCCCTGGCAATTTCAGCGGGATCGCGATAGCGTTGCCGGGCACCTTCAATCTTATTGTAGAGACAGAAATGGCACTGGAACGGACAGCCGCGTTTGGTGTGCACACCGATGTCGTCATCCAGATACTGATGAAAGTCCGGGAACATGGTTTCCACATACTTGAAATTGACCGCCGTGAGTGTTTGCAGATCAAAGGTTTCTTCCCGGGCGCGATAGCTGATCTGGCCGTCATGGTCCTTGTAATAAAATTCGCCCACGGGCTGGTTGAAGCCATCGACAATCGACAGCATGGTGTCTTCACCTTCACCGATGACGATGGCGGTGTTGGGCGGGCATTTTGCCGCCACATACTTGCCAAAAATCGAGATCGCCGTGCCGCCTACCACGATGCGTGAGTCGGGCAGCATTTTTCGGACCAGCTTCATATAGCCGAAGTTACGCAAGCGACTGGCAACGTAGTCATAAATGATGCGCAGCGCGTCCTTGGTGGCCTTGAGCTTGCGAAACAGGTTGGGTGAGTGATCAAAATTCATCACTACGTCGAGGGCATCGTCTTCCGGGTGGGGACCGAAGGATTGCATATTGCGCCAGGAAAACGCCACCACATCCGGCTGCATTTCATATAAACGTTGTCGCAGGATACGTTTGCGTTGGGCCGGCGGGACCAGCGCGAGGTCAAGCAGATGCTGATTTATTTCGGGGCGTTGTTTATGAATGTAATCGGCGACGTAAATGACCCCGCCGGGATAGATTTTCCAACAAGGCAAACGGACGTAGAGTACGGAACGGGCTGCCGTTGTCATCGATCCTCCTGATTTTTCTGTTTCTTTAATATTAATACTTTCTAATAAAGTATAGATCCGGATGGCCTGTATGGGTTGATTTTGACGGTAAAAACCCAGCCGGATGCTCACCTGAATGATCTATATCAATATCGGCACCGGGCTCAAAGCATGCATGTGTTACAGGCTGAAAATAGCTACCAAATCGGTAACTTATGTACAGGTAGCGGGCTTGTCAGCCTGGCCAGCGCAGTCTGGTTCTTGCGACCTCAATGCCTCGCTTTGGCTTCACGTCGCCGTTGATAGAGCAGAGGTTCGGTGTAGCCGCTGGGTTGCGCACCACCTTTGAAAATCAGATCGCAGGCGGCCTGAAAGGCGACACTGGCATCAAAATCGGGGGCCATGCTCTGATAGGTCGGATCGCCGGCATTCTGGGCATCGACCTTGACGGCCATGCGCTTCAGGGTTTCCATCACCTGGGCCTCGGTACAGATGTGGTGCCGCAGCCAGTTGGCAATATGCTGGCTGGAAATCCGCAACGTGGCCCGATCCTCCATCAGCCCGACATCATGAATATCCGGCACCTTGGAGCAGCCCACACCCTGGTTAATCCAACGCACCACGTAGCCAAGGATCCCCTGGGCATTGTTATCGAGTTCCTGCTGAATGTCCTCGCTGCTTAATTTGCTTTCCCCCAGCAGGGGCAGTTTCAGCATGTCATCGATACTGGCACGCGGCCGCTGTTTGACTTCGTTCTGCCGTTCAAACACGTCGACCTTGTGATAATGCAGGGCGTGCAACACGGCCGCGGTGGGGGAGGGGACCCAGGCGGTGTTGGCACCGGCAAGGGGATGATTGATTTTGCTGTCCAGCATGCTGCGCATTTCATCCGGCATGGCCCACATCCCCTTGCCAATCTGGGCCTTGCCTTGTAAGCCGCAGGCCAGGCCAATATCCACATTGGAATCTTCATAGGCGGCGATCCAGGCGGACTCTTTCATGGCACCTTTGCGTACCACCGGCCCGGCTTCCATACTGGTATGAATTTCATCGCCGGTCCGATCCAGAAATCCGGTATTGATGAAAACCACACGATCCCTGGCGGCGCGAATACATTCTTTCAGATTGAGAGAGGTCCGCCGTTCTTCATCCATGATGCCCATCTTGATGGTATACCGCGGCAGACCCAGGACATCTTCGATGCAGCCAAACATCGTGTCGGTAAAGGCCACTTCCTCGGCGCCGTGCATTTTGGGTTTAACGATGTATATACTTCCGGCTCTTGAGTTTTTATAGGGTCCAGTACCTTGCAGATCATGCATGGCAATAAGACTGGTGATATAACCGTCCAGGATGCCTTCCGGAATTTCATTGCCTTGTTGATCCAGCACTGCGTCGGTATACATCAGATGGCCCACATCCCGCACCAGTAACAGGCTGCGGCCGGGCAAGGAAAACCCGCTGCCATCGGGTGCCTTGTATTGCCGATCCGGTTTCAAGCTTCGTGTGACTGGCTTGCCACCTTTCTGAAAAGTTTCGCTCAAATCACCCTTCATCAGTCCGAGCCAGTTTCGATACACAACGACCTTGTCATCGGCATCGACCGCCGCGACGGAATCTTCGCAGTCCTGAATGGTGGTAAGAGCGGCTTCCATTACTACATCCTTGATGCCGGCCGGGTGAGTCTGGCCAACCGGATGTTGACGATCGATTAGCAGGTCGACATGCAAACCGTGATTGACGAATAAGATGCTGGAAGGATTGTCCGGATTGCCGGTGTAACCGCAAAACTGATCCGGGTCTGACAGTCTGGTGGTCTGACCATTGGGTAAGGTCACGACCAGCGCCCGGTCCTGGACGGCATACCGGGTTACATCGCGATGGCTGCCTTCCTTCAAGGCAAATGTCTCGTCCAGGAAATCCATCGCAAAGGCCACCACTCTGGCGCCGCGAGTGGGGTTATAGTCCTTGCGAATCTCGGCACCAGCCGTTTCCGGGATGACATCCGTACCATAAAGGGAATCGTACAGACTGCCCCAGCGGGCATTCGCCGCGTTCAAGGCATAGCGGGCGTTCATAACCGGTACGACGAGCTGTGGTCCGGCAATCTGGCTGATTTCCGGATCCGTATTGCTGGTGCTGATGGTGAAATCATCCCCTTCCGGTAACAGGTATCCGATATCCTGTAAAAAGGCCTTGTAGGCGACCGGGTCGTGTGGTTGGCCGGCATGCTGTTGGTGCCAGTTGTCAATCTGTGCTTGTAAGTAGATGCGCTTTTCCAGCAGGGCCTCATCCAGCAGTTCCATTTTAATCAGACAGTTTCCCAGTCCCTGCCAGAACGCCTCGGCACTGACACCGATGCCTGGTGTGATTTCATTCGCAACCAGGTCATGGAGTACTTCAGCAATCTGTAAGCCGCCGACTTGAATTCGCTTGGTCATTGATCAGCTCCTCCTTCCCGGTGACAAGTGGTTGATAAGTCAAGGCCTAACTCACAATCATATCCGGTGGCGATACCACGCAGCTTTCATAGGCATGGCGTTGGGTAATCAGGCCACTAAACATAAAGACATCCAGCAGATGATTGTATGCGGTCTGGCTAATGGTCGGGTCCGGCGACCAGCAACCCAGCGTTTGATACGTTGCAATCGTCTGTATCAGCACGTCCTGATCGATGTTGGGAAAATAGTCCGCTTCCTTGAGTGCAATTTCTCTGGCAGGTGCTTCAATGACGTAGGCCCGGGCGGCCCGATAAGCGCGCATAAACGATTTCGCCATATCAGTTTCCAGCCAGCTTCTTAGCGCACACAGACTACTGAAGGCCACCGGCCCGATAGCTTCTCCGACCGAGGCGACCACATGAGCAATGCCGTCTTTCTCCAGTTGTTGCGGTGCCGGCCCCTGTTGATGGATATAATCACCTTGCCCGTTGCGAAAAGCATGATCCATCGCATCAACATTACCCGCATCAATAATGTTGATCTGTTTCTCATCGATCCCTTGTTTGTATAACGCATAGCGAAACATTGCCAGGGGTTGAAATAAATGATCGACCAGCACTTGCTTGCCGATCAGCTGACTCCACTGAAAATCGGCTTTTGGTTCGCGGCCGGCGATAAAGAAACCGTCACGTTCATTGATCTGGGCGAAGTGGACGATGTCACAGAATTCACCCTGTTCCAGGGTTTCAAAACTGGTAGAGACGGCGGCCTGGGAAAGATGCACGTTACCGTTACGAATTTCGGCGCTGGCCGGCCTGTTTGCTGTGGCGACTTCATATTGCGGTTCCAGCCCTTCAGCTTGTAAGAATCCGCCGGCAATGGTCATCAACAAGGGTGAGTAGAAGGCGGAATGCCGCATGGCCATGATATTTATTTGTGTCACGTGCAATACATCCCTTTTGGTCGTATACCTCTACAGGTAACCACAGTATGAGTATCGGTTTGGTTGTGCTTGCCGAATTTATGCATTGCAGTCATTCATCATTGTGTGTTGTTTCCGGGCAGAGCAGGTTGGGATTATTATCGCTCCAGGTCGATTGTGATAAATGATCTCAGCAGTTTTATTCGAAGTCGCTAACAGTGGTTCCCTTTATTTTAATGGGTGCGTGTCGAACTTAAGGCGCTTTTTTATATACCTTAGACTACCTCTACTGAAATATCCTTCTGATTACTTTCCGCTATCGAGACATGGGCTGGTTAATTGTGAGTAGCCTTGTTTTTTACATTGTTATCGCACACGGGAGCAGTACCTGTTTGTGATGTGATGCATAGAGAGTGTGCCCATGGTAGTTCATGCCCCGGGGTGCTACGACAGACATCACGGCTGGATGCGGAATTAAGGGGGGGGATGAAATTTTCGCGCGGGCGTCACATTGACAGGCTCTGCTTTGTGTACTTAAATAACTGACTGGTCAGTCATTAAAAATTGTAAGGTTACTGATTTCAGGGACTTATGGCACAGACAGACGAGCAACGCTGGCAACGGCGCAAGGCGGAAAGACCGGGGGAAATTATCGACGCGGCGCTGGAACTTTTCGTTGAGAAAGGGTTTATGGCGACACGCCTGGATGAAGTGGCGCAGCGGGCCGGTGTCTCCAAAGGGACCTTGTATCTCTATTTTGACAGCAAGGAAGCCTTGTTCAGGGCAGTGGTGGAAACCCTGGTGGTGCCGGAAATTGAACGCACTGAACAACTGATCGATGCCTATGAAGGTCCCGCGGCTGAACTGATCAGTCAACTCGTTAAGCAATGGTGGCAAACAGTTGGTGAATCCCGGGTTTGTGGGTTACCCAAACTGATTATTTCTGAATCAGGTAACTTCCCGGAACTGGCGCGATTCTATGTGGAACAGGTGATTGACCGGGTGCGACGCGTCATCGCCAAGCTAATCAAGCGGGGTATCGCAACCGGTGAATTCAAGTCTTGCGATCCGGTGTATATCGCACGCCTGTTGCTGGCTCCCATGGTGTTCGCGGCAATATATCAACACTCCTTATTGCCCTATGATAGTGAACCCTTCGAGGTAGCCGCTTATCTTGATACTCACCTGGATATCTTTTTGCATGGACTTGTCGCCCCGGTGGCAGAATCAGGAGCAGCAGAGACATGAAACTGTCATCCAGTATCTTGCAATTTATCGGCACAGTTTTCATTTTACAGCTGGCAACGAACGTATTTGCGGCGGACAAGCCGCAGGCGTTGACATTCAGTCAGGCGCTACAAAAGGTGATCGACACCTATCCCACCCTGGACATCGCCCGCTTGCAAGTCCAACAGGCGCGGCAGGAGATGTTGAAAATCGAGAGTACCCTGGGTTGGCAACTGGCGGCTGAAGGCGGCGTGAATCATGATGTGTCGACTTTTGGTGTGCCGTCTGATGTGGCCGATGCCTTTGCCGGTCTTAACCGTACCTTGCGTTCCGGGGATAGCCTGGGTGTCAGTGGTGCTTATCGCTACGAAGACAGTACCGCGACCATCAGTCCCTTGTTACCCAATCCCTCGGAACGCATCAATCTTGATCTGAATTACCGCATGCCTTTCGGCCAGGGTCGTGACAATCCCCAATATGTGCAGGGCCGGGTGACGGCCGAGGCATCGGTATTACTACAAAAAGCCAATGAACTGGGCATTCGGGAACAGTTGGCCAGACAGACACAGGATCTGTTTTACAGTGCCGCTTCGGTACGCGCCCAGTTGGCCACGGCCCGATCATCAGTGGATCGCGCCCGACGTTTGAAGCGTTATGTTCGTGAGCGGCTTGAGCTGGGCCTGGCGGAAGAGAAAGATATTCTGCAATCCGATGCCCAGTTGCAGGCGCGGTTGTCGGATTTGCGTGCTCTGCAAGTGAGCTGGGAACAACAACGCACGACCTTGAATCGTCTCATGGGCATGCCCTGGGATGCCGAGTTTATTCCACTCCTTGATACCAGGTCCGTGAAGGTATCCCGAAACGAACCTGAACCGGTGCTCGTCAAGGAGGCCGAGGCAAACAGCCCGGGATTACTCAGCAACCAGGCCGTAATGATACAAAATGAGGCCAATCTGCAACTTCGCCGGGACAGTTACAAGGATGTGTTCGATGTAGTGGTTTCCGTGGGGGGACGCACTGCCTCGGGGGACAATGCTGCGGGATTTGTTGATGAAGATGATCTCGCCGGCGGTGTCAGGCTGGAATATCAGCGGGCCCTGGACAAACGCGGACTCGATGCCGGGATTTATCAGGCCCAGTTGAATCTACAAATCGCACGGCAGGACGAACGCAAGATACGTGACGATGTGCGTTATTCAGTGACCGGTTTGTTATCCGAAATAGAGGCCAACCGGTTGTCACTGAAATCATTTCAAATACGCGTCATCAGTGAAGAGAAAAAAGTCGATGAAGCCCTGGAACGCTATCGAGTCGGGCGGGAAGCGACCGATCGCCTGATTCAGTTCGAGAATGAAATGCAGGTCGCCAGACTGGCCCTGGAGGAGAGTCGTATTGCGCTGGAGCGTCGCCTCATCAATCTCTCGATTCTGCTGGGTCGTATCTGGCAGTCCGTTGACTATGACAAAGGACCCTGAACTTGAACACTATTCTCCGTTTTCTTGTTGAACGTGGTCTGGTCGTCAACCTGGTCTCCATTTTTCTGATGGTGATCGGCGCCTTTGCCATGATGAATATCAATCGTGAGGCCTTCCCCAATGTAAATCTCGACAAGGTACAGGTTGATACCGTCTATCCGGGATCCACGCCGACCGAAATCGAACGACTTGTCATCACACCCATCGAACAGGAGCTCAAATCACTGGATGGCATTGACAAGATGACCTCTTTCGCTTTTCCGGGATCGGGCCGCATTATTCTGGAACTGGAACAGGACGCCCCCAATCGCGATCGCATCGTCAGTGATGCACAACTTGCTGTGGATCGTGCCGATTTGCCTACCGATTTACCGGAAGAACCGGT
>JBECLA010000149.1:0-33971 GCA_040235565.1 Thiohalomonadales bacterium | reverse complement strand
ATAAATCTTTATTGCCGTGACGTTGTACCAGGGCGCGGGCATTACCCGGATTGGTTTCCAGGTGTAAGACGCGCGACGCATGGGCATACAACACCGGATCCTGGCGAACCTGTTCAAAACCGGGCAGGCGAATCACACTGCGGTGGCGATCGGTTTTTACACGCTTACGAAAGCGCACGACCTTGCTGCTCGCGTCAGACGCCGGTGCCGCAGTGGTTGGTGGTGTCGGCGTCACGGCGTAAGGATCAGGGTGATCGTCGATGCGTCCGGGATCGTCCACATGGGTGGAATCGATTTCGGTCCAGCCTTCAGGTAGTGAGTCACGCATAAAGGCGGTCCCGCGGATATCGCTCATCGCGGTGATTGCTTCACCGGCCGCCAGGCGGTGGGCGATTTCGACGATCTGGCGTTCCGCGTTACCGTACACCAGTAGGTCGGCCTTGCTGTCGAGCAATACTGAACGGCGGACTTTTTCGGACCAGTAATCGAAGTGAGCGATACGTCGCAGGGAGGCCTCGATCCCGCCAATGATTACCGGCACCTCTTTATAGGCTTCCCGTACCCGTTGACTGTAAACGATCACCGCTCGATCCGGGCGCTTGCCGCCTTCATCATTGGGAGTATAGGCATCGTTGGAGCGGATGCGGCGGTCGGCGGTATAGCGATTGACCATGGAATCCATGTTGCCGCCACTGATGCCAAAGAACAGGTTAGGTTTGCCCAGACGCTTGTAATCGTCGGGATTGGTCCAGTCGGGTTGGGCGATGATCCCGACGCGAAACCCCTGGGCTTCCAGTACCCGGCCAATGACCGCCATGCCGAAGCTGGGATGATCCACATAGGCATCACCGGTAACGATGATAATGTCGCAGGAATCCCAGCCGAGCAGATCCATCTCCGCCCGCGACATCGGTAACTGGGGCACCGGCGTGAGACGCTTGGCCCAGTATTGGCGATAGGAAAAAATGTCAGGTGCGCTTTGCATGAGAACTGGTTAACGATGGAGCAGAAGGACCGGGGAAGCCAACACTATAACATAATGGTAGGCAATTACGGCCTTTCAAGTCAGCCGGGTTGGAATTTTATGGCCTGCCGGGATGATGGAAGTTAATAGCGTACGGCGGGGGTTTCGATCTTCAGGCCGTTACTGCGGGCATGCAGGTAAACTTCAAGGTTGATCCATTCCACAGCACCAAAATCAAACGGGGTGGCCCGGAAGGAAACAAAACATTCTCTCAGGCGCCTTTGTAAACTGGTAATGCGGCCGGTACCGAGGCGATATTCGGGAAAACCGTTACTCTGGCCCTGTGACAGGATCTGACCCCGCAATCTCTTGCCGGCGTTGTATTCGTGGCAATGTTTGCAGGCCATATCGAGTTGGCCGAAACGGGTGTTGTACAGTTCCTTGCCGGCTTCATAGTAAGGTTTTAATGCACCGGTTACGTCCACATTAATGGTTTCCCCCCTGGCCTTGTAACGGACGAAAGTTTCCAGGGCAACGACTTCCGCACAATCGTCGATGAACGGCACATTATCCAGCTGGTCTTCCCAGCACAGATTGATTTGTTTTTGCAGGGTAAAGGGCTCGCCAAACTCTTCGTTAAAAACAGGATACCGGGCAATCTTTTTAGTATTGAGTTTTTCTCCGTTCTCACCGTGACAGGTCGCGCAGGTTTTGTCATTGTCGCCGGGGGTATTGAAGAGTTTGCGGCCTTTTTCGACTTCCACCATCCCGGGGTTGGCGAATTCATCATCCTGCATTTCGCGCGTACTCTCGGTCAGGTACTCATAGCCGGAACGTGGCGGTTGCGCATGCGTGATTGACCATGCCCCGCAACTGGCGAAGAAGAGTAGGACAAGCTTGAGCGTGGTGTTTCGCATGGAGGCTTTATTTCAGGGTCAGTAAATAGGCGACCACGTCTTCCACTTCCTGGGCGGTGAGAAAGGTCTTGCCCTCGTAGTCATACGACACGAGCGTAAAATACTTGGGATGCCGGTAATAACCCGGCATGATGGTATCGGGGTTGATCTGTTTTTCATCGACGATGCGCAGACGGATCTGACCTTCGGTGAGGCGGTTTGCGATGCCGCTCAGGGGAGGACCGATGTTACCGTGGAACGGTTCTTCCGGAACCGGCAATTCATGACAGGCCAAACAGCTTCCCTTGTGGCTATCGATGGCAATTTGGCGACCGCGTTGGGCATCGCCCCGTAAGCCACCCAGCGGCGCCTCGATGGCAAAGTTTTCCATTTGCCATGCGAAATAAGTTTCTTCCGCAAGGGCAGGCGTTACAGCGAGGATGCCGAGGACGAACAGGGTGGTGGAAAAAAGATGCCAGGTTGTCTGTGATGTTCTGTATCGGTGCATTCTCATGGATGCAGGGATTGGATGGTTGAATTAACAATAATGTACTTGTACTGAACCTGAATTTTAATGATTTTAGCCGTTTATGGTTTGACCTGGATCAGGTTAGTCCCGACAGCAGTGAGATTCAGCGACCAAAATTATATCTGGTTTTCAGTAACTTGCGAGTGGTCGCATTCAGATTGAGACGCGCCAGTTCCTCGGCACGAAACCAGCCGGCTGCCATGGCATCATCCCCCGCACGGACCTCGCCGCCAAGATACTCGCCTTGCAGATCGATGATCACGTAGTGCCAGTGCACCTCGTCGCGGGCATCGGTTTCAATCAGGTCGAAGGCAAAAATCGGTTCACCGGCTTTGATGCGGATGCCCGTCTCCTCCCGAATTTCACGCTCCGCGGCCTGTTGCAGGCTTTCTCCCAGCCCGACTTTACCCCCGGGGATGGCCCATTCATGGCTACAGGGCGGGTTGCCGCGCTGAACCAGCAATACGGCCTGCTGGTGAAACACCACGGCACCCACTCCCACCTGCGGTGAGCTCGGATGACGGTTTGACGGCAATGTGTGCTCCCTTCTCGATTTGTGAGGCCCGGGAACAGATTAGCAAAATATTCACTCAGCCCGTTAGCGGACGGCCGTATCTTTGCGTTCCAGAAAGTCCGGGGGATCAAATAAAATAGGAATCTCCCGATGAGTGCGATAGGGTGGCACAAACAGAAACGATAATGATGTTATCCCCCCGAGACCAATTACTGACCCTGTATGCGGCGGCGCTGGATGCGGTCAATGGCAGCCGTTGTGTCAGCACTTTTTTGCAGCACCACCCACTGGCGGACAAACCGGTGGTCCTGCTGGCGATGGGCAAGGCGGCCGCCGCTATGGCGGCCGGGGCCTGTGAAATCCTGGGTTCACAGGTGCATGACGGGCTGGTGATCACCAAGGAAGGACATGTGGATCATGCACTCCCCGATTGCCTGACCGTGCTAGAAGCGGCGCACCCGGTACCGGATGAACGCAGTCTCCGGGCCGGGCAGGCGGTGATCAGGCTGCTCGAGCAACTGCCACCGGATGCGCAACTGCTGGTACTGACTTCCGGAGGCGCCTCGGCCCTGGTGGAGGCGTTACCTGCCGGGATGGGCCTGGCGGAACTGGCCCGGTTGAATCGCTGGCTGCTGGCCAGCGGCTTTGACATTATTGAAATGAACCGGATTCGACAGTCAGTTTCCTGTATCAAAGGCGGCAAACTGGCGGGTTTGTTGCGCGGTCAGTCCGCCGTGAACCTGTTGATCTCGGACGTGCCGGGTGATGATCCGGCCTTCATTGCCTCCGGGCCTTTTTATGGATCTCCCTTGCCGGTCGAGATGCCGGCTGGCCTGCCGGACTGGTTAACAGCGATGCAACAACAGGCTGCAGTCAGCCTGGCGGGGCCGACGGGCCCGGCCCAGAAGGTCCCGCATTATATTGTGGCCAGTAACCGCCACGCCTGCGAAGCCGCACTGGCGGCAGCGGAACAACATGGCTGGCCAGCCATGTATCATGAATATCTGCTGGAAGCGGATGCGGAGGAGATTGCCGTGTCCCTGGTCAAGGCACTGGAGGAATTGCCCCCCGGGGCGCATATCTGGGGCGGTGAGACCACGGTGAAACTGCCGCCGCAGCCGGGGCGGGGCGGTCGCAACCAGCATCTGGCTCTGGTCGCCGCCCGGCTTATTGCCGGGCGCACGGATCGCTGGCTGTTGGCTGCCGGAACCGACGGTACCGATGGCCCGACCCAGGATGCCGGTGCGTTGGTGGATGGCGATACCCGGCAACGGGGCGAGGCAGAGGGGCTGAGCCTGACGCAGAGCCTGGCCCGTGCCGATGCCGGCAGCTTCCTCGAGGCCAGTGGCGATCTGGTGCATACCGGGCCGACCGGCACCAACGTGATGGATCTGGTGCTGGCCTGGAAGACCGAATGAGCCCTTCTGCGTGTGAATCGGTATAATGGGCGGCGATGCAGTCCCGGAATCTCTTTACCCGCACACTTCGTTGTTTGCAGCAACCCGAACCTGAACAGAAAAGCGCCTGCGTGAAGCAACTGGTGGCTGACTGGCATGCCGGTTTGCTGGATCGGGAAACCGCGCCCCTGGAGCCGATTGGTGAACCGGGACGGCCGGCGCGGCCGCGGCTGGTGGCGCCGCGCGAGTTACCTCGCCGCAAGCTAACCAGTTTGCAGGGCCACGCGGCGCTGATTCACGCCATCTGTCATATTGAATTCAATGCCATTAACCTGGCGCTGGATGCGGTCTACCGGTTTCGCGGGTTGCCGGCCGATTTTTATTCGGACTGGCTGCGGGTGGCGGAGGAAGAAGCCTGCCATTTTGGCCTGTTGCGCGATCACCTGCAGGCACTTGGGTATGATTACGGTGAATTTGCTGCCCATAATGGTTTGTGGGAAATGGCCGTGGAGACGGCCCATGATGCCCTGATCCGCATGGCGCTGGTGCCCCGGGTCCTGGAAGCAAGGGGGCTTGATGTCACGCCCGGGATTATGCAAAAGCTGGCGGACATCGGTGACAAACGGGCCGTCGCCATCCTGGAAATCATTCAGCGTGAGGAAGTCGGGCATGTCGAAATCGGCACGCGCTGGTTTCGTTACCTGTGTGAACAACGCCAGCTGGAGCCGGAAGCCACATTCCGGGATTTGTTATCCCGCTATATGAAAGGCAAAATCAAGGGCCCGCTGGATCGAGAGGCGCGACGTCAGGCCGGGTTTAGCGAAGCAGAACTGAATTATCTGGAAGGAGCAGGATGAAACGACAAACAGAAATCAGCATGACAATCTCATTGCTTGCCATGCTATTGATGGGTTGCCAGCAAAACGAAAACGATACGACACCACAGCCGGTCAGGACCCATAGCGGGGCCACCTTGCTGAATTTTGTTGAATTTGAAAAAAGTGTCGAGCCTTATGCCACCCGCCTGATCGTGACCAACAAGTATCTGCGGTTTGACGACGGTGAAGGTTCAGTGGATTTCGTACTCTTTGATCGCCAGGATCATGTGATCTACAGCGTTAATTCATCTGAAGCCACCATCATGGCGGTGCATGAGAAACAGTTCGAAATCAAACCACCGTTTGAACTGGAACTGACACATACCAAACTGGCTAACCTGCAAGACGCACCGACGATTGCCGGCAAACAGGCGCAGCACTATCAGTTCAGTGCCAATGGGGAACGGTGTTATGACGTGGTCGCTGTACAGGGTTTGATGCCCGATGTGGTAGCAGCATTACGTGAATTTGATGAGCTGCTGGCCAGTGACAGCAAGATCACGTTTGCGACCCTGCCGGCCGATTTGCAAAAGCCCTGTGATATTTCCATGAATACCTTTGCCCCGGGGCGCCATTTTGACTTCGGTTTCCCCATTCAGGAATGGAGCATGAATGGTTCCGGTCGTTCCTTGCTGGATTACCAGCTGGATTATCAGGCGGATCCGGCCTTGTTTGTGTTGCCGACAGACTATCGACAATATAACGTGCAGGATTTTCGTGAAGGTAAAGTCATGCGGATGGAGTAAGCGATAGCTTAAGCCCGCAGTCCCTGCAGTTCACAACCGGTTTTGTCGCAGCGTAATACGCTGCCCTGTTCATACCAGTCACCCAGCACGATGCGCTGTGCCGATTGATTGTCTATTGCAAACTCATGGATCGCCGGGCGGTGGGTATGGCCGTGGATCATGCGATAGATGGCTTTCTCCTGCATCGTTTGTTCCACCGCCTGTTGATTCACATCCATGATGTCTTCGGCCTTGTTGCCGGTTTCCGTCTGACTCAGTTCCCGATACTGTTTGGCCAGCGCCAGGCGTTCGGCCGGGCTGTGTGACAGGATCTCCTGTTGCCAGGCCGGATCGCGCACCATGGCACGAAATTGTTGATAGCGCACATCATCAGTACAAAGGGTATCACCGTGGAGCAGCAAGGTGGCATGGCCATACAGGTTGATGACGGTGGGATCATCCAGCAGGGTGGTACCACTCATTTCCGTAAAAGTCTCACCGAGGAGAAAGTCACGATTGCCGTGCATGATGTAAACCGGCACCCCGCTGTCGCTCAGGGCTTTCATACTGGCGATTGCCTCAGTGTATTCCGGTAACACCATGTCATCCCCCAGCCAGGCCTCGAACAGATCCCCGAGGATATACAGCGCCTCGGCCTGACGGGCCTCGTGCTTCAGAAAGTGAATAAACAAGGCGGTGATGTCAGGCCGATCGGCACTGAGGTGCAAGTCGGAAATAAACAGGGTGGCCATGGGATAACGGTGAGGGTTACTCGTCCACCTCGACGGATTCAATCACCACGTCGTCGACCGGCACGTCCTGGTGATAACCCCGGTTGCCGGTTTCTACGCCCTTGATCTTGTCAACCACCTCCATGCCTTCCACCACCTTGCCAAACACGCAGTAACCCCAGCCATCCTGGGTGGCGGCACGATAGTTCAGAAAATCATTATCGGCGACATTGATAAAGAACTGGGCGCTGGCGGAATGCGGATCCGGAGTACGTGCCATGGCGATGCTACCGCGCGCATTGGTGAGGCCGTTGTCGGCTTCATTCTGGATGGGATCACGGGTTTGTTGTTCCACCATCCCGGGCTGCATACCGCCCCCCTGGATCATGAAGCCATTGATCACGCGGTGAAAAATGGTGCCATCATAAAAGCCATCTTTGGCATATTGCAGAAAATTGGCCACGGTCTTGGGGGCCTTGTCGGTATTCAGTTCCAGCACAATCGTGCCGTAATTGGTATTGAGTTTGACCATCGTAAGTACCTTTAGCTTTGCTTCGCGGGCTGTGCATTAACCACCGTCATGCGTTCGATGACCACCGTTTCCTGGGGGACGTCCTTGGGGAACACACCACCGGGACCGGTTTTCAGTTGGCGAATTTTATCCACTGTGTCCATACCTTTAACAACCTTGCCAAATACAGTGTAACCCCAGCCGCGAGGCGTTTTGCTGGTGTGATCCAGAAAATCATTGTCTACCACATTGATAAAGAACTGCGCGGTGGCGGAATGGGGATCCATGGTACGGGCCATGGCAACGGTGCCGCGCTGATTCTTCAGGCCGTTGTCAGCCTCGTTGGTGATGGGCGCATTGGTGGTTTTACGCTCAAAGTCGGGGGTGAAGCCACCACCCTGAATCATGAAGCCGTCGATCACGCGATGGAAAATGGTGCCGTTGTAAAAGCCGCTGTTCACGTATTCCAGAAAATTGGCCACGCTTTTCGGAGCCTGTTCCGGATACAGTTCCAGTTCAAAACTGCCCTGGCTGGTTTCAACCAGGACCCGGGGATTTTCGGCTGCCTGCGTGGTCTGGGAGAAGCTGAAGATCAGGGCCAGGGTGAGAAACGTTACGGAGATGAGTCTTTGCATGGTATTGGACATCCCTTTGCTAATGAAAACTGCGGGCATGATAAAGCCTTTACTGCCCGGGTAAAAGTACTACCCCGATTTTGTACCTTTAGCACATTTCCGTTAATCTAACGGCCATTTTAGATTTTGGATACCCGGGAAGTCATGCTGCAAATCCACAATAACCTGATCAATCAGAAGGTGCCGTTTCAACCCATCGATCCGCAACAGGTGCGGATGTATGTCTGTGGCATGACAGTTTATGACATGTGTCACGTCGGTCACGCCCGGGTGCTGGTGGTGTTCGACGTGGTGTATCGTTACCTTTGCCATCTGTACGGTAAGGACCATGTGACCTATGTCCGCAATATCACCGACGTGGATGACAAGATCATCAATCGCGCCAATGAAAACCGGGAAAGTATCGATGAACTGACGGCCCGTTATATCGCCGAAATGCATCACGACATCGCGGCGCTGGGGGTGTTGCCGCCCAATGAAGAGCCGCGTGCCACCCGTCATATGCAGGAAATTCTCACCATGATTCAGTCCCTGCTGGACAAGGGTTTTGCCTATCAGGCCGGAAACGGCGATGTGTATTATGACGTCAGCAAGTTTGCGGCCTACGGCAAGCTGTCCGGCAAGCAGGTGGACGACCTGCGCGCCGGGGCCCGCATTGCGGTCGATGAGGCCAAGGATGATCCGCTCGACTTCGTGTTGTGGAAAGCGGCCAAGCCGGAAGAACCGAGCTGGGATGCGTCCTGGGGAGCGGGTCGGCCCGGTTGGCATATCGAGTGTTCAGCGATGTCCACCGGTTGTCTGGGGAATCATTTTGATATTCACGGCGGTGGTCTGGACCTGCAGTTTCCCCATCATGAGAATGAAATTGCCCAGTCGGAAGCCGCCACCGGCGAGCCGTTCGTGAATGTCTGGATGCATAACGGCTTCGTGCGGGTGGATGAGGAGAAAATGTCCAAGTCACTGGGCAACTTCTTCACCATCCGGGAAGTCACGGCAAAGTATGATCCGGAAGTGCTGCGTTATTTCATTCTCAGCAGCCACTACCGCAGTCCGCTGAATTATTCCGATGTGCATCTGGAGAACGCGAAGGGAGCCCTGACCACTTTGTACACGGCCTTGCGGGGTATCGAACCTGGCGGTGAGTCAGTCGATGAAGCCGATCCCCACGTGCAGCGCTTTCATGCCGCCATGCAGGATGATTTCAACACGGCCGAAGCCCTGGCGGTGTTATTCGAGGTCGCCCGCGAAGTGAACAAGCAGCGTGACTCCGATCCGGACAAGGCGCAATCTGCGGCCAGTGTGCTGCACTCGCTGGCCGGTTTGTTGGGATTGCTGCAACGGCACCCGGAAGAATACCTGCGCGGTAGTGTCGCAGGGGGAATCCAGGATGCGGAGATCGAAGCCCTGATCCAGCAGCGGACTGCTGCGCGGCAAAACAAGGACTGGGCCGAGAGCGATCGGATCCGGGATGAACTGAAGGCGCAGGGCATTATTCTCGAGGATGGCGCCGGGGGCACCACCTGGCGGCGGGAGTGAACTGCTAATCCTCGGACAGGTCACAATAGCAACACACCCAGGACCTGCAATTGCAACAACAACAAGGGGGAGACCATGTGGAGGCATGTCAGCCTGGCGGGACTATTTCTCATTGGGACGGTGCATGCGATAGAGCCGATGAAGCAGGACAACCAGCATGTTCGGACCTGGAACCGCTTTGCCGAACAGGTCTACGCGCTGCATCAACGATTGACCCAATCTGATGCTATTCGCAAGCAGACCCGCCTCGGTGGCTACGCGCAAATGCCGGAATTTTATCGCGAGGAACGCTTTTATCAGGGCGATCGGCTGATCAGCAAGGTACAGTGGGAAAACGCCAATCCGGAGCTATTGCATACCATCGAGGTGTATCTCCATGACGATCAGGGCCGCGTAATACGGGATTATATTGCCGCCTACCTGCCCACTTATCGAAATGCCCCTACCCAGACGCTGATCTCGCTGCATCGCTATCAGGATGATCTGCACGCCTTTCGCAGCTTTGACGCTTCCGGTTACCGGGTGATCGAACGGTGTACCGGCAGCCTGAACGGGCAGGACGTGAATCTGTTGCTGGATGAAGATGAGATTGCCGAAGCGGAGGGGGAGCCGCAAGGCATCATGGCGAGTGCGGTGTACCAGGCCTGTTTTGGGGATTTACCAACCGAGGCCGGCAAGTACCTGACGCCCCAGTAGCGGGGTTGTCCCCCCTAGCCGGTGGCGCTGGCTGTTCCTGCTTGATCATGAAACCGGTCGGCGGCGTCCACCGTGTTCTGCAGCAGGGTGGCGACGGTCATGGGGCCGACCCCGCCGGGCACCGGTGTGATCCAGCCCGCCTTTTCCCTGGCGGTATCAAATTCGATATCTCCGATCAGTTTGCCTTCCGGGGTGCGATTGATCCCCACGTCGATGACTACAGCCCCCGGTTTGATCCACTCGCCCTGAACAATGCCCGGTTTACCGACGGCCACGACCAGGATATCGGCGCGGCGCACGTGACTTTCCAGATCGCGGGTGAAGCGATGGCAGGTGGTGACCGTGCAACCGGCCAGCAGCAACTCCAGGGACATCGGCCGGCCGACATGGTTGGAGGCGCCCACCACGACACAATCCTGGCCCTTGATTGGCTGGCCCGTGCTTTCCAGCAGCGACATCACGCCGCGCGGTGTGCAGGGCCGTAATACGGGCACGCGCAGGGTGAGGCGGCCGACATTGTAGGGATGAAATCCATCCACGTCCTTGTCCGGGCGGATGCGTTCAATGATCATTTCGGTATCAAAATGGGGTGGCAGCGGCAGCTGGACCAGAATGCCGTCGATGCGGGGATCGTCATTCAGTTCATCGATCAGAGTCAGCAGCTTTTCCTGGGTCGTGGTGGCGGGCAGATCATAGGCAAAGGACAGCAGGCCGGCTTCTTCGCAGGCTTTACGTTTGTTGCGCACGTAAACTTCTGATGCCGGGTCATTACCGACCAGGATCACCGCCAGTCCCGGTACCCGCTTGCCGTTGCTCAACCGGGCATCCACGCGGAGTTTGATCTGTTGGCGCAGTTGAGCGGCAATTGCTTTGCCATCGATGATCTGGGCGGTCATGGTGAACGGTTTCCGGCAATAGATTGAGCGATACAAGGAAAACTTTACCATGATCGCACGCTTCGACCCCAGGTGCCAGAGGGTTATATCATTGACCTTTGGCGGTCTGATGCGTATTATCGCCGACCTTGCACGGTATCAGGTGCCAGACCGATACAGCGGGGTATAGCGCAGTCTGGTAGCGCGCCTGCTTTGGGAGCAGGATGTCGGGGGTTCAAATCCCTCTACCCCGACCAAACATGCGGTTGATGCAGTAGAATGGTAGCATTGCCTGGGCAGAAACCCTTCCGTGAAGCGCCTGTAGCTCAACCGGATAGAGCATCGGCCTTCTAAGCCGAGGGTTGCAGGTTCGAGTCCTGCCAGGCGCGCCAAATTTGACAGATACTATATATTATATCTGTCATGGCCAGGTTCAATGGTGGCTGTAGCTCAGTTGGTAGAGCCCTGGATTGTGATTCCAGTCGTCGTGGGTTCGAGTCCCATCAGCCACCCCATCTTACCTTGCCCCGGGTTGCCAAACCGGCGCCCAGCGTGCTTCAATAGCGCGCCTCACTCCCGGGGGCCGTTAGCTCAATTGGTAGAGCAGTGGACTCTTAATCCATTGGTTATAGGTTCGATTCCTATACGGCCCACCATTTTCCTCCCTTGTCTTATCATGTTATTCACGTGTTGTTCGCGGGGAATTGTTTGCAGTGCGTTTCGCGCGTGAACAGAATCAGTAGCAAGGCGAGGACAAGCCAGATAAGCATGAGGCTAAAGCCACTGCGATACGCCCCGAGTGTATAAATACGCACTCCCTGATCGATTTCTCCCTGCCAGCGCAGATCGAGAATCCAGCCTACACCTGGTTGTAGCAGCATGGGTCCCATCATCACGCCCATGTTAACCATCCCTGTCACCGTGCCAGCCAGGTAGGTCGGTACGGATTCCTTGGCAAAGGCAAAGCCGATGATCATATTGCCCGAGAAAAAGCCGATCAGGATCAACAGCGAGACCAGGAGCCAGACGGGAAGTGTCGGCAGCAGGAGGACGAGGCTCCAGCCAATAAGTTGTACCAGGCAACCGAGGGCATACAGTGGCTTGCGATGGCCCAGATAATCAGACAACCCGCCAAAGACCGGTCCCCCAATGGCCCAGGCCACCAACAGGGCCGAACAGACGGCTGCCGCCGTGGTGTTCTCCATGCCGTAGTGCGTGGTGAGGTAGGGGACACCCCACAGACCGGCAAAGGTGAGGACGCTGCCAACCACAGCCCCGGGCACCAGATAAAGCAGCCAGGTATTACGATAACGTAACACCGCACGGATTCCAGCCAGAACACCCGGCGGGATCTGCGTGGGATCATCGCGGTGAACCAGGGCATGGCTGGTATAACCCTTGTCCCCGGGATCATCTCGGACTATCCACCAGATCCCCGCGGCGATGGCACACGTGACGATGGCGGAGATCAGCATAACCGGGCGCCAGCCGAAGCCATCAACCAGCAGACGCAAGGGCACACCGGCAAACACCGCCCCCATGACACCACAGAAAAGCGCCATGCCCGAGGCGAGGGCATATTGCCTGGGCGGCATCCAGTGTGCCGCGAGCTTGAGCATACCGACAAAGGCAACCGCGACGGATCCCCCAATCATGAGGCGACCAGAATTGGCCCACCAGACGTCAGGTGCCAGGGCAAACAGAAAGCTACCGATGCCGGCGACGGCCGCTCCGGCAGTTAACAGTCGTCGGGGTCCCCAGTGATCGGCAAGTACACCAGTGGGGACCTGCATCGCGACATAACTATAAAAATAGAAAGCGGATAAATTTCCCAACGCGGCCGCGCTGAGTCCGAAATCGGCCATCAGTTCGACCGTCATTACCCCCGGGGCGACCCGCTGATAAAAACCGATGACATAGAACAGGGCGCCCAGCCCCCAGATCGTCCAGGCGAGTCGCAGAGGTGGATATGTGGTTGTGGGCATAGTGCTTCTCAAGCATGAGCAGCGTTGAGGATCAGGACAACACGCAATGTTATCGCGAACGGCTGATGTTTGCTTGGTGTTATCGTCTTCAGTCGGTTGACATCCGTGCGATCTGGCCAGGCTTTGTCGTTATTTCAAATCAGTCTGCATATTTATGGCCTTGATGCCGGCAATGGCACAGGCCTCATCATCATCGGATGCCGCACCGGCAACGCCCACCGCTCCCTTTATCTGTCCGGCTGCATCGTAGATCAAGACGCCACCGGGAAGGGGAATCAGTTTACCGTCGGACATGGCATTGAGGGCATTGATGAAGCCCTGCTGAATGATGTCCTGTTCATAACGATCTTTCAGATTGCGTGAATTGGTGGCAAGTCCCAGTGCCCCCCAGGCTTTCGCCTGGCAGATCTGTACTCTCAGGTAAGAGACACCATCTTCTCGTTGCAACACCTTGAGATGGCCACCGGTATCGAGAACGGCAACAGCCACAGGTGGCAGGTTCATCTGACGTGCCATGGCAAGCACAGCTTCGGTTAACTGATTGGCCTGTTTCAGGGTAAGTTCACTCATAGTTAAATTCTCTAACCTGGGGATCCTGTGAGACGGAAACGGGTGTCAAAGCATTACTTATTTAGAAGATTCTGAAACATGAGTTAATCAAGCAAGGTCACTTTGTATTGCGAGCTGGTGATAAGTTTTAATTTCTTATGCTGAAAACGATTATATATTGTGGAACATAATTCGATTCAGTATGCTAGTTTAAAACAATTAATAACTGTTCAATTATCGGTGAAGATATTAATAAATATAGTGAAACTAATGATAATACTTCGTCAAACAACCGATACCTCCAGGCACCCATTTACAGTATGGTTTCTTTTCGGCTGAGTTGATGAGGTACTGGAGAAATGCACAGAGAATAACCAATTTAAAACTGCGCGTTTACCTGATCCACAAGGGCAACTCCAATCCATGAGCAAAAAAGCTGTTGTATTAGTGACTCGTAAACTCCCACAAGCTGTGGAAGATCGTCTGACCCGGGATTACGATCCCCGTTTCAACAAGGAAGATAAAGTCTATACCAGCGAAGAGCTGATTGAGCTCGCAGCGGGTGCGGCTGCCATCATTCCCTGTCATACTGAAAAGCTTACCGCTGAAGTGATTCAACAACTCCCTGACAGTATTCGCGCCATCTGTAGTTTCTCTGTGGGATACGATCATATTGATCTGGCTGCGGCGAAAGCCCGCGATATTACCGTTACCAATACCCCGGAAGTGCTCAGTGATGCCACAGCAGAAATTGCCATGCTGTGTCTGCTTGGTGCCGCACGACGGGCTTACGAAGGTCAAACCGAGTTAAGAACCGATACCTGGGCTGACTGGAGCGCCACCTATCAACTGGGCATTCAGGTCACCGGCAAGCGTCTGGGTATTCTGGGTGCCGGCCGGGTTGGTCAGATTATGGCCAGGCGGGCACGTGGCTTTGACATGGAGATTCATTATTATAATCGCCACCGCCTTCCTCCAGAACGGGAAGCAGGTGCCATTTACCATGATAGTGTCGAAGCGCTCTTGCCCCATTGTGACTTTCTCTCCATCCATTGTCCTGCTACACCTGAAACGCACCATATGATCAATGCTGAACGCATTGCGTTATTACCCGATGAGGCAATTGTGGTGAATACGGCGCGGGGTGCGGTGGTGGATGACGATGCGCTGATCGCGGCCTTGCAGTCCGGCAAGTTATTCGCTGCCGGCCTCGATGTGTTTAACAATGAACCGAACATAGATCCCCGCTACAAGGAACTGCCAAACACCTTCCTGCTGCCGCATATTGGCAGCGCAACTCGCGAAACGCGTGATGCGATGGGTTTCCGGGCACTGGATAATCTTGATGCCATTCTCGCCGGGGACGAACCTCGTGACAGATTGGTCTGAACGGCGGGATGAACGGCCAGCAGCGGCGGTGAGCATAGCAGCAGGGTTTTCAGGTTTAATTTATTCGACTTCAGTGAGCGGTAATCAGGACAGGAGAGGTAATTAGTTCAATACAAACGGAAAAAATATACTAAGCTGTAAAAACCACTATAAAGGAGGAGCAATCCATGAAAAACGCAGAGAAGAAAAACGAGAAAGTGGTCGGTACAGAGGACAATCCAAGCAGCCGGAGAAAGTTCCTGAAAAGCGGTCTTGCAGCTGCAGCAGCGGGTTCAGTCGCGGCCGGGTTTCCCATGATCGCCAAGGCAGCCAAGCCGGTGGTACTGAAGCTCCAGGGTGCCTGGGGTGGCGGTATTTTCAAGGAATATGCTGTCGATTACGTGAGACGCGTAAACGAGATGTCCGGTGGTTCTCTGAAAATCGATTATCTCGATGTCGGCGCAGTGGTTAAAACCGCAGAGATACAGACCGCCGTTCACAAAGGGGTCATCGATGGTGCCCACTACGTAACTGCTTACTGGTACAGTAAAAATCCAGCCGCCTCACTGTTTGGCACGGGCCCCTGCTGGGGTTGGACCGCCAATCAACTGCTGGGCTGGATCCATTACGGTGGCGGTAAGGAACTCTATGATGAGCTGATCCAGAATATCCTGAAACTGGATACCGTCGGCTTTTTCTCCGGTCCCATGCCGGCACAGCCCCTGGGCTGGTTCCGCAAGGACGTCAAATCCGTAAATGACATGAAGGGCCTGAAGTACCGCACCGTGGGTCTTGCGGCCAACGTGATGCAGGAGATGGGCATGTCGGTGGTGCAGTTGCCGGGCGGTGAAATTCAGCCGGCCATGGAACGCGGTCTGATCGATGCGGCCGAGTTCAATAACCCGACTTCAGATAAGGATTTCGGGATGCAGGACGTGGCCAAGGACTACTACCTGGCCAGTTTCCATCAGTCCCAGGAAACGTTTGAAATTATCTTCAACCGCAAGAAGTTCAATACCTTGTCGAAGGAACACCAGGCTATCATTAAATATGCTGCCGAGGCGGCTTCTGCAGATATGTCCTGGAAAGCGCAGGATCGTTACTCCAATGACCTGATTGCACTGCAGAAAGAGCATGGGGTCAAGGTACACCGGACTTCTAATGACATTATGGCGGCGCAGCTCAAGGCCTGGGACAAGGTATTGGTACCATTCATGAAAGATCCGTTCTTCGCCAAGGTGGTGGAATCCCAGAAAGCCTGGATGAAGCGGGTAGGGTCTTATGAATTGACCAATGCACCAGACTACGAGGGTGCTTACAGGCACTACTTTGGTTCGCCGGTATAACCGGTTGCTGGGTTCAGTATAACGATTGATCTGGACCAGGAAGGGGCGGCGCTGGGTAGCGTCGTCCCTTTCAGTAAAAGTTGTTGCAGGCCTTTTTTTCTGGAAGTAGCTATGAATCCCTTTCTCTTTTTTATTGACAGCCTCAGCGCCTGGATGGGTAAGGCGTTCGGCTGGTGTATCATGTTGTTAACCTTCGCCACCTGCTACGAAGTGTTTGTTCGCTATATTCTTAACGCGCCAACAGTATGGGCGTTTGATATGAGCGTCCAGATGTATGGCGCGCTGTTTATGATGGCGGGGGCTTATACCCTGTCGCGAAATGGTCATGTTCGCGGTGATGTGCTTCACCGACTTCTTCCTCCCCGCGGCCAGGCCGGTATCGATTTGACGCTCTATATCCTGTTCCTTCTGCCCGGAGTATTTGCGCTGATCTGGTACGGTTATGATTTTGCTGCCGATTCATGGCGATACAAGGAAGTAAGCTGGAGCAGCCCTGCCCGGGTTCAAATCTATTTTTTCAAGACCTTGATTCCCGTTGCCGGTTTTCTGGTTCTGCTGCAGGGTATCGCTGAGGCCTGGCGTTGTGTCATTTGTTTGCGCACTGGCGAATGGCCGCCACGCTTGCATGACGTTGAGGAAACGGAAACCATGCTGATGCATCAACACGAGGATGAAGAGAAGTTGATGAAAGAAGAGGCTAAAAAAATAAAAATGCATGATGACTTGAAAAAAATTCATGAAGAAGACCTGACAACGACAGAACAGGAGGAAAGTAAAAGAGGGGAAGATAAATGACGGATCCCCAAATTGCTATCCTGATGCTGTGCCTGTTTATCGGCATTGTCCTGCTGGGATTTCCCATTGCTTTTACCCTCATAGCCATGGGGCTCGGATTCGGGTACTACGCCTATTACGATCCGGAGCGCATGCAGACCATCTTCGACAACAGGATTTTTGACCTCTTTGTCCAGAATACCTTTTCGGTGATGTCTAACGATGTGCTGGTTGCGGTGCCGTTATTCCTGTTCATGGGATATATCGTGGAGCGAGCCAATATTGTCGACCGGTTGTTTTTCAGTATTCAACTGGCCGCCAGGCACTTGCCTGGTTCGATGGCGGTGGCCGCGCTCGCAACTTGTGCTGTCTTCGCAACCGCCTCGGGCATTATCGGTGCTGTTGTGACCCTGATGGGATTGCTGGCACTCCCCGCCATGCTCAAGGCCGGCTATGACCGCAAACTCGCCACAGGTGTGATCTGTGCCGGGGGGACACTCGGTATTCTGATTCCGCCCAGTATTATGCTCATTGTCTACGCTGCAATCGCTCAGGTTTCCCCCGTACGTCTTTATGCCGCTGCCCTGTTTCCCGGCATGCTGCTGGCGGGACTCTATATGGTCTATGTTGTAGCGCGCGCTTCTTTCAATCCTAAACTGGCACCCAAGCCACCGGAAGAAGATGTGCCTTCCTTCGGCATGATCCTGTGGCAATTACTGACCTCCTTTGTGCCGCTGTTTGTATTGATTATGGGGGTACTGGGTTCCATTCTGGCGGGGATCGCCACTCCGGCAGAAGCCGCGGGTGTGGGTTCGTTTGGTGGCCTGGTACTGGCTGGGATCTACCGGGCGCTGACCTGGCAGCGCCTGAAAGAGGCGGTCTATCTCACGGCGCGGACCTCGGCCATGGTTTGCTGGCTGTTCGTCGGTTCCTGGACCTTTGCGTCCGTGTTTTCCTATCTTGGTGGGCATGGTCTGATTGAACACTGGATCCTTGGGCTGGATGTCGGTCCGGTAGGCTTCCTGATCATTGCCCAGCTGATTATTTTCCTGCTGGGCTGGCCATTGGAGTGGAGTGAAATTATTATCATTTTTGTGCCGATCTTTTTACCGATGCTGGATACCTTTCAGGTTGATCCCTTGTTCTTCGGTGTACTGGTTGCGCTTAATCTGCAGACCTCATTCCTTACCCCCCCAATGGCGATGGCGGCGTATTACCTGAAAGGGGTGGCACCGAGAGGGGTTGAGCTCATTGAAATATTCCGTGGCATCATGCCCTATCTGGGCATCGTGTTGATCGCCATGATACTGGTTTACTCGTTCCCGCAAATTGTGTTGTGGCTGCCGGTGTATCTGTTTGGTTAGTGGGGAGTAGCCAGGCTGCTCTGAATCGGGCCGCCTGGTATTCTGTTGTGTTACAGCTGTGTAGTGAAAAGAAGAAATGAATTTGTTTGAAATGAGTGCAGCACAAGCTGCCGCGGCAATACAGTCCGGGGAAATCACATCTGAAGAGCTGGTGCAGGCCTGTCTGGATCACATTCATGTGTCAGAGGATTCTGTCGGTGCCTGGGTGCACCTTGATCCTGATTATGCGCTACAACAGGCGCGGGATGCTGATTTGCATCGCCGCAGTGGAAAGTCATTGGGACCACTTCATGGGATACCCGTCGGGGTAAAGGATATTTTCGATACCAGGGATATGCCAACGGAAGATGGCACCGTGTTGCACGCCGGTCGCACGCCTGCCTATGATGCGACAGCTGTTGCCCTTCTGCGTGAAGCCGGTGCCGTTATCATGGGCAAGACCGTCACAACCGAACTGGCAGTCTATGCCCCGGGCAAAACCCGCAATCCACATGATCCGGCACGAACCCCGGGTGGTTCATCCAGTGGTTCTGCCGCCGCCGTGGCTGCCCGGATGGTGCCTCTGGCCATTGGTACCCAGACAAACGGGTCGATTATCCGGCCCGCATCCTATTGCGGGGTGTGTGGTTACAAACCCAGCCATGGTCTGATCTCAAGATACCGCATCCTGAAACAGTCGCGAATTCTGGACCAGGTGGGTGTCTTTGCTCGGACCATGGAGGATGCGGCATTGATGGCGCAACAACTCATGGCTTTTGATGATCGGGATCCGGATTTGCGGTCGCGCTCCCGTCCCAACCTCATGGCTAGTGTGACAGAGGAACCGGTCATGACGCCGCGTCTGGCATTCGTCAAGACACCTGCCTGGGATCAGGCGGATGAAGATGTACAGGGTGCCTTCGCCGAACTGGTGGAGTTTCTCGACGACAGGGTAGAAGAACTGGATCTCTCCGAACTGTTGGAAAAGGCTGTGGATTGGCATCGCACGATTATGGAAGCCGACCTGGCGAAGAGTTTCCGCCGCGAATATGAACGTGGCAGGGACAGCCTCAGCCCGACCTTGCGTGAGATGATTGAACGTGGTCAGCGATGCCTGGCGATGGACTATAATTATGCAGTAGAGCGGATACCGGTGCTGAACAGCGCGCTTGATGAAATACTGTTGGATTATGATGCCATCATCACGCCGGCGACCACGGGTGAGGCACCGTCAGGGCTTGAATCAACAGGCAGTCCTGTTTTCTGTACACCCTGGTCCCTCTGCGGGGTACCCAGTGTTTCCCTACCGATTCTGCAGGGGTCCAATGGTTTGCCGGTCGGGGTACAGATGATTGCCGCCAAGTATGATGACGCCCGCTTGTTGCGAACAGCAAACTGGCTTGTGCGGCAGGTTGCAACGTGAAGTCCCTGGCAAATTGAAAAGCGAATAAACCAGAAGGTGTGACCGGAGGCAGTGGAACATTATGGTTAATATTATTTGTGGCGCATTGGGCATTATTACCTTTAGCCTTTTTGTCGGAGGGCTGGCCCATTCAATCTGGGAGAGTACGGGTCGGTTCGCATTTCCCGTTATTGTGGCTATCGTCCTGATCATGGCCTTTGCGGCGTTAATTGGCGAACTTAAGTCCGGTATTGACCATACCTGAATAGATCCGCTTTCCTTACGCCGGTATTAATCAGGGATGATGAAGTTACTTGTGCTGTTAGTGATGTAATCCCGGGCTCCAACACCTCGGCCTGGATTAAAGGGCACATGAATCCGGCGATGAAAACAGACTGATTGTATTTATGCCCCACTGCTTGCTGCGCTTCCTCTGTGCCGAACTGAATACACAACAGTCGAGCCAGATTGTCATCCCGCTAAAATTATCAGCTTGAATTCCTTTCGCTGTTACTGTGCCCTAGCCACATTCAATGGAAAGATTGACCGCCCTGGCCAGGGTATTTGCGACGATACAACCACGCTCTGCAATGGTAACCAGTTTGTTCAATTCTGTGGCAGGCTCACACCGTGCCGTCACCTTCATGTGGATATCGGTATAGCGTGGCGGTGCATCGGCAAGCTCGGCCCGAATTTCAGCCCGGGCATTGGTCAGTCCGATATCTCTGGCTTTAGCCGCGGCCAGCAGATTACTCATAAAACAGCCGCCCAGACCCAGCAACAGGGCTTCGCCACCCATCGGGCCCTTGTTCTGCCCACCTTTGGCTGCGGGACGATCCATGACGAGTGAATGATCACGTGCTTGCCCCTCGGAGGCGGAGTGATCCAGTTGGGTTACCGTGGCATGAATGGTTGGCATGGTTGGTTCCTCCCTATAACTGATGAGCAGCTTGCTTCAATGCCGTCGTGAGATGCGGCGTGAATCAAATGATCTCGGCGATCGCCTTGCCCAGTTCCACCGTCGTCGCTTTACCACCCAGATCCGGGGTGCGCAAGCCGGGTTCCTGCAACACAGTTTCAATGGCCTGTTCTATTGAGGCGGCGGCAGCCGGATGGCCAAGGTGGTCTAACATCATGGCCCCCGACCAGATCTGTCCGATGGGATTGGCAATACCTTTGCCAGCGATGTCGGGTGCCGAACCGTGTACCGGTTCAAACATGGAAGGGAAATCGTGGCCTGGATTGATATTTGCCGACGGCGCGACACCAATGGTACCGGCGATCGCGGGACCCAGATCGGAAAGAATGTCTCCGAACAGATTGCTCCCCACCACCACATCGAACCAGTCCGGGTGCAGGACAAAATTGGCTGTCAGAATATCGATATGGTACTGATCGATCCGGACATCGGGGTATTCCGCGCCGATGATGGCAAAGCGTTCGTCCCAGAAGGGCATGGTATGGATGATACCGTTCGATTTGGTCGCGGAAGTAAGATGTTTGGCTTTACGGCCCTGCGCAAGGTCAAATGCGTAGCGTAAAACCCGGTCCACACCCTGCCGGGTAAAGACCGATTCCTGAACGACCATTTCAGCGTCGGTGCCACTATACAGTCGTCCACCGATTTCCGAGTATTCACCCTCGTTATTTTCCCGCACCACCATGAAGTTGATCTCGGCAGCACTGCGATCCCGTAAGGGTGAGGTGATGCCTTTCAACAGGCGCACGGGTCGCAGATTGATGTATTGCTGCATTTCCCGGCGTATGGGTATCAACAATCCCCATAAAGAGATGTGATCCGCAACACCGGGAAAGCCGACCGCGCCGAGAAAAATCGCATCATGTTGCTTGAGCTGGGCGATGCCATCTTCCGGCATCATGCGGCCGGTGCGGGTGTAGGTTTCGCAGCTCCAGGGATAGTGGGTCCAGTGAAAGTTGATATCGAAACGGCGACCGATTGCTTCCAGTACGCGCAGGCCTTCGGGGACGACTTCCTTGCCAATACCATCGCCGGGGATGACGGCAATACTGTAACGTGTCATGTTGTCCATCCGCAGTTAGCCATCAGTAGCAGGGCCAAAAGCCACCATCCTTGCCACAGGGAACGACCACCAGGGAACCATCCCCTGTGATTAACTGCACCGAGAAACACGGTGATTCGAAGTTGTTTTGTTAATCGAAGGTCAGGCAACCTCGTGATCGGCCAGCATTTCAAGCGCCTTGACCAGGGCAGAATGATCGAGATCGCCATTACAGGCATTGAACAGTTCCTGGGTGGTGGCAGTGTTCGGCAGGCTGAGGCCCAGTTCACGGGCACCTGATAATGCCAGATTGAGATCTTTCTGGTGCAGAGCGATGCGAAAACCGGGATCAAAGGTGCGCTTGATCATCCGCTCGCCATGCACCTCGAGGATTTTGGAGCCGGCGAAGCCGCCCATGAGAGCTTGTCGTACCTTTGCCGGATCGACGCCGGCTTTGGAACTGAACAGCAGGGCTTCACCGACCGCTTCGATGGTCAGGGCAACGACGATCTGGTTGGCCACCTTGCAGGTCTGACCGGCACCGTTGTCACCGACCAGGGTGATGTTCTTGCCCATCAGTTCGAGAAAGGGCCTGGCTTTTTCAAAAGCGGCTTCGGGCCCGCCCACCATGATGGTCAGTGACGCGGCCTTGGCACCGACTTCACCACCGGAGACGGGCGCATCCAGGTAGTCGCAGCCCAGCTCATTAATCTTTGCTGCAAAGGACTTGGTTTCTATGGGCGAGATGGAACTCATGTCGATGACCAGTTTTCCGGGACTCAATCCGGCTGCCACGCCAGCCTCGCCAAACAATGCCTGTTGTACCTGGGGGGTGTCCGGTACCATGATGATGATGCTCTCAGCCTGCTCGGCCACTTCTTTTGCCGAAGCACATTCCACCGCGCCCCCTTTAATCAATTCCTCGGGCAGGGCAGTGTGGTGTTTGACCAGATAGAGTTGATGTCCCCCGGCTTGCAGATGCCCTGCCATCGGGCGCCCCATAATCCCTACTCCAATGAATCCGATCTTGCTCATAGCGATCTCTGCTCCCTGGTTTGGTTTTGGACCTGTCGTCAAGTAAGTTGAATCATTTCATGGTCGGCATATGGAAATCCGCGCCGGCACGGATACCGGTGGGCCAGCGAGAAGTCACCGTTTTCAGCTTGGTGTAAAAGTGAATACCCTCTTCGCCATGCACGTGGATGTCACCGAACAAGGAACGTTTCCAGCCCCCGAAACTGTGGAACGCCATGGGCACGGGGATGGGTACATTGATCCCCACCATTCCGACCTGGACCCGTGACGCGTATGTGCGGGCGGTATCGCCATCACGGGTAAAGATCGCGGTGCCATTACCGAATTCATGCTGGTTGACCATCTCCAGGGCGGTTTCGAAATCAGGCGCACGGACCACGCACAACACCGGACCGAAAATCTCTTCCTGGTAGATACGCATCTCGGTGGTGACCTTGTCGAACAGGCAACCGCCCAGAAAGAAACCGTTTTCATGGCCCTTAACCGTCAGGTCCCGACCGTCGACCACCAGCTCAGCACCTTCTTTCACACCCAGGTCCACATAGCCTTTGACTTTGTCACGATGTTCCCGGGTCACCAGGGGACCCATCTCGGCATCCGGCGCGGTGCTGGGGGCAACCTTCAGATTTTGCACCCGGGGTGCCAGCCGTTTTATCAAGTCATCGGCGGTCTCATCCCCGACGGCAACGGCGACGGAAATGGCCATACAGCGCTCCCCGGCGGAGCCATAGGCGGCGCCCATCAGGGCGTCGGTGGCCTGTTCCATGTCGGCATCCGGCATGACGACCATGTGGTTCTTGGCACCACCCAGCGCCTGGACCCGTTTCCCGTGATTGGACGCGGTCTGGTAAATATATTCGGCGACCGGGGTGGAGCCGACGAAGCTGACGCCGGCAACGCCGGGATGGGTGAGCAGGGTATTGACCGCGTCTTTGTCGCCGTTCACCACGTTCATGACGCCATCCGGTAACCCGGCTTCGCTCAGTAATTCAGCCAGCCGCAGCGCGGTAGAAGGGACTTTTTCGGAGGTTTTCAGAATAAAGGTGTTGCCGCAGATGATCGCCAGCGGAAACATCCACATCGGGACCATCGCCGGAAAATTGAAGGGGGTGATGCCAGCACAAACTCCCAGTGGCTGGCGTATCGAGTGACTGTCGACATTACGCCCCACATTTTCAGAGAAATAACCTTTCAGCAAATGAGGCGCGCCACAGGCAAATTCGGCGACTTCGATACCCCGAATCACAGACCCGCGCGCATCACTGAGTACCTTACCGTGTTCGGCTGATACGAGTTCGGCAAGTTCTTCCAGATGTTGATCAAGCAGTTCCTTGAAACGAAAAAATACCCTGGCACGGCGCAGCGGAGGCGTATCCCGCCAGGCGGGAAAAGCCGCCGCCGCCATCTCTATCGCCCTGGCGGTTTCATCCGCCGAGGCCAGCGGGACTTTGGCGGAAACCTCACCGGTGGTGGGATTGTAAACCTCACCATATCGGCCGCTGGTTCCTTCAACCCGTTGGCCGTTCAGGTAGTGGTGTAGCGTTTTGACCATAGATATTTCCTTGCCTGGAAGAGTACCCGTAAGCTTGTTTGAATTACCGATAGTAAAACTAATATTAGTGCATTGCTGCAAGACGTGATACTCAGCCACCAGGACAGCATGATATAAGAAGTGCTGTGATCAACCATCTCCGGGAATAATATAAAAACCCTATCTATATTAAGTTCGTAGGGATTCTCTGTCGCCGACTAGCAACTAAATGACCAGGATTTGATTAAATCATAGATAACTGTCTACATATACCTGAATGCACATAAGTTTCATAATGCGAAAATCCCGGTTTGAAGACGTATAGTGACCTGGCCATCAAGATGGTATATGGCCTGAAAGACCAGCCTCTAACCCGGTGTGATAATCAGCGTTACCGCGAGCGGATATGAAGAATTACTTTTTACCTTTTGGTCTGTTATTGGCGTTCTTGTTCGCATGGCTGGATCCCCGTCCGGGGATGGTATTGCAACAACTGGGTTTGATTCCCTGGATGGTGATCATCATTTTTCTGATCAATGGATATCAAACGAATTTAAAACAGTTGCCGCGAGGACGTGGCCTGGTTACCGGTTCCATTGTGGGGATTACGATCAGTTTGTTGATCAGCCCGTTTGTTGGACTGGGGGTCGCATCTGTCATTGCACTGCCGGTGGGTGCCGTTATGGGTTTGGTCGTGATGGCCACCGTACCACCGACGCTGTCTTCCGGCATTGTCATGACCCGGATCGCCGCGGGGAATGTACCCAAGGCCTTGTTTCTGACCATCCTGTTGAATCTGGTCGGTATTTTTACTATTCCTTTCATGTTGCATTTAACCCTTGAGAGTATCGGCATCATTTCCATTTCGCCCTGGCCTTTATTAAAGCAACTGATATTAATTGTTCTCATTCCTTTTCTGATCGGAATGGTGCTGAAACTGGTCGTCCACGTTCCACCGCAACAGTGGCTGTTGAAATTTCTTCCGTCACTCTGTGTGGTTGGAACCGTCTGGATGTCGGTGTCGGCGTCAGTCGATACATTAAAAGGAATGAATCTGGTGCTTTTATTGCTGATGGTCGTTGCTGCCTTCGCTGTCCATGGAGCTTTGTTGCTGCTCTGCTGGTTATCCCGCTACCTGTATCGGCCTGAACCAAGCGAATGGCGCGCCCTGTTGTTTACCGCCTCGCAGAAAACCTTGCCGGTTGCGATCGGGGTGCTCGCCGCGCTGGATCAACCTGTCGGCCTGGCCATTGTCGTGTGCATCATTTTCCATTTCCTGCAGCTGTTTCTGGATTCGATCATTGCCTCCCAAATGGGACAGCGCCAAAAGCGCCGGGAATATGGTCATGCGTAACCTCGGCGAATACGACTACGTGATTGTGGGTGCCGGGGCGGCCGGTTGTGTGCTCGCCAATCGCCTGTCAGCTGATCCCGATATTTCAGTGTTGTTGCTTGAGGCGGGTGGAAAGGATGACTGGATCTGGATTCATATCCCCGTCGGTTATCTCTTTTGCATTGGCAATCCACGCACCGACTGGTGCTATCGCACGGAGTCCGAAACCGGTCTGAACGGCCGCTCCATTCTCTACGCCCGGGGCAAGGTACTGGGCGGCAGCACGTCGATCAATGCCATGATTTATATGCGCGGCCAACAGCGGGACTACGATGAATGGGCGACGCTGACAGGTGATGATAGCTGGTCCTGGCGGAATGTGTTACCGCTATTCAAACGGAGTGAGGACTACTGGCGTGGTAGTGACGAGATGCATGGCGTGGGCGGTGAGTGGCGGGTCGAACAACAGCGCTTGCGCTGGGACATCCTCGACCGCTTCGCGGAATCCGCCCAGCAGGCAGGGATTACGGCGACAGAGGATTTTAATCGTGGCAATAATGCCGGGGTAGGCAAGTTTGAAGTCAACCAGCGCAAAGGTCTGCGCTGGAATGCGACCAAGGCTTTTTTGCAGCCCGCAAAACATCGTCCCAACCTGAGAATCATCACAGGTGCCTTGATCGATCGATTGGTTGTTGCAGGCCGGATCACCCGGGGTGTGGATTTCCTCCTGGCGGGTGAACGCTGCCGGGTGACCGCGCGAAGCGAAACCCTGTTGGCGGCGGGTTCCATCGGTTCCCCTGCGATTTTGCAACGTTCCGGCATTGGGCCGGCAGACCTGCTGCAAGCACTGGCGCTTCCCGTGGAGGCGGATCTGCCCGGGGTCGGCGCCAACCTGCAGGACCACTTGCAGTTGCGCATGATATTCAACGTTGAGGGCATCAAGACCTTGAATCAGCAAGCCAACAGTCTGTGGGGCAAGGCCATGATGGGACTGGAGTATCTTTTCTTGCGTCGCGGCCCGCTTAGCATGGCACCCAGCCAGCTTGGCCTGTTTGCCTGTTCGGATCCCGGTGTCGTAACGCCCGATCTGGAATATCACGTCCAGCCTCTCTCGCTGGAAAAGTTTGGCGATCCGCTGCACCGCTTTGCTGCATTCACCGCCAGTGTCTGTGATTTGCGCCCCCGCTCCCGTGGCTGGGTGCGAATCAAACACCCGGATCCGGCGACCGCGCCGCTTATATCGCCGCGTTACCTGACGCATGAGGCAGACCGCGCCAAGGCCGCCAGGGCATTGCGGCTCACCCGACGTATTGTCTCCCAGCCCGCTTTGGCCCCGTACCAGCCCGTTGAACACCTGCCGGGTGTGCAGTTTCAGTCAGATGAAGACCTGGCGCGGGCAGCCGGGGATATCGGCACCACGATTTTTCATCCCGTGGGGACCTGCAAAATGGGGCGCGACGATGACGCCGATGCCGTCGTGGATTCGCGCCTACGGGTACGCGGTATCGAGCGCCTGCGGGTGGTAGACGCCTCGATTATGCCCACCATTACCTCGGGTAATACGTGTTCACCCACTGTCATGATCGCCGAACACGGCAGCAGCATGATCCTGGAGGCAAGGCGCAAAAGACAAACCCTCTGAGGTAGCGAATTTAGTTGCTACCCGCTTGATCCGCCTCACTTTGTTTGACCCGGATTTTTCAAAACGGTTACACCAGCATTTCGTCTGCCTGTATAATCGGCGGTTTTAAATCACTGTCTGCGCGAAAGTGGCGGAATTGGTAGACGCGCTGGATTTAGGTTCCAGTGGGGTAACCCGTGAGAGTTCGAGTCTCTCCTTTCGCACCATATGGTTTCCGGGCCCGGTTCCCGAATAATATAACCTACTGAAATTATAGAAATTTAATGAGGAATTGAAATGCAAGTTTCTGTTGAGACCACGAGTGGTCTGGAACGTCGCCTGACCGTGGCCGTCGAAGAGGATCGCATCGCCGATGCGGTCCAGAGCAAGCTCAAGGACCTGACCCGCAGCGTCAAGATGAAGGGTTTTCGCAAAGGCAAGGTGCCATTGAAGGTGGTACAGCAACAATATGGCAACCAGGTCCGGCAGGAAGTCATTGGTGATGTGCTGCAAGCCTCCTTTTATGAAGCCGTCAGCCAGGAGAAGCTCCGCCCGGCCGGGATGCCCACCTTTGATACCAAGGAAATGGCGCCGGGGAAGGGGCTGGAATATACCGCGACTTTTGAAGTCTACCCGGAAGTGACAATTGCCGACCTGAGCCAGCAGAGCATTGAAAAGCCGGTGTGTGAAATTACCGATGCGGATGTGGACAACATGATTGAAAACATTCGTAAGCAGAACACCGCCTGGGAGACGGCACAACGGGCTGCCGAAGACGGGGATCAGGTCAACCTTGATTTCAAGGGCATGATTGACGGCGAAGCCTTTGAAGGTGGCGAAGGCAAGGGTATGACGGTACAGATCGGGCAGGGCCGGATGATTGCGGGGTTCGAGGAAGGCCTGAAGGGGGCCAAGGCCGGCGATGACCTGACCCTCAACCTGACGTTCCCGGAAAACTATCAGGCCGAGCACCTGGCCGGAAAGCCGGTTGAATTCGCGATCCATGTCAATGCCGTGGAAGCGCCGAAATTGCCCGAAGTGGATGCTGAATTTGCCAAACAACTGGGTGTGGCAGACGGTGATCTGGACAAGATGCGGGAAGAGATCCGCAACAATATGCTGCGGGAACTGGAGAACAAGATCAAAAGCCGTCTGAAAGAAGGGGTGATGGATAAACTGCTGGCATCCCATGAAATCGATGTCCCTGCGGCGTTGATTGAGAATGAAGCCCAGGCCCTGGTGAGCCAGATGCGGCAGAACCTGGCCAGTCAGGGCATGGGGCAACAGGATCTGAAACTGGATCCCGCTATGTTCCACGACCAGGCCGACCGGCGCGTCAAACTCGGACTCATCATGTCTGAGATTGTCAAGCAGCATGATTTAAGCGTGGATCCCGACAAGGTGAAAGCGATGGTGGAAAGCATTGCGGCGCCTTATGAGCATCCCGAAGAAGTCGTAAAGTGGTACTATGCAGACAAGCGTCGACTGGCCGAAGTCGAGTCTCTGGTGTTCGAGGAACAGGTGGTTGACTGGGTCATGGATCAGGCCAGAGTGGAAGAAAAGACTATTGAATTCAATGAGTTAATGAATCCCAAGGCAGGCGCCTGACAATCTCGTGGAACCCGTGTAACTAAAGGAAGATTTTTCGTGACCGATAAAAATTACAGCAGCAAGATACCGGAAATCACCAATCAGCTCGTCCCGATGGTGGTCGAACAGACCTCTCGGGGTGAACGGGCCTACGATATTTACTCGCGTTTGCTCAAGGAGCGGGTGATTTTTCTGGTAGGACCGGTCGAAGATCACATGGCGAACCTGGTGGTCGCCCAGTTGCTGTTCCTGGAATCGGAAAATCCGGACAAGGACATTCATCTGTACATCAATTCGCCAGGTGGTTCGGTAACTGCGGGGTTGTCGATTTACGATACCATGCAGTTCGTGAAACCGGATGTCAGCACCATGTGTGTGGGTCAGGCCGCCAGTATGGGCGCGGTCTTGCTGGCCGGGGGCGCAACAGGCAAACGCTATGCCTTGCCGCATTCCCGCACCATGATTCACCAGCCATTGGGCGGGTTTCAGGGCCAGGCTTCGGATATTGAAATCCATGCCAAGGAGATTCTCGAGGTGCGGGAACGTTTAAACGCGATCCTTGCCAAACATACAGGGCAACCGCTGGAGCGTATTCAGCAGGATACTGACAGGGACTTCTTCATGAGCGCCAAGGTTTCGGTTGACTACGGTTTGATCGATGCCGTTATGGAAGCCCGGAATGCCGCAGGCAAATAGGCGCAGGCGAATATGCTCCATGAAAACCCACCGGGAGTGTGGGATTTTGAAATGCCCCACGGGTACTTGAAATAATTCGAAAATACACGCATGGTTAAGAAAGGCGGATCATGACAGAGGTAAAACCATGAGCGAAGACAAAAACAATACAGGTGATAACGGGAAACTCCTGTACTGTTCATTTTGCGGCAAGAGTCAGCACGAAGTGCGCAAGCTGATTGCCGGGCCATCCGTCTTTGTTTGTGATGAGTGTGTTGAACTGTGCAATGACATCATCCGTGAAGAGGTGCAGGAACAATCCGCCTCGGTGACGGGTAGCGAACTGCCGACCCCGCACGAGATCAATGCCATTCTGGATGAATATGTGATTGGCCAGGAACGGGCCAAGAAAGTCCTGTCGGTTGCGGTGTATAACCACTACAAGCGGCTGGAAACCGAACAGAAAAAGGACGATGTCGAGCTTGCCAAGAGCAATATCCTGCTGGTGGGACCGACGGGTAGCGGTAAAACCCTGTTGGCTGAAACCCTGGCACGGTTGTTGAACGTTCCTTTCACCATTGCGGATGCCACAACCCTGACCGAAGCCGGCTACGTGGGTGAAGACGTCGAGAATATTATTCAAAAGTTATTACAGAAATGTGATTACGATGTCGAGAAAGCGCAAACCGGCATTGTCTATATCGATGAAATCGATAAGATTTCACGTAAATCCGACAACCCGTCGATTACCCGCGATGTCTCCGGCGAAGGCGTGCAGCAGGCATTGCTGAAATTGATTGAAGGGACGGTTGCCTCGGTGCCGCCACAAGGTGGACGCAAGCACCCGCAACAGGAATTCCTGCAGGTTGATACTTCCAACATTCTCTTTATATGTGGTGGCGCATTTGCCGGTCTCGACAAGATCATCCGTGATCGTTCCGAAAAAGGCGGTATCGGGTTTGGTGCCGAGGTCAAGAGCAAAAAGGATCAAAAGAGTTTCAGCGAGGTCCTGACGGATGTTGAGCCTGAAGATTTGACCCGCTATGGCTTAATCCCCGAATTCGTGGGACGGTTACCCGTGATCGCGACCTTGCAGGAACTGGATGAAGATGCCCTGGTCCAGATCCTGACCGAACCCAAGAATGCCCTGACCAAGCAATATATGAAAATGTTTGAAATGGAAGGGTGTGAGCTGGAAATCCGTGAAGATGCCCTGCGCGCGGTGGCCCGCAAGGCCATGGAGCGCAAAACCGGCGCACGTGGGCTACGTTCCATTCTGGAACATATTCTGCTGGAACCCATGTACGACCTGCCTTCCATAGAGAATGTCGAAAAAGTGGTACTCGATGAGTCCGTGATTACCGGCGAAGGCGAGCCGCTTTTCATCTTTGAGGGCTCGGAGCAACGAGCCGCCTCATCAGACGAGTAAAATCCAGGGGGACGTCACAATGTCCCCCAGAGATTTTACGGGAAATTTTCATTACTCGACCCGGTTGAAATCTTTCCGGGATAACCATACCTCAGTAAAAGACTCCGCTATCTACGGGATAGCCAACACGAGAAGGTATTATGTCTGAATTGATTGAAGAACAACTTTCCACCATTCCGGTACTACCACTGCGTGATGTCGTGGTATACCCGCATATGGTGATCCCCCTGTTTGTCGGTCGCGAGAAATCGATCAAGGCGCTGGAAGCTGCCATGGAAAACGACAAACAGATCTTGTTGGTGGCGCAAAAAAGTGCTGCCGAAGATGATCCCAATATGGATGACCTGTATCGGATCGGGACAATATCCAGCATCCTGCAATTGCTTAAACTTCCTGATGGTACCGTCAAGGTGCTGGTTGAAGGCAACCGTCGTGCGCGGATCGTCACCTATCTGGGTGAAGAAGAATATTTTACCGCTCAGGTAAAACAGTACGAAGAAGAGGCAATCGACGAACGTGAATCAGAAGTCCTGGTACGTTCCTTAACCAATCAATTTGATCAATACGTCAAGCTCAACAAGAAAATTCCACCGGAAATTCTGACTTCCCTTTCCAGTATCGAAGATCCCAGCCGCCTGGTTGACACCATTGCGGCCCATATGTCGCTCAAGATCGATGAAAAACAGAATATTCTGGAATTGACCGACTTGCGCGAACGTCTTGAGCATCTGATGGGGATGATGGAATCCGAGATTGATCTGCTGCAGGTCGAAAAACGGATCCGTGGTCGCGTCAAGCGCCAGATGGAAAAGAGCCAGCGCGAGTATTATCTGAATGAACAGATGAAAGCAATCCAGAAAGAATTGGGTGATATGGAAGACGTGCCCAATGAACTGGAAGAACTGGAAAAGAAAATTGAGTCCGCCGGGATGTCGAAGGAGGCCAAGACCAAGGCCAAGGCGGAGCTGGGCAAGCTCAAGATGATGTCACCCATGTCGGCGGAAGCGACCGTGGTGCGGAATTATCTTGACTGGCTGGTCAACGTGCCCTGGAAGAAGCGATCCAAGGTACGGCATGATCTGGCCAAAGCCGAGGAAGTGCTGGAAGCGGATCATTATGGTCTGGAAAAGGTCAAAGAACGTATTCTGGAGTACCTTGCCGTACAGCAACGCATGAAGAAAATGAAAGGCCCGATTCTGTGCCTGGTCGGCCCCCCTGGTGTCGGTAAAACCTCGGTTGGTATGTCCATCGCACGCGCCACGAATCGCAAATTTATTCGAATGGCTCTCGGTGGGGTAAGGGATGAAGCCGAAATTCGGGGGCACCGTCGCACTTATATCGGCTCCATGCCGGGCAAGATCATCCAGAATCTGTCGAAAGTCGGAACGCGTAACCCGCTGTTCCTGCTGGACGAAATCGACAAGATGGCCATGGATTTTCGTGGTGACCCGGCTTCGGCCTTACTGGAAGTCCTGGATCCGGAACAGAACCATACCTTTAATGATCATTATCTCGAAGTCGATTATGACTTGTCAGAAACCATGTTTGTGGCGACCTCGAATACCATGAATATTCCGGGACCGTTACTGGATCGTATGGAAGTGATTCGCCTGTCCGGTTACACCGAGGACGAAAAGGTCAATATTGCGGAACGTTACCTGGTCAAGAAGCAGATCAAGAACAATGGCTTAAAGGACAACGAAATCACCATCAATGAAGATGCGGTACGGGATATTATTCGCTACTACACCCGCGAAGCCGGGGTGCGCAATCTGGAACGTGAAATTGCCAAGATTTGTCGCAAGACGGTGAAGGATATCCTGCTCGATAAGAGCATGCAGAAGGTTGAGGTCACACCGGAGAATCTGGAAAACTTCCTCGGAGTCAAACGCTTCCGCTTTGGTCGTGCTGAAGAGCATGATCAGGTTGGTCAGGTAACCGGTCTGGCATGGACCGAGGTTGGTGGGGAACTGCTGACCATTGAGACAGCCGTTATGCCGGGTAAGGGCAAGCACAGCGTGACCGGACAACTTGGCGATGTGATGAAAGAATCAATTCAGGCTGCTATGACCGTGGTTCGCAGTCGTGCCAAAGTGTTGGGAATCGAAAACGAAGTCTTTGACAAAAACGATATCCACGTGCATGTCCCGGAAGGTGCGATCCCCAAAGATGGGCCCAGTGCGGGTATCGGCATGTGTACGGCACTGGTTTCTGCACTGACGCAAATTCCGGTGCGGGCCGATGTGGCCATGACGGGTGAAATTACCCTGCGTGGTGAGGTTCTGCCTATCGGTGGGCTCAAGGAAAAGCTCCTGGCGGCACATCGTGGTGGTATCAAGACCGTGTTAATACCGGATGAAAATACCCGAGACCTGGCTGAGATCCCGGATAATATCAAGGAAAATCTTGATATACGTCCAGTCAAATGGATCGACGAAGTGCTTGAGGTGGCATTATCACGGATGCCGGAACCATTGAGTGATACCGAAAAAGAGGTCGTCAAGACTGGCGAAGGTCAGACAGCCGAAAGTAGTAACTCAATCCGTCCGCATTAATTGTCAAGTCCTTTTTGCAGCCCGGCTTACCTTGTTTTTCCCGGTAAACCGGGCTGTGTCCTTGACCAACCGGCAGGGCAGTTGGTATAAACTCTTACACTTCAAGCCACGAATACCGCCATATTTGTTGGTGGTGTTTTTCTAAATAACAATTCTAAGGGGGAAGTCTGTGAACAAGACTGAACTGATTGATGCGGTCGCAGAAGGCGCCGACATTTCCAAAGCAGCCGCAACCCGTGCTGTCGATACCATGCTGGATAGTATTTCAAAATCACTTGCCAATGGGGATCAGGTGACCTTGGTCGGTTTTGGAACATTTTCTGTAAAAGACCGTGCGGCCCGTACCGGTCGCAATCCGCGTACTGGTGAGCCAATCAATATCCCGGCTGCAAAAGTACCCGGATTTAAGGCTGGTAAAGCGCTCAAGGATGCCGTAAACTAGCGCGCCTTCGACAGGGGTGCTTAGCTCAGCTGGGAGAGCATCGCCCTTACAAGGCGAGGGTCGCAGGTTCGATCCCTGCAGCACC
>JBECLA010000125.1:0-4980 GCA_040235565.1 Thiohalomonadales bacterium | reverse complement strand
ACAATGTTGCCATAGGCATGCCCCGTCGCGCGAATAACAACTTTCTCATCACCATTCATATCACCGGTAAGTTCACCTTCGACGATGATCTGGTTTGCCTCAATATTCGCCTTGACCTTTCCGCTTTTACTGATGGTAACGTTATGACCTTTCAGATTAATCGTGCCTTCCACTTTCCCCTGGATAACAAGATCCTCATTACCCGTCACATCACCCTTGATGTTAATAGAAGCCCCTATCGCCATGGCATTGGATTTTACTGTTACCGGATTGGTTTCCTTGGCATGAAATTCGGGTTTTTCTGGTTCGTGATGGGCCTTGATTTTGCTTGAGACATTGTCCTTGAATTGCTTCATATCGATCATTTCATCCTCCAATAATTTAATCATTCTGATAAAGAGTCTGTAATAACCCGCTGTTATTCAGTACATTCTTGAAATGATTATGGAAGGAGTTGCATCTAAAAAGTAAGAACTGGGTCACAACTTTAAAAAAGGTCGAAATTGCAACAGGCTGGTCGAACTAAAATCACTCCGACCACTACCTTGCCAATTGAAACAAGTCTCAAGCCTCTGACCCGTGGTTGTAATTTGAGAGTCTTTGCAAAATCAGTTGCAGTTCAGTTTCGCTGATATTCACATGCTCGACCACCCGCCCGTAAAGCATTGCGGTAGGAGCGTTGCGCCCGCCCCGTTCTTTTTGTAACTGCGCGAGGCAATATAAAACTATGCGCTCCTTTCGAGTCAGTCCATCGCGAACATCGGAGAGATTGTCAAATTCGTACGAATGCATACGTAGTTTTATTAATTTGTCGTTAACTGCGTTCAATGAATAATGTCTGAGAACAATATACGCTAATATTAAAAACAAAGTGAGCAAAACAATCTAGACCCGTTGAGCAGAGTTTGCAGAGCAAGATCGGGGCCTCCCTGGTGATTCCTGAAAGAAATACAGGGACAGGGAATACTGAATGGTGCCCATTTGAGTTTCGAAGAGATGATCACTCTATCCCTATATTTTCGTCAACCAGGTAACTAACCACCGTCATATTGTTTGAATACGGACTGTTTTAGATACGTTCTAAGATGACTGTCTTGTTAGTGCTTTCTTCATCGTTCTTTAAGAACCCGGTAAAGGCGTGTTAGCATCATTTCAAGGAGAAGAGACACGTCATGCAACAGACACCCAGGCATTGGTTACTCACCCTGTGCGCCGTGATCCTGCCCCTCACCGCGGCCGATGCTGCCGATCCCACGCAGCCACCGGCAACGTATTACACGTGGCAGGTCAGGGACTTTGCCATCCAGCAACCCCTCGGTGGTCTGACAGGGGATCCGAAGCGTGGCCGGGCCATCGCTGGCGATCAACATCGCGGCAACTGTCTGGCCTGCCATGTGCTGCCGATCCCCGAGGAAGAATTCTTCGGCAATCTCGGTCCCCCGTTGACCGGCATCGGCGCACGTCAATCCGTGGGGATGATCCGCCTGCATGTCGTGGATCAATCACGCTTCAACCCGGAAACCGTCATGCCCGGCTATTACCGGCCACCGCAACAACTCAACCGGGTCGCCAAAGCACTCAGGGGACGCACCTGGCTCACCGCCCAGGAAGTCGAAGACGTGGTGGCCTACCTGGCCAGCTTGAAATGAACGACAGAACAGCTATGTCATGCATGTGCAAAAAATAAAATCCGCTTCCCGTTTGTTTGTGCTGGGTCTCACCCTGACAACTGTGTCCGCCTACGCCCAGCAACCGGTATCCGGTTACGATTACCTGACACCGGAAATGCAGGCCATGCAGGATGACGATTTTGCCAACCCGGGTATGATCGCCGTCGAAGCCGGACAAACGCTGTTCGCCTCCGCGGGAAATAATGGCAAGTCCTGCGCATCCTGTCACGGGAGTGAGGGTAGCCAGTTTGATGTGAAGCAGCTCGCGACGTATCCGGTGTATAGCAAACAATTAAACCAACCCGTCACCCTGCGCAACCAGATCATAAGTTGCCGCAAGGATCGAATGGGCGGTCCGAATCTGAACTATGCCAGCCGGGAGGCAGTGCAACTGGAAGCCTTTGTTCGCCGCCTGGCCTATGGCGAAACCGTGGCGGTGGATGTCAGTGGTCCGATGGCACCCTACTACGAAGCGGGCAAAAAACTGTTTCACACCCGTTGGGGACAGGTGGATATCGCCTGCCATCAATGTCATGGCTATCACGCCGGGAAAACCTTCCGTGGCCAGATACTGACCCAGGGCCAGAGCAACGGCTTTCCCGTTTATCGCTACACCACCGGACAAGTGGTGGGATTACAGGAACGGATTACCGAATGTCTGACCAACCTGCGCGCAGAACCCTATCCGCTTAACTCAAAGGAATACATCAACCTCGAGGTCTTTATGAGTGCCCGCAGTAACGGACTTAAAATCGAAACGCCAGGAATTCGATATTAAATAACAGAAAGCCTGTCGTGCCCCTATTATTTCTCTTGAACCGACTGACAAGCAGCAGCACAAGGAATAAAAAGAGGTTTCATGTCTGTAAACCATCGATTAACAGCCTTTTTATTCTTATAGCATCGCCTACATCTACACCCGGTATTCGGTAATCCCAATTACGAATAATGTCTTATTAGCATCACGAATCTACACTAAAGGATTTACAACCAATGACTTAATTCCTTTTAAAAGATAGCATTTTTTTCCAACCGTCATGGATTTCAAAGAACAGGGCATCTATTCTTTAATTATTATAAAACTAACAAAACCGCCTTCAAAAGGCATAGCGGTCTCACTCTATATTAATAAGCTCGCACTGTTCCCCATCGCGACCATCTTTTGCGTGGCGCGCCGCGCTGGGATCCGGCCGGCGTAATCCATGATCACAAGGAAGAAGCGCACTCCATGAAAAAACGGCTTTACCCCGTTTTGCTTGGCCTGGTATTGAGCCTGGGTTCACCTGTGGCCAACGCGGCATACCAGGGTCCATATGTCGATGAAACCCAACTCCCCGCAGACGAGCAGACGCGTCTGAATCAGAAGTCGTATCGGTTGATCCTTGCTCAGCTCGCAATCCACAATGCGACGATACCGCTCGGTTTCGTCCCCGAACCATTCACTTCATACTCCGCAGAAATAGCCAATTTGGCAGCGGATAACACGCTGAAATTCACCAAGGCCTACCTCAAGGCGCCGGCGGATGTCGCCGTCATGCCGAATTTCGATGGCCAGTGCCGCTACCAATTCGAACTCCCCCAGGCCACGACGACCTTCTCCAACTTTCTTGGTCTGTGGCCCAAGTTGGGTGATGATGCGCTGTTCAGGCCAAACGATACGCCGACCGAGTTCGGCATTCTGGGTGTACCAGAGATCGTGCATGCGCACACGGATGTAACACTCAGTGTTAACAGCCCAAGCGCAGGTATCTCGCGCGATATTGAAGGAGTTCAGACTGTTTTGGTCGACGCGGGTGTTCATACCGTCGAGTGGCGCGCTGACAGCATGTGGGCACCGGTATGGGATTTGATCATCCCGGGCTTCACCACCGCGGTGATGCTCGGGATGGAATCAAAGTATGCGCTACAAATAAGAAAACTGAGAAAGCTCAAGGGCAACAAACTGGAGCTCGCCTCGACTACCGGTGACGTTAAGTATCTAAAAAATTTAATCGCTACCCTGGATAACAAGATCGATCTTCTGGATCAAGTCAGGCGATACCGCGGCTATGGGGCAGACGCCTTTGGCGCTGGTTATCTGATTACCCCGGACCTTCTGCTGAACAAGATAATCACGGGTGTCCCGACAGTTTCCCGCTCCCGCAACCAGTTGCTGACCGTCTACGATGTTATTCCCCCGACGATCACCACCAGCCAGACCAACCCGAGGAAAGAGGCGACCGACGTGGGCGGCGCCAAAACCTCACGCTATCTCGATGAATTCGCAAGCTACATCAGCGCCGCGGATGGCTGTGGCCGCGAGGTGACCATCGTCAACGACGCGCCTGAGCTATTGCCGCTGGGTGATACCGTGATCACCTGGACCGTGCGCGATATGGGACCCACTGCCCCCGGCCTGGATCACGATGGTGACGGTGTGCCTGACAACGATCCATACAACTCCCGCAGCATCATCCAGACCGTTACTATCGAAGATACGCAGGCACCGATCCTGGTGCCGCCGCCTGGCGTAGTGCTTGAAAGTACGGCCAGTATCAACCTGAACGATCAACCACTCGGCCAGCCGCTGGTGGTAGACCTGGCGGATCTGCACCCGGCTGTCACGAGTTCAACCACCAGCCCTGACGGTATTGTTGCCCCGGATACCCGAACCATCGTGACATGGACGGCGACCGACGACTCCGGCAATTCAACCAACCCTCCTGGCACGCAACTGGTCACGGTCAAGACGCCCAACACCAACACGGCACCAATCGCGGATCCAAAAACGGCTGAGACACTGACCTCGAAGCCGATCGAGATCGTGCTGACCGGGTCAGATACGGATGTGCTGCCCTATTCCGACGATCCAACCGGCCCCGGTGTACCCGACCCGCTGCAGTTCAAAATCACCCAGCTGCCCCAGAACGGCGAGTTCATCGCGCCGTTACTGCCGTTCTTCATTGATGATTATCGCACTGACACGACCGGGGTGTTAACTGATGATGAGGCCTTTGCCCTGGCAAATACACTCGGTCAAGGATTGAACTGGCTGGAAAATGAGTATTGTGACAAGCCTGTTGAATACCCCGATGGCATTCCGATCAATTTTGTTTTTAACCCGTTATTTGTTAACGTCACGGATGCAGGTGAACATTATTTTCTGGATCACTATGCGGTGTGTGATCCCTTTGAGCCTGATAGCCCGCCGGCAGAAAGCCGTTTGCGCATCTCGCGCTGGAGCAAGGACCGCCAGTTCCTTGGGCATATCGACTATGTTCCTGGCGGCGGGAATCACAGCTCATCCTTTGTATTGGATCGGGATGGCAAT
>JBECLA010000113.1:0-5493 GCA_040235565.1 Thiohalomonadales bacterium | reverse complement strand
ATATACCTCTGACTGCAGAAAATGTCCCTACACCTGCGAGAAGTCCCATGACTATTGACAAACCGACAAATGTCCAGGCTAGTGATGTTTCCATAAATAATACCTCCAATGTCCCTACTAAGGCCTTTAAATTTTATTTATAATACCAGCAATTTTCGTGCCATTAATATCACAATGTGGTATATAAAATGGATAACACTTTGAATGGATAGAACAAAAAAATGGTTTTTATTTTAAAAGATACACAAAGGTGGGCACTAAATACCCAGTCTGATTGTGGTTGTTAGCTCAGGTGGGAATTAAATATACATAAGGAAAGGTTTGTTTGTGAGCTGCCTGCTGGATTTTAAAAATGGTTCAACAGTGGCTCATAAAATATCTTTAGAGGACTTTACGTTGCAAGTGCAACATATCTTGCCAAAAACGCAGGTTCAAGAATCTCAACTAAAAGTGCATATCGCATTTCCTACAAAATTGCAAAAAAGGCAAACCCTTGAATTTGGATCTCTCCTTTTTGAAAATTGCAGATTTGCGATCAGGGCCAAGATGTCAGACTTATCACCGGTTTTTGATTGGGATGATATTTTCACCTTATGGACAGAAACCTGAAAATTTGTTAGGAAGGAACAAGGTTATACAAGATTTTGTACTGACGGAATGACCAGGTTTTCATTTAAATATTGAAACTGAATGAGAGATAAGTTTTGAGTATCACATCAATTTGGATTCATTAGATATTTGAAATTTTTGCAAAGTGTCACATTTCACCGGTTCAAAATTCAATCTTAAAATTATTGTCAAATCAAAGCTAATTCATGTATTGTGAAATCTATCCATATTTAGGTGAAACTGTAACTGGTTCTAATTCCTTTTAGCCCGGCCATTTCATTTTCAAGGCCTATCTGTTTGCTTACTTCATAATGGGTGATCATAATATTTCATAAAATATTCGATTCAGATTCATTTCTATAAAGAATGATAGAATTCAAGATTCTTCTGCCACTGATCATTATCTTCACATCCGCGCTGATCGCAGCCCTATTCGGCCTGCCGTCACTCAGCCGCAGGTTAACCATAACGCAACTAAGTGGGTTACTGGCGCTGGCGCCGCTCACGGCGTTTGCCTTCCTGTTATCATATCTGCCCGATCTCCAAGCAAACCTGATCTTCACCTGTAAAATACGATGGCTCCCGTCGATGGGGTTCGACGCGGCGTTTTATCTGGACAGTTTAAGCTGTCTATTTGCTTTACTGATTACCTTTATCGGTACCCTCATTGTCGTCTACGCTGGACAATATTTCAAGGGTGATCGATCGGCCTGGCGCTTTTTAACCTTTCTTCTCCTTTTCATGGGAACCATGCTAGGGCTGGTCATGGCCGGGGACGTATTGACCCTGTTCATGTTTTGGGAAGGAACAAGCATCGTCTCTTTTTTGCTGGTGGCCTATAAGTACAAGGACGAAGATGCCCGACGAGGCGCGTTCAAGGCACTGTTTATCACGGGAGGCGGTGGTATTGCCTTGCTTGTCGGATTGTTAATCGTTGGTTTCACAGCAGGCGGTACCGGCTTTATAACCATACTGGATTGCGGCGATCTGTTGCGCAGCAGCCCGCAGTATCCCTTGATGCTGGTGTTGATCGCCATCGGTGCGTTCACCAAAAGTGCCCAGTTCCCGGCCCACATCTGGCTGCCAGAAGCCATGAGTGCACCCACACCGGCAAGCGCGTATTTGCACTCAGCAACCATGGTAAAGGCCGGCATCTACCTGATGGCCCGTCTCAATCCGGTTCTGGGGCAAACAGAGCTCTGGTTCTGGTTGTTCTCACTTACCGGAATGATCACCATGTTGGTAGGCGCATACCAGGGGTTGAAGCAGAATGATCTAAAGGCCCTGCTGGCATATTCAACGGTTAGCCAGCTGGGCATTCTCATGATGATGATCGGTCAGGACATAGAGATAGCATTCAAAGCATTGGTGATAGGCATTCTGGCTCATGCTCTGTATAAAAGCTCACTATTTATGGTCGTTGGAATTGTGGACCATGAAACAGGTACAAGAGATATGCGCCGTCTAGGCGGTCTGAGGCGATCCATGCCACATAGCTTTTACATCGGTGCCGTTGCCGCCCTATCCATGGCAGGTTTACCGCCACTCTTTGGCTTTTTAGCTAAGGAGACCCTGCTGGCAACTGCCTTTCATCCCTCTCTTCCCAAGTTGGTCAGCTGGATATTCACCCTGGCAAGCATAATTACCGGCGCATTGATGTTTGCCCTCGCGGCCATGTTTCTATGGGACACTTTTATGGGTAAATCGAGGGATGAGACGGTACATGCTCAAGAAACTACGGTGATAATGCTTTGTGCGCCTGCTATTCCTGCTGTTACTTCATTGGTCCTGTCCCATCTACCCGGACTGAAACAAGAAGCTGCTTTGCTCGCCAATGCTGCCGCCGCTGCACATGGATCCAAGGTCAAGGTGTCCTTGGCCTTGTGGACTGGACTCAATATACCACTTATGCTGTCTGCTATTGCCATTATCATTGGCTTGGTGCTCTTTGCCTACCGGCATCGTGCAAGAAAACTACTCCAACGAGTCCGTGTAAAATTTACATTGAACGATGTTTATAGTGGGTTACTTGAGATCATCGATCAGGGGGCTTATTTGGCCACGCGCATTCAACATGGTAGATTGCGCACCTACCTTGTGGTGATCCTGACAGGAACTGTCGCGCTTTTCGCGGGTTTCGGCGGTTTCTCTTTGCCGTTGGATTGGTCAGCACTGACGTGGCCTTCGTTCAATTTCAGAGGAGAACTGGTCATCCTGCGTGTCTTTGTTTTATTTATCATCGTCGGTGCGGCACTAGCCAGCGTCCTGTTGCGAAAAGATCTTTTCGCTATCATCGCTTCAACCGCTTCCGGTCTTGGCATAGTCGTTCTGATGTTGCTGGAACCTGCGCCAGATGTCGCCCTGGTACAGATTGTTGTGGATATATTATCCATCATCATCTTGGTGCTGGCTTTGACCCGCCTGCCCCGACTGCAGCGGCAGAAGGCACAGAATCTCACTTTCAAGCAAAGCCCGATGAATCTGGCCCGGGATATACTCGTTGCGTTTGCCGGAGGTATAATGGTTATGCTGGTTACCCTTTCGGCCTTGCTCTCTCGACCCCGTCAAAGTATTGTGACACCGTTCTATACTCAAAATGCTAAGCCCATGGTTGGATCCAAAAGCATTGTCGGCGCTATTATTACAGATTTTCGAGGTATAGACACGTTGATTGAGATTATTGTATTCAGTATGGCTGGTCTTGGTATTTACACCCTGTTACGATATGCTAGTCGAAAGCACGGAGACAGCTGCAGCCAGCCGGGTGTGTTTTCTCCTCCGAATGTTTACACGCTGCCGACCTTTGGCATCGGTGGATTAAAAACATCGTCATTTATCCGTCTTCTTGCCTATATAGCGCTACCGGTAGCAATGGTGATCGGTACCACAAACATCATATACGGACACGATCAGCCTGGCGACGGGTTCACCGCCGGCGTAATTATCGGTCTATCCATAAGCTTCTGGTATGTTGTGTTCGGGTATGATGAAACTCGAGAACGTCTGAAATGGCTAGAAGGTACACCTCTTGTAGTCTCGGGTATATTACTGGCCATTACGAACGGTGTTGTTTCCGCCTTAATTAACGGAACTTTTTTTTCAAACGTCGATTTCGGCCATCTACTGGGACTGCCTCTGCCCAGAGGTTTCAATTTGAGCACGTCGTTTCTTTTTGAACTGGCCATCTGCCTGAGTGTTCTGGGAAGTGTCACCCATATGCTCAACGCTTTGGGGTACCCCAGTGAAAGAGATATTGATAGCAATATATGTTTTAAGAAAATTTCAGAAGACGAAGAACAGGTGGGATAAATTATAGATAAATTAAGGAAGGACATATGGAACTAATATTGGCGATTGGTATCGGTAGTTTGTTTGCTACAGGCATTTTCCAGCTTCTGCGGCGCAATATCATCCGATCGGCCATTGGATTGGTTATCCTGATGAACGCCGTAAATCTGTTTCTGCTATGTACGGGTGCGTATATAGGCTTTGAACCCGCTTATATCAGCTCGGCCAGCGGCCTCCGCAGCGATGCACTGCCCCAAGCATTAATCCTGACAGCAATCGTGATCAGTATGGGAGGTACGGCTTTTGTCCTATCCATGCTTTATATTATTTCTTCCCGTTACAAAACTAGCGATCTGGATGAAGTAAATGGATTAAAAAACTAGCCTGGATGTCTCGTGAAGAATTTATTTCGTTTTAGGGTTTAATACGCATCAGCTTGCTGAGCTAAGATTGAAAACAACAAATTAATGGACACCCCTCGGCCTTCCACGGGGAGGTTCATTTTAGTTTTCCTATGTTTTACTGTTTGGAAATTTGTATAGTAAGATAATATGGTAAACAATCACCTGACGGTTTTACCCTTATTAATACCGCTGACCGGAGCGATGATTACTCTGATGTTAAGTCAGACGCGCCGCCTGCAGGCAGCCCTTGCACTGGGTAGCATGCTTATATCAATGGTCGTTAGTGCCTGGTTGACGGCAGAGGTATTGCATGGCGCAAATCCAATCGTGTTCCACTCCGGAGGCTGGTTCGCACCGTTTGGTATCACCCTGGTTGGTGATCTCTTGTCCGCCGTGTTCGTTTTGATGAGCCAGTTGGTCCTGACCACAGGTATTATATATGCCATAGGCAGCAAAGACGCTGTCGTAAAGTATCCAACATTTTATCCGCTGTTTTTGATGCTGGCCACCAGTCTGACCGGTGCCATACTGACCGGTGACCTGTTCAATATGTATGTGTTTGCGGAATTACTAGTGATATCGGGTACGGTTTTGACGGCTGCCTCGGACGACAGGTACGGCACGGAAGCAGCCTACAAGTATTTTTACATCAGTCTCACAGCCTCTTTTTTCATGCTTTTTGCTATCGGTAGTTTGTATGTCTGCTACGGCACACTCAACATGGCGGATCTTGCCGAACGAATATCTCTTGACGGCGGTCAGCCCTTGCTGCTGCCCGGAATCGGATTTTTAATGGCTACTTTTATGGTAAAGAGTGCGGTTTTTCCGTTCCATTTCTGGCAACCGGACTTCCACACGGCTGCGCCGACATGTGTCAGTGCTATGCTGTCCTCAGTTGTTGTCAAACTGGGTGTATACGGTTTCCTGCGCATGACGACACTCCTCTTTGTTTCACAGGCTCCGGTGATTCGTTGGATCCTGATTGTGTTGGGCGTTACCGGGGTTGTCTTCGGCGGCCTTTCGGCCGTGGGCTCACACAATGCAAAGCGCATGCTTGCCTATTCGACTCTATCCCAAATCGGTTTCATTTTAATAGGTATCGGCTGGGGCACGCCCCTATCTATTGCAGCCGCGATTGTGTTTGCCTTCAACCACAGCCTGGTCAAGGCCGCAATGCTCATGCTGGCCGGAT
>JBECLA010000101.1:0-72965 GCA_040235565.1 Thiohalomonadales bacterium | reverse complement strand
TTCGTTTCTGTCGACTGGCAAACAGAAAAGACTTTTGGATTCTTTCTATCCTCTGGTAACAACAAGCAATAACACCAACACGAACGAGGTATCAGTATCATGTTACGTACACTTTTATTCAGCATATGCGCGTTGTCGTTGATCACCCCGGCTTACAGTGCGCAACCGGCGTCGCAACAGCCGAGCATGTTTTTCGGTATCAAGGGCGGCTTTATGAAACCCGACGGTGATGACAATGACCCGGCATTCAATATCGGCGCGGTGATGGGCCAGCCCGTCAGTCGCGACTTCTCCTGGGAAGCGGAATTCAACTTCACCGTGGCCGACGGGGAAGTGGGTGCTAATCGTGACTGGGACTTTAATAATATCGCCGGCTATGCGGTCTATCGCAGTCCGGGTAACATCGGCTTCAAGGCCAAGGCGGGCCTGACCTACTGGGACACGGACAACGACAGTGGCACCAGTTTATCCATGGGGATCGGCGCCGGTTTCAAAGTGGGTCAAAACGGCATGCTGGATGTGGAATACACCCAGGTCGATGACTTCGTGGATTACATCAGCGTGGGCTATTTGTTTCGCTTTTGAGCGATTTGCTCGTTTCCTACCCGTGGGGGCGTTTTTACCCGGCGCGGCGTGAGGCACGGCATGTCCTGAAAGTGCTGGGTGACCCCGACGCCACCATGCGGTGGACCTTTGTCATGGGCATCGGGGTGGCCCAGACCTGTCTCGACGGTCGAGACGTCATCCACCAGTGTCGTCAGTTGTATCATGCAGGCAAATGCCGCTTCGAGTTTGCGGTGAAGTGGGTGCCGGTGGATGACTGGTGCTGGACGGAACTCGCCAGCATGAAACACCTGATCAACCAGAAAGTGTTGCCCCGCCTCCCGCCGGATGAGACCTGGGCCATGCAGGTCAACAAGCGCCGCTGGCAGGCGTATCACACCATCGATATCGTCTCTGCCCTGGCGGCAGACATCGATCGGCAAGTCAATCTGTCACAGCCGGACAAGATCGTGTGGGTTGATGTCATTGGCAACGAAACCGCCATTTCGCTATTGAAGCCCGATGAGATTTTCTCCGTGGTGTGCGAATAAGTATTGATTATCATTGTCGCTGGAAATAATCATTAGCGTCTTCTTTGGTATTCCTCGTAACGTTCCCGGTTGTAGAAGCGTTCCTTTTCATCCCGGTAGGGATCCGGACGGTAATCCCGACGGGGGCGATATTTTTCCTGATGCTGGTGATGCCGTTGATATGGTTTGTCGTTATCAATGCGTATTACCACGCGATCGTGCGAATCCAGCCGGTAACGGGGCGGGAGTTTGCGGGTTTTAATCCAGATCGTGCCGGAGGGATAGTAGTAATAGCCTGTTGAATACCGAAAATAGATCCCGACGCTCGGATAGTAGTAATAATCATACGGATGATAATGACCATGTGGGCCGTGTGGGGGGACATCTGCACAGCCTGCGATACCGAACGTGAGCGCGATGCCCAGCAGCACCGACAAACAGTGACGGGTTAATGGTGTTGTCATGAGCGTGGCTCCTTAATTGATCCGGTGTATCGATAATTCGGATCAGCTAATCGCGTTTGAGCTGATTGTGGCGAATCGTACCGTCCCATGGCTGAACACAGACTGAACAGAGGGTGTTTATCGTGTCGGGCGGCGATAAAAAAACGACAACCCAACCGCCAGGGAAAAGTTTCTGACAATATGCAAAACAGTTGAGTGTTTCGGTTAACTTTTTACACCCGCCGGGCGGCAAAAAAAATGCCTGCAAGCCGGGAACTCCTCTTGAAAACTGTTGTATTTAGAATTATAGCTGTAAGGCATTTTTTGATCGGCTCCAGAGTATTGGATTCAGAGCACTCTCCTTTCACGCGCAGCGACTCTGCCAAGCTTTTCTGGTTCCAGTTTCCATTTTTCCATTTCATTGTCACAGGAGGACAACGACATGAAACGTCAATCATTCATCACCTTCTTGTCAGCCATCAGTATGGCCATGTTCATTGTTATTACCCCGCTTCGGGCTGCCGATGAACCGGTTTACGGTTACCAGTTAATGACCGAACAGGAACGTGCCGAACACCAGGCCAAGATGCGCAGTTTCCAGACCGAACAGGAACGCGAAGCCTATCGCCAACAGCATCACAAAATGATGCAGGAACGGGCCCGGGCGCAGGGCATCACCCTGCCGGATGAACCGATGCCCCGCGGCCAGGGACGCGGTATGGGCCCGGGCCAGGGTATGGGTAAAGGCATGGGCCCGGGAATGGGTCGCGGCCAGGGCATGGGCCAGGGTCAGGGTCAGGGGCAAGGCACCCAGAGCGATCAGTAAGCGGCATCGAGGCCTGTCAAACAGCACCGCGCTTACCCGCCGGGAGCGCGGTGCGACAGTTTCAAGCCAGTAAACAAACTTGGTTCTTGATCCTGGTTGGGTTCACTCCGATTGTTTAAATACGCTATCGGAGTGAGATGGGATAACGCTCACCCTACTCCTGCCGGTTTGCCAGGATCTGACCCGCCAGCGCCCTGATTTGGGGATACTCATCCTGACTCAGGCGAATTAACGTTGCGTTACTGACATTGAAGGAACGGGCCACTTCCAGGCGGATATCCGGATCCGGATCGTCCGCCAGCTTGTCCAGGACGCTCGGGGGAACAAATTCAAACCGGGCGACCACACTGCGGATCGTTTTATCGGGATCCTCTGCCAGCTGGAAGAAGGTTTTCTCATCCGTGGCGATGTTGGTTGCGACGGCAATTTTTACCTCGGCGAGGGGATCCCCGGCCAACTGGTACAGCAGTTCCACCGGGGCGCGACGATTGGTGGCAACCTCCCGCCGCACCTGCCAGTCCGGATCGGTTGCCAGTTTTCGCAACGCTGCGACGGATGTTTCGGGCGAGCGGGCCTGCCGTTGTTTGGCCATTGAATTCTCTGCCTGAACCGCCAGGGCCGTCGCCATGCCCAGACAGAGGATCAGTATTCTGATTGATATGGGGCTTTTCATGAGACCATCTCCTTACCCGGTTGTTTTAATTATTGGCCGGTAGAACTATTCGAGCGCATTCGTTGTTTACTGCATGTGCCTGAGTTATGAGGAGACTTCAGCACTGACAGTTTCCGGCTCCGGGCCGAGCCAGCGGTTCATGACCGTACTGGCAACCAGATCACCGCTTACGTTGATTGCGGTGCGACTCATATCCAGCATCCGGTCCACACCGAGGATAAGGGCGATCCCGGCGAGAGGGATATGCACGGATTCCAGTACCATCGCCAGAATAATGATACCGACCCCGGGGGTTGCCGGTGCGCCAATGGAAGCACCTACGGCAGTGATAATGATCAATAACATTCCACCGGTTCCCAGATCAACCCCAAACACCTGGGCAAGGAATATCGCCGCCACGCCTTGATACAAAGCGGTACCGTCCATGTTGATCGTGGCACCAAGAGGTATCACAAACTGGGCAATGGAAGAGCGAACCCCGAATTTCTCCTGGGCCGTCTTGATGGTAAGCGGTAATACCGCAGCAGAACTCGAAGTGGAAAAACCCAATAACATGACTTCCCTTGCATTGGAGAAAAACGCACGCGGTTTCATGTTGGCTATCAGAAAGGCCACCAGGAGATAGAAGCTCAACAAGCAGCCCAGGCCGATCAGTACGGTGCCAACATACATCCCCATTCCAAGCAAGGCCTCAAGTCCGATCTTGGTGGTAATCTGGGTCATGAGTCCGAACACCGCGTAGGGAGCGAGCCGCATGGCAACCCGGACCACGGTCATACACACTTCCAGTAATGAACCCAGCAGATCCATTAGCGGCTTGGCTTGTGCGGGTGCCATCATGATTAATGCCACGCCAAAAATAATGGCAAACAACACGACTTGCAGCATTTGCCCCTCGACCATCGAGGTAAGCGGGTTAGATGGCAGCAAGGTCACCAGTTTCTGTGGCAATTCCTCCAGCCCCGGCATAGTGGGTGTCTCGGTCAGTAATGCAGCAGGCTGCTGACTACCCATGGCCTGGCGCACTAACTGGCTGTCGATGTAATCACCAGGCTTGATCAGCGAGGCGACCGCGATTCCAATAGTGATCGCGATGGTGGTGGTCATAACAAAATAAACGGCGACACGTAATCCCAGGCGTTGCAACTGTTGTATGCTTTCCCCGGCTGCCAGACCGCGGACAACTGAGGCAAACACCAACGGGATGACGATCATCTGGATCAAAATCAGAAAAAGTTGGCCTGGGAGAGCCAGCCAGTTACCTATGGTTGAAGCCGTCTGGGGTTTGATCAGCCCCACGGTTGGCCCGAGCACAATACCGGTGACGATCCCCAATACCATGCCGATTGTGACCTTCAGCCACAATCGTCCCTTTATATGTCCATTGAGATAATCACTGAGATGTTTCAGTGATTTGGGGTAGATATGGTTGTTATGGAGTTTTTGGCCCATTTTATCTTGCCTGAATTTCTCCCATGACCGCTACGCTGTGCTATTAATGGTGTGATTTACCTGACTGCCCGGCATATTTACTTGAGTATAATTTATCGCTACAGTTTACCGCACAAATTAATATTGACCATTGCATAGCCATGAGCGACGAATTATCTCCCGAGGTTTTAATCAGCCAGTCTGTTGCTATCCTGATCGATGGTAATAATATCGAACGAAGCATTCACAGTGAAAGTAATGATCCTAACACGATGATCAATTTTGACACCCTGATCCCAAAGTTGCTGGATAATCGCGGGCTGAATCGCCTGGTATATTTCCGGGAAGGTAAACAGATTTCAGCCAAACTTAGTGAACGTTTGCACAGCAAATATCATGGATCGGTACGACCCTGTCACAAAAGCGCCGATATTCCTCTTACCATCAAGGCCACCCAGCTTGCCAGCAAGGTGGATACGATCATCATCATGTCGGGTGATTCTGACTATGTTGAACTCGTCAGCCATCTTAAAGGTGAAGGCGTAAGGGTCGAGATCGCCGCAGTACGCAGCACCACTTCGAATATGCTGATTGAGGAAGCCGATTATTTTCATGAAATTACCCGGGATGACTGGTTTACCCTGGCGCCCAAAAAATCAGCTAAAAGGCCTCACCCCGCCACCTAGATGTATTTCAGGCAATTATTTTTTCTACAATTTTTACCATCGCCAGAGTGTCGAGCCGACAGTAATCAAGCAAATCCGTTCGTCTGCTTTTTATTTCCTGCTCGGCTAAATCACCAGTGATGATATCCAGATACACCGCCTGGGCCTGGGTTCCTTCCTGTACGCTTCCCAGTGATGCGTAACTGAGTTCCGGTACCAGACAAGGCAGTACTTTTTTAATCGACCAGGACCCTTTCATCTGCGGGTGGTAATAATGTTGCTTCAACACCGGTAACAGGTCAAAGATGCGATCATGAATGGCCTGGAGCGAGCTTGCCAGATCCGGAAACAACCGGATTAAGCCTGTGAGTATACTTCTCTCGAATGCCTGGTAATAAACGATAATCGGCCCGCTTTCACCACAGGCTGCAAGTAATGCTTCGGCAAAGGCGCGACGCGGATCCTGTCCCGTGGTATCGAGAAAGGCCTCATGCTTGATTGCCCCGGTGTTTGTCTGACTATGACAGGAGAACTGAAATGGTAATTGTTCGAAGGGGTGCGTACCTTCCCAGATGGGGATGGCAAACTGGATACATTCAAAGTCCAGATAGTACCGGGGATAATCAAGTCGGTTCAAAATCTGTTTGGCACCGGGTTTTAACTCCGCTACACCCTCCTGCGTCACCCGGCGAACCCATAAATGGATGTCACTGGTCAGACTATCAACAGGGATGTCACGAATATCATATACTCCCTGAGCGAGCAGCTGCTGTGCGATGCGCCAGCCATTGGGTAGATATGCCACCGGGTATTCAGCATCCTGTGCTTCGCAGTAGGCTTTGTATGGGCAAGGATAGGGTTTGTTGCAATAGGAGCCGATGTGCCGTTCGGGTTGCGGTCCCTTTATCAATTCCTTGAAAGGTTCAAGCTGGGCTTCAATAAACGGTGTATGAGATTCGACCCGTTCAGTAATGTCCTCCTGAATAAATAAGGCGGTATAATCCAGTTCTCCTGAATAGACGAAGTCGCTGTTAATGTGCATCAGTTCGTATTTAGTAACAGGGATCCCCGCACGTTGCAGCGCCACGGCCTGAATCGCGACATCATCGATATGTTTGTCTTTTACAGATGTGCTGGCCTTGATCTCGGTTAACGTCCAACCCGAACTGTTCCGGCTCAGCACGTCGACGAACACCAAAAGATCATCGCTTCGAAAAGCCGCTTCAAATAAACAGGATACCGAGTTATTTTCAATCAATTCCCGTGTTTGAAACAAGGAATCGGTGTCAGGCGTGTCACGTTCAACCAGTATGCCGTGCGGGAAACATGATCTGGCATGTGTTTCGACCACTTTACCGGTTAATGCGGCCGGGGATGTTTCAGCGGTCGCCCATTCCGGGTGATGGACACGCAGGTGTAGCTGTTTTTCACACTGGAGGCCTGCAATGACTTTGGTTTTGCTGAGATGCACTGTTCGATTCACTCCCGGTCACCGCACCTGTCGGCACCGGATTGCTGGCATTTTTTGGTTGCAACGATAACTGCCGGTCGACAGCCATCGTTTAATAAAAACAAAAAATTCCTACACGCTGGCTTACGCAGGGATGCGTCCCTGTTGCGGATCACAGGTTGATGGCTTCTGCCTCCTCGTGGCGATAACCGAGTTGTTCGGAGATTATTTTACCTGCTTCGATGACCAGGGGAATCCATTCGTCTTTGCGACGTTCGATAGGCGCGGAGATCGACAAGCCTGCGGCAATGGATCCCAGGGCATCGTAAATCAGGACGCCGATACAACCGACGCCAATTTCCGCTTCCTCGTTGTCGTAGGCATAGCCTTGTTGTCGCAGTCTCACGGCTTCGTCGGTTAACTTTACCAGCGTATTTACGGTATTGCGGGTGTAGGCCGGTAAATTGGTCCGTTCGGCATAACTGCGGCATTCTTCTTCACCGCCCAAGGCCAGCATCATTTTGCCGACTGCCGTGACATGTAAGGGTGCGCGGCTGCCAACAAGTTGCTGGACATGCATCATGCGATTCGGGGTTGCCTTGTCGATGTAGACCACCTCGTCCCCTTCACGCACGGTCAGGTTGACCGATTCCCCGATTTCATCCCGCAGTTTTTCCATGATCGGGCGCGCCACTTCGCGTAAGTCGGTTTTGGCGTGGACGCGGCTCCCAAGACGCAACAGCTTGTTTCCCAATTGATATTGACCGCTTGTATCGCGTGTCACAAAACCGTTTGACGCCAGGCTGCTCAGAATACGAAAGGCGGTAGAGCTATGCAGACCGGTTTCGGCGGCCAGGATTTTCAGACTGACAGGACGAGGATAACGGGCAATCGCATCGAGCAGCTGACTCATGCGATCAATGACCTGAATGGTAGATTTTTCAGCCATGAAGATTTCATAATATGAAAACGAAATCGAATCATGACATACTGAACGCACATTGCCAAGTCTAATCAATAACTTATTTCCCTGTATTACGAGTTGATTTATTATCATTTCATAATATGAAATATATTTTTCTTTATGAAATCTGTGCGGCTCCCTAAGCTTCATCCAACACCACGGCACGGTCTCGCTTTGCCGTGAACGAATGAACCATCAGGAGAACTGGCCATGAGCACTACCGCAGAGGAAATGAAAACTGCCACCATCCCGGCGTTTACCCGGGGGATAAAATATTTTGGCGCGGATCCGGAAGGATATGAGCGCCTGGGACAGGCACCCGCGATTGCTGAGGGCGAAACCGCCATCAGCGCGATTGACGACAAAGCCGTGTTTCAAACCCTGCTGGGTGCCGATGCCCTGCGCTACCTGACGCTGCAGACCTGTGGCTCCAAGGAATCGGGCCATCCCGGTGGCTTCGCCAGCAGTGCCGAGGCCTACGCGGCGCTGGTGATGCTGGGGCATACCAATATCATTACTGAAGTCGGCCACCATGCTCCCGGTTTCTACAGCGCCATGTTCCTGGACGGTTCGCTGGAAGACATGGGGATCCACACCATGGATGACATGATGGCGCGGTTTCGTGAACGTGAGGGGCTGTTAGGCCATCTGTCCGGCGCCATTCCCGGTCTGCTTGCCCCGGCCGGTCCATTGGGACAGGGGCAGCACTTCGCCATGGCGGGGGCCTATCTGCATCCGGACAAGCTCTTCCCCTTCACCCTGGGTGATGGCGGTATGGGAGAGCCCTATATCCTGTCTGCCATGATGCACTTTAATACCGCCTACCCGCAGGCAACCAACTTCCTGCCGGTGCTGATCTGGAATGGTTATAGCCAGGAACACCATGCCATGGTGTCGCTGAAGACGAATGCGGAAATGACCGCCTACTGGAAAGGCCATGGCTTCAAGAACGTCATCATTGTGGATGCCAAGGCATTTGATGATGCCGGCCAGGACGGTGACTATGTCGATTCCACCCTGTTTTCGATGCCCCAACGCCTCGCCTTCACCCGGGCGGTGCTGGATGGCATGCAGCAGGCGGCTGATGCGGCCATGTCAGGGGAGTTAACCGCCTTTATCATCAAACAATTGAAAGGCGCTGGCGTCCACAAACATGGCGCCAAGGCACATAACCTCTATCCCGGCGATTCGCTTGACGCCCCCCACATCACGTCGGGGCTGCAAAAGCGTGCCCTGCCGCCGCACGCCTGGCAACTGGTGCGTGACAACTTCCGGCGCGCCGGTGGCGGCCCGGCTTCCCGCACGGTTGTCACCGAATTTGAATTGCCGTTACCGGAACTGGGTGAATTGCCGAAACAGGAATTCAAGATCGGTGAAAAGGCCGTGCCTTCCACGGCCATGGGGGCCCTGGTAAGCGAAGTCGGCCGATGTGATCAACGTTTCGTTGTTACCAACGCGGATGGCAACGAGGCTTCCGGCATGAAAAACATCAGTGAAGCATTGACCATTCGTCATCCCACCGAGGATGAGCTGTATCACCAGGGGCCCAATGGTCAGGTGTACGAGCCCTTGAATGAAGACGCCTGTGCCGGTCTGGCCGGTGGCCTTGCCCTGTTTGGTTCCCGTGCCATGTGGCTGTCTTATGAAAGTTTCGTCATTAACGGCATGCCGATCATTCAAACGGTGGCCCAGGCCATGGCGGAACTGCGGCGCAAGACACCCTCTATCATGATGATGTTTACCGCCGGCGCGCTGGAACAGGGCCGGAATGGCTGGACCCATCAACGGCCTGAGATCGAAAATTATCTCGCCGCGATGATGCGCAATGGCAACACCTATCCGCTGTTTCCCTGTGATGCCAACATGATCCAGGCGGCCTATGAATGGGGCATCAACACTTTCAACAAGAGCATCGCCATCATCGCCTCCAAGAGCCCCCTGCCTGTCTATACCACGCTGGCCCAGGCCAGCCAGGCGATCGAACAGGGTGCGATCACCCTGTACGAAAGTGCCGGGGGTGACAAGGCAACGATCGTCTTTGCCGTCACGGGTGACATGGTTCTCCTGCCGGTGTTTGCAGCTAGGGAGCAACTGGAACAACAGGGCTACCGGGTGCGGATTGTCGCCGTCGCCAATCCGCGGCGTTTGTATCGCCCCGACTATATTGCCTGGGACACGGTCACCGAACCGGACGGGACGTTCATGAGTGACGGTGATTTCGATGCCCTGTTCAGTGGCGATATCCTGCTGGGCGTGACCGGCGGGGCCAGTGGTTCCCTGGAACCGGTCATGCTGCGTAGCAAGGCGGCCAAACGTGATGTCATGGCGTGGAAACGGGGTGAAACCACGGCTTCCCCGGCTGAAATCATGGCATTCAATGGGCTGTCTGCGCAGGATATTACGGCACGTATCAATGCCTTGAGTCAGTGAGAATCGCGGTGCAGTCCGCGAAGCGGTGTGGAGAACCCCACACCGCTTCGCATGTCTGAAAGTAAACACGTATCGTTTGCTCCGATTAGTTATTGATAAGGTAGTTTTCCATGGCCGAGACCAAGATCATCGTGATTGATGACGATCCGACGGGATCCCAGACCGTCCACAGCTGCTTGTTATTGACGCGATGGGATGTCGAGACGCTGATACAGGGGTTGCGGGACGAAGCCCCCTTGTTTTTTATCCTGTCCAACACCCGTGCGATGGAGGCCTCACACGCGGCCGATGTTACGCGGATGATTTGTCAGAATCTCAAGACCGCGATGGAAATGCTCCGCCATGACGGACATGAGATCAATCCCGTCGTGGTGAGTCGTTCCGATTCAACCTTGCGCGGCCATTACCCGGTGGAAACCGACATTATTGCCGAGGAACTGGGTCCGTTTGATGCCCATTTTATGGTGCCGGCTTTTTTTGAAGGCGGCCGCATCACGCGGGATAGCATCCACTACCTGCTCATTGATGGTGAGCCCATCCCTGTGCATGAAACGGAATTTGCCCGTGACTCGGTATTTGGCTTCAGCACGGCTTATTTACCCGATTATGCCGAAGAGAAAACCCAGGGCCGGATCAAGGCAGACGAGGTTGAACGGTTTCTGCTTGAAGATGTGCGTGATGACTGCCGCCAACGTCTGCGTCATTTAACGAATAACGTCTGTTGTGTAGTCGATGCAGAACAGCAGTCGGATCTGGATCACTTTGCCAGGCAGTTGCTCGAAGTTGCAGGGGAAGGCAAGCGTTTCCTGTTCCGTAGCGCCGCCAGTCTGCTTACCGCCTTTGCCCAGTTACCACCTCAGCCGGTAGCCAGCGAAGCCATGGCACAGTATGTGCGGGATCATCATGCCGGCGTGATCCTGGTGGGTTCTCATGTCAGCAAGACCAGTCAGCAATTGACCCACTTGCTGGAACATACGGATATCACGCCCATCCATGTGGACGTAACACAGCTGAATGTAACGGATGCCTCGCGATGGGAGGAAACGGCACAGCGGGTCGCACAGGGACTGTTGCAGCAGATTGAAGCGGCACATCAGGCCGGGAAAAATATCGTCATCTACACCTCGCGAGAGGAGTTGCAGTTTGCTGATCAAGCCAGCCGACTGGTTTTCGGTCAGCGCTTATCGGCCTTTCTCATGAATGTCGTCAGCGATCTGCCTGCCAGTATCGGCTTTTTAATCAGCAAAGGTGGTATCACTTCCAATGATGTGCTCAGTACCGGCCTCAATCTCGCGGTGTCCCGCGTGGTCGGCCAGATACTGCCGGGCTGCTCTGTTGTGCGTTGCCCTGCGGACCATCCCCGCTTTCCGGATCTACCGGTGGTGATTTTTCCAGGGAATGTCGGTGATGAAACCTCAATCACGAAGGCCTATCGTATCCTGACTGCGCCCCATTCAAAATCCGGCGATGCAACACAACGAATAGCCTGATTACCCGTAAGCATTTATTGTTACAGATGCAGTAATTGATGACGCAGGGGTCAAAGGCAAAGTATCATTGCTTTATCTTCGGATCGTGCGACTGATACGACAGCATCTTAAATGACCTGTTATGCAGACCCATCTCGTCAAATCTCTTCTCAATACGCCTAAAGGCCAGGAAGCGGATCGAATTCTGCGAACCTGTGTGCATTGTGGTTTCTGTACCGCAACGTGTCCCACCTATCAGTTACTCGGTGATGAACTCGATGGCCCGCGCGGACGTATCTATCAGATCAAAATGGCACTGGAGGGTGCAGAAGTCAGTCGCCATACCCAGACGCATCTTGATCGCTGCCTGACCTGTTTGAACTGTGAAACCACGTGTCCATCGGGGGTCAAATATCACCGGTTGCTCGACATCGGTCGGGAATACGTAGATCAGCAGGTACCCCGTTCGTTCCCGGACAGACTCACACGTTGGATACTCCGGGCGCTGCTCACCCGGCCGCGCCTTGTCACACCTATAGTAAGAGTCGGTCAATTCGCTAGTCCGATATTGCCCCGGTCATTGGCGCAGAAAGTCCCGCCGAAACAGCAACAGGTTGAATTTCAAGCGCAACCCCAGGCCCGTAAGGTGTTATTACTGGCCGGTTGTGTGCAGCCGGCGATGACGCCGCGCACCAATCAGGCGACGGCCCAGGTCCTGAATCAACTGGGGATCGAAGTAGTTGAAGCACCCAATGCCGGTTGCTGTGGTGCACTGAGCCATCACCTGTCTGCGACGGCAGAAGCCCGCGATTTCATGCGTCGCAATATCGACGCCTGGCAACCTTACCTGGATCAGGGGGCGGAAGCGATTGTTGTCACGGCCAGTGGTTGTGGCGCGATGGTCAAGGAATATGGTGTCTTGTTGCAGGATGATCCCGAGTACGCTGCCAGAGCCCAGCGTGTCAGTGAACTCGCCCAAGATCTGTCCGAGATCCTGAGCAAGGAAGACATCAAGCAACTCAGAGTACCTGATCCAAAACGGATTGCGTTTCATCCTCCCTGCACTCTGCAACATGCCCAGCAACTTAATGGACGCGTCGAATCCCTGCTGGAAGCCGCCGGCCTTGAGCTTGTCAGGGTAGCAGACAAGCATCTTTGCTGTGGTTCGGCGGGAACTTACTCCGTCTTGCAAGCGGAACTGGCTGGTCAGATTCGTGAGCGCAAACTCAATGCCTTGCAGGCCGATAAGCCAGAAATGATCGTGACGGCAAACATCGGCTGTCAACTGCACTTGCAGGCAGGTACCGGTTTACCGGTCAAACACTGGATTGAGTTGTTTGTGACGGACAGTTAACCGAACACCAACTTCAACATGCTGTATTCAGCAGGTTAAATGTAACGCGGCAACAATATTGGCACAGTCCTGTTGCAATTGGTTGAATCGTTGCACAGCTTCTTTCGTTTCCGCTATCTCCACGCGTATCCCCTTTTGCTGCAGATAATCACGTGTGGCCGTCGGTACCCGCAGGCGACCATAATAGCCGGTACCGATAATCACCACTTCGGGACTGGCGGCAATCACATCAGAAAGATCGGTTGATGTCAGACTGTGGCCGGCTTCACGCCACCAGTTCTCTTTTACGTTATTTGAAGAAATGATGACATCAGACTGGTATGTCGTGCCATCTATGGTAATTTTGCCAAACGAATAGTCGGTGATATGCATGCTAAATCCAGACCCCGTCAAATGCCCCGGTCATCATGGCTGCCAGTGTTCCGGGCAGGATGAGTGCCGTCAGAAGCTGGTGACCAGAGTCTGCCAGGACCGTTCACCAGGGAATTTGTCGTCGATTTTCACTTGTCAGCCAGAACAAAGCCTAAGTCTGATAGTCCCCTACCCAGGCGCCGAGATGACATGCCGGACAATTGGCTGCCGAGCCTACCCAGTCACCCAGGATGCGGTTTTCGAGGAAATTGTGTTCGCGCTTGAAATACGGTGTATCGGTAATCCGTAACGGCTTGGCATCTGGACGTAAACCCGCCAGGGCAATCTGGCCTGCCCGTCCCGCAACATCGTTGTCGCCCGCATGGATGACATGATAATCGGTAATATGCTTCAGCATGTCGGGTTTGAGCGTGACTTTTTCGTCGAAGTGCTCATTCAGGGATGTCATGATTAACCGCCAGGATGCCGCCGGGAGCATGGAAGGCTGGTAAGCCATATGACAGGAACCGCAGTAACCGCGGATTTTGGCATCCGTCACCGGTGGGAAAATGAGCTGCTCACCCGAGCATGCCGAAAGCATTGCCACGGGTAGCAGTAACCACAGATTCTGGAACCACTGCTTGTAGTGCATCACCCCATAATCCCCGGGTTTATTTGGTAATTCCTGATTAATCCTGGGAAATATTATACCGGGAACACGATGAAAGTCTGTCCCACTGCGTGCGGATCGCGGTTCTCTTCGAGGCGAGCTTAAGGTACTTGCTGAGTATTAGTAGAATACTGGCTCAGTGGTATTCCACAAAATATATCGCTGCCCCCAGGGCTATGAGCGCAATTTCAACTACCGTGATCCACAACAGGGTATAGGTGATACGTCTGGCAGTCGGTTTCATGGGTTGCCATATGCGGCGCATATACCAGCGCCACAGGCCAAAGCGAGACCAGCGTGACCAGGTGATGAGGTAACGTTGCAGATAATTCGCCCAGATCACCAGGCTTTTATCGACTTCATGCAGATGCTGTTCACGTTCGTCAGCCGGGAGGCGTTCATAATAATCCGTTATCGTCAGTTTTGAACCCTGGGGCGCAGGCTCGATTTTGAGGACGGTTTTCGATTTTATCCCCTGTTCATAATTAACCTGGAAGCCGTCGGAAAGTTCCTTTACTGTAAAAGCAAATTCGAACTCAAATGGCGTTTCCTGGCTGATGTTGCGGCCCGCATAGGCATATTGCTGCTGTCCCAACTCCTTGAAGTATTGAAATTCAAGCATCGGGTTGATGCGATACAGGCGTTCGATATCACGGCAAAATGCCGTTAAATCGCTGACTGACAACGGGGTATTGATGGAAGCCCAGGCTGCATCCTCGGCCATCGGTGGTGAGACCATCTCATTCATCGGGGTAAGGTACGATCAAAACGGGGGTTGGTAATTTTCGGGTTGTTTTGGTTACCATGCGTGAGCGTAAACCGGGTTTGCCCCTGGGGCGTGGTGAACCCATCACAATCAGATCATATGCAGATTTTTCACTGCTCTTAATCAGGCACTCGTCGGGCTCACCGACGATCACTTCGCTCGTATACTTCAGTTCATGCGCCTCCGCCGCCTGGCTGACACGATGTTTATGTGTCTCGACTTCCTGTGACAATTCATTTTCCAGATAGCGCCGGAATCGATCCCGGGTTGACCCGTTGTTGAGCCAGTCATCGCCGGTCATGCCTTGCCATAAGCTAGGTACCACAATCAGATGATGAACATGGCCGCCTTTCTCGCATATTTCGAATGCCATCGCTTCTGCCGCCTGGGCACCTTCGGTCCCGTGACTGGCCAAAAGAATATTGTTTGCAGTTTGCATAACTCACCATTTAAAAAAGCGGTACCCGCTAAAGACGGGTACCGCTCTTTGGTTACAACTTACTCAAAGACATCAATGAGTGATATAGACGCCAAAGGCAATTATCAAGGCGAAAATCAAAGCCATGAAGTCTTCTCTACGGTCACTGCCGAAAATCGACAATGCCGAACCACGGTCGTATTTTGGTTTTTCTTCAGTCATTGTTATGCCCTCTTAAACAGTTTCGCTGACAAGCATGAGTACTACAATCAACGAGAGTACGGCTTTCGTTGCACCCACGATACCACCAATGACGGCAGGTTGACCGCCTGCCTGCTTCATGGCGCCCACGGTAATTTGCATACCCAGTCCGACCAGACCAAAGGCGAACAACCAGGTAATCCAGTTGCGGAATGCCTTGATCTTCTTGGCGGTATGTCGCACCGCTTTATGCGCACCTTTGAGGATCTTGTCTGCATTTTTGGACAGGACTTTGGCGTTCACCAGGCCACGGATGGCGTCATCATCCGCGATGGACATGATTTTACCGTTTTCAAGCAGCCGACTCACGGCATCCTTGCGATCCTGACGTTGAATCTTGTCAAATTCGGCGGTTATTACACCCTTTTGTTCAGCACTCAACAGGTTCTTCTCTTTGAAGTCAGTGGAGTTGTTGAAGTACTTGCCCTTGTAGTGATTGGCCGGAGCAAAAATACCGGTAGTAGACAGGGCAAACAAAAGAATGAAGCCCAATACGAACACCGGGAATTTTTCAAAAATCACCCGGCCAACATTGACGGTCTGGGTTACCGATTCTTCGCGTTTCACATACCATACCGCGAGCCACAGTACGATGATCGGCAGTACCAGCACGCGCGTGATGTTGAAGATTTCGGCCACTTTCAGGGTTTCGATGCCATCCGGCTGATAGGCCAGTGCGGCACCGGCGACCTGGGCGGAGTTGAGAATCCCGGTACCGGCCCACGCACCGAACTGCACATGACTCATGCCGAGCAGGTTACCAATAATGGGGAACGCGAACATACAGCCGACACCCCACAACAGGATGGTTCCGATGGTATAGGCGATTTCTACCGACTTGGCCTGGACGACAGGGGCGGCGGCAACCGTAGCGGACACACCACAGACCCCCATACCGGCGGACAGAACACCACCCATCGAATTAGGAATATGACGACGCGCACCCATCCACAACACCATGCCCACCGAACCCAGGACGAAGAAACCGATCATAACGATAGATAACCCACCCAGGTTCTTCAATTCCGCGGCACTGTACAAGGTACCCAACAGGATAACGCCTGTTTTCAATCCAAGACGCGACAGGCGAACCCCGTTTTGCGCCCATTCAGGAATTTTGAAGACGTTAACAATAATGATACCGGTGAGGATCCCGAGTACCACATAGTTGAGGCCCAATAACTTGTGAATGTAGGCTCCGGTATCACCCACTTTACCCATGGCGTGACTGATGACAGCGACTTCCGGCGCAACAAACCAGCGGACCAGCATCGCAATCAACAGAATAAACATGCCGCCGGCGATGGTAGACGAGTAGTAATCCCAGTTGCTTTCTTTATGAGAGCCGAACCACTGCCATAAACCGATCGCAGCAGCGATAATGCCAAAGTAAAGCGGTATGGATGTTACTTCCGCCATGTATTTATATTTTTTACCCATCGCGAGATGATCAAGATAAGGCTGCAGCATGCCAGCGTCTGCGAGATACCAGATTGCCAGCATGATCACACCTATGATGAACAACGCGGGTGATTTTTTGGTGTAGACCATCGTGAGTACCCTCCTCCGTTGTTATTCTTATGGCTTGATAAAGTTGTAATTTTTTAACAGCCGAATAGTTGTATTTATATCTCTAATAACTATTTGTATTGCCACGCCTTTAATACCTGTTTTAATCCATAATTACAACAAGTGTATTTAAATATAATAAAATTATGGATATCTTATTAATTCCCTGTGAATTAAGAGGATAGCGCTGTCAACGTCATGATTTCGCATGTAAAAAAGTCTTGAGCTAGATCAATCAACCAGATTAATTAGTATGTTAGAAATTACTTATTAATTTTTAACAGGAACTTGTTGTGAAAAAGTTAGTTAACAGTCTGTTACAGAATGATCTGTTTGCACTGCTGATGTTCGGTGTTTTTGGTTACATCGCCTTTACTGCGGTGGTTATTGCGGTTTTACAGGTGCCTCCGGAGGCCTTGCTGGATAGTGGTTTAAAAGAAATCCTTCTTGTGTTTGAAGGTTGATCCCTGTTTTTCTGCTTGCAAACCAGGCAACTGCTGACAACGACAGTCTCTTCCCGACTTAAATCCAGGTGGATTTGACTGAGCGGTGTTATCAAATCGAGATCATGCATAGGGGTAGTTAATGTCGGAACCGCTAATGCGGTAGCTTAATCAAGCCTGGTATGAAGTTTTATCTTTTGCCCATTTGTCATCCTGATTCGTATTTTGCTGTTTTACTGCCGACCACGCCATTTTATGGGAAACGGCTTCTTGTTCCGTTCTGTCAGCATATTGTTCCCGGGTATGAGTGCAGGCTTCCAGGTAGATTATCTGTGTGTGTTTCGGCAAATGCATTCGCCCAGAGTCAGGTAAATCAGTGATTTTTGCACAGGGTGGTGATGCTTGCTCCCTGCATTATCAGAAAGGAAATCTGAGGCCAACCATGAAAAGATCACCTCCGAGATCAGCATTGTTGATATTGAAATCTCCGAAACTGCCTTCCAGATTAAAATGTCGATAATCAAGTCCCAGGCCCCATTTGCCAAACATGTACCCTATTCCTGCACCATAATAAAATTCCATACTCATGTCCTTGTCTTCATAGCTGCCGGGTATTCCTAACGTACTGCCATAGACAACCATTTTGGTATGAAAATAGCCAATACCGGCAGAAGCATAAACGCGAAACGGACCCTGGGTGGGATAAAACGCCCGACCCCCGATTAAAAAAGCACTCGTCTGAATGCTGGTATCGTTGTCGATGGTGCCAAATAACGGAGGACCCACCGGTGTATCGTAATCGCGATTGACAAAGAGCAATTCAAAATCAAGGCCAAGATAAGGATATTGATTCAGATCGGCACTTGCGCCTACACCCAGTGAATAATCATTACGAATGGCAACAAACTGCGGTTCCTCAGCCACCTGGTAATTTCCGCCATACAGATTGACCGACCAGCTACCCGGTTTAAAAAACGGTGCTTTAGCAGACGGATTCGGACCTGCCTGTTTTGGTTCTGGTTCTTCTGTGGACACATTACTATTCTGGGCGTTAAGCCCGGTCGTATTTAATACGATAAGAATTGTGATACAAAAGCGATGCATTCTGTTGACACCGTAATTGCAAATTGCATATTTAACCAAATAGCATATTTTTGAATGGACATTTAATGCTGGCTTGATATAAATCAAGGTAGTAAAGATTCCTGACACTGGGCGGGCCTATCACGGATTTTCTATTTGGATATTACAATGAACTATGCAGGAAAAAGATTACTGGCAATTTTGTGGTTTTTTCTGTTTGCCGTACTAACGACGAATGCAGCGGGACTCAAACCGGGTGAGACTGCGCCGGGATTCTCTCTGAAAAGTCTGGACGGGCAGCAGATTTCCCTGGAGTCCTTACTGGATCAAGGTCACGTGATCTTGATTTTTTGGGAAACGCAGTGTGTTTATTGTTACAGCCATATCACGGAGTTTAATGCCCTGCAACAACAGTACAAGGACAAAGGGCTGACAGTCGCAGCGATCAATTTCCTGGGTGAATATGAATCAGAAGTAAGGGAATATGTAACTGATAACAATGTGCAGTATTTGATTCTTGCGGATCGTCTGAATAATATCGATGTCGCCGAAGCGTATAAAGTCATAGGCTCACCAACGATTGTGATGATTGCACCGGATGGCACAATCCTGTCTTATGGTCACAAGATACCTGATGTTGCCAGTTGGATACCCTAGGTTCCTAAAATAGCGAGCAGGTTATCCGCCCATCAATGGCTATAACGTTTCAAGGCGGGCCTGTACTCGGCCACAAGAGGATGCTCTGTACCCAGAAGATTAAACACCCGTAACATGGCCTTTTGCGCATAGTTATCCGCAAAGCCGGGATTTGTATCCATTATCGTTACAAGCAGATTGAGAGCCTCTTTATATTGTTGTTCGGTGGCGTAGTGTGCAATAAGTTGTTGCATTACTGTGCAATCAGCAGGTGACATTTCCAGTTGTGCAATCAGTTCAGCAGGACTATGCGACGGTTCAATTTCGATATGGAAATTCAGTAAGTCACGAAACTGGGCGATATCCTTATTATTACGCATTTCAGTCGGCAAAGCGTTAATTAACTGTAGCGCTTCCTCATAGCGTTCTTCATGCTTAAGTAATTTTGCCATTGCCAGAGGTAACCGCGGATTAACCGGATCCTCGACAATGGTGTTTGCGATTTTTTCGTATGCTTCAGTTACCTTGCCTTCGGCATACAGCTGTACAGCCTGGGCAAGTATCTGGTCCGAATCACGTGTGACATAATTATCGAGAATCTTCGATAAATCCGTTTCGGATTGATAACCATGCCAGGTTTCGGCGACCCTTCCATCGCGAAAGAGCTTTAGCGTCGGAATGCTTGTGATCCCGTATTCCTTGGTAAGAATGACTTCGGTTTCTGTATCAATATTCACCAACAATAAGCGGCCAGCATAATGATGTATCAGTTTGTCGAGAATTGGATATTGCCGGAGACAGGGGCCGGCTTTTCTCGACCAGAAATTGACCAGCACGGGGCCTTTGTGGGAATTTTCCAGCACCAGTGTGTTGAAAGTCTCGGATGATGCCGCCTGAATGTAAGGGGACTCAAGTGAATCAATCATGTCGCCACAGATGATTTAGGTATTGGTTGCGTATAACGTCTTGATATTTTCACGGGCATGAGCATGGTTATTATTGAAGCGTATGTTGCTTTAATGACCTGGACAGGGACGCATGGTGTCCCACCATGTGCCAGCCAGTCTCATCGCGTTGATAAATGTTGGTTGCCAGGACGATCGATGTTGAAGCTGAGTCAGCTGAATCTGGCATGATATGCTCCTCCACGACATGCACGGTCAGGTCATCGTCTGTATACCGACAGACTATCTCGCAACGCAGATTTGGTGGTTCCGCATCGGTGAGGATGTTCCGCCAGCTGCCCATTATGGCCTCATGTCCCACCAGCGCAGATGAGCCTGGATGCACGCAAACCACATCACCGTGCGCCCAGACCCTGTCCATGGCCTGGACATCGCAGTCTGCAAACGCGGTATAAAATGCGGTTTCGACTGCTTCAGGACTGTTGAAGTCGGTATTTGACTGGTTCATTTTAGAAGGCTTCAATAAATGCGCTCATGAATCTTTCATACTCGACCTCGGGTAGATGATTGATACCCGCCGCAGCTTTTCGGCCTCCGCCTGTTTCGAATCGGCGACACAGTTCGTCTGCCCCGGTTTTATTGTTCAACGGAGCGCGTACACTCACCACATAACCGCCCTCGGCGTCTTGTGTCAGCATCGCGTGCGCTTTATCGGGATTGGTTTGTGCCAATTGATTGGCGAATACGCCGCTGACGCGACGCGCCCATTTGGCATTGGGCAGGATATAGAGTCCGTGTGTATCACTGATATATTGCGGTTGTGTTGATTCCGCTTTGGCAACATCCTCCTGATAACCGTTCAGCAAATACTGATATCCTGCCTCATTATGGATAAAATCGAATGGATTGGGATACGGCCGGATTAGTTGATACAAGGCGTCAGGGCGAAAAATCAGGTCGTCGAGTGTGGCGCCATAGCCGTTATAATTGATACACGTTCCCAGCAGCTTGAGGTCTTCCAACTGGCTGGCAGTCAGGCCGAGGGGGGTGGCTGCAGCCTCTGCCGCACTGTATAGATTATCTCCGTATGCGGCTGTTACCGCCCAGGCGGAATAGCTACCCCCCAGGCAGGCATTGACCAATAAACTGCTGCACATATTGGCGTCCGTATCAATATGCGTTTCCAGGTTTGCATAGGCCGGAATTTCACCGGCAAAATGATGATCGAAATAAATGATTTCTGCACCCATATCCAGCAGACGAATCAGGTTTTCCCGGTTTTTGTCCAGAGAAATATCCAGGACGGTAACTTTGTCTCCTTTATCTGCCTTGACGCGTTTTAATAAATTGATATCACGTTTGACCCCGGTGATTAAAATGCTGTCGACCGGATTTGCCAGACGTAATTGATGCAAGGCGCAAATTCCATCTGCATCGCCATTAAATACGTCGATATACTTCATTTATTCAATTCCATTGACTCGTTATTGCATTTGGGTAATCAATTTTCCGGGATTCGCGTATAGTAGAGAAATTGGTGGTTTGATTCTACCTGACAAACAAGGAACCGGGATTATGACCCTACTTATCATCGGACTTGCACTATTTCTGGGAACTCACTCGATTGCCATCGTTAATCCAGTATGGCGTGAGCGGATGGTTGCCCGCCTGGGGATCTTGCCCTGGCAAGGCCTTTATTCCCTGATCGCCATCGCCGGAATCGTATTGATGATCCAGGGGTATGCGTCCGCACGCGAAAATCCGCTCATACTCTATCAGTCCCCGATCTGGTTGCGGCAGATCGCCGTGCTTCTGCTGGTATTCGTGTTTCCATTGTTATTTGCGGCCTATTTACCAGGACGTATTCGTACCACCACCAGGCATCCCATGCTGGTGGCAACAAAAATCTGGGCCTTCGCCCATTTGCTTGCCAATGGCAGCCTCGCCGATGTGGTTTTGTTCGGTGGTTTTCTCGTTTGGGCAGTCGCAGATCGAATATCACTGAAACGACGGCCACCGCCACTTGTCCCGGGTCTGCCCCCCTCCCGCATCAACGATATCCTGGCGGTGGTTCTGGGCCTGGGGCTTTACCTGGTGTTTGTGTTTGGGCTCCATGCCTGGTTGTTTGGGGTATCACCGGTTTGACAACCGCCCGGTGCCTGTGGCGGCTATCGACAGGCTTAATAACCCCGTTTTATATCAACGACATTCAGCATGCGTTCCCCGTTCACGTAGCGGCGGAGATTTTCCCGTACCAGCAGCCAGTAGCGTTGCATCTGCTCATCGGAACTGGCGCTGATGTGTGGGGTAATGATAATGTTTTTCGCCGCCCATAGAGGATGATCAGGCGGGAGTGGCTCCGGATCCTGAACGTCCAGGGCAGCACCACCCAGATGTTCCGAGTTCAATGCCGCTATCAGGTCCTGGGTGATCACGCTCTTGCCACGTCCCACATTTATAAAATAGGCACCGCGTTTCATTTTGGCGAACAAGGCGGCATCAAATAATCCGGTTGTGGCCGGCGTTAAAGGTGTAGCGTTAACCACGATGTCGGCCTGTTGGGCAAGTTCACCCAGTTCATGAGCCAGGCCCACATAGTCAACAAAATCCGGGCCCTGGCGGGATGAATTACGCGTTGCAATGACCCGCATGCCCAGTGCACTGGCCCGGCGTGCGATTTCGGTACCAATACCACCCAGGCCGACAACTAACATGGTGCGGTCTTGCACTTCCCACATCGCGGTACGTTTCACTGCCTTGCGATCCCATTGATGTTCGCGTTGCCGATTATGAAATATATAAAGTTTGCGGGTAAGCATATACATCATGCCAATGGTATGCTCAGCAATTCCCGGGCCGTAGATACGCTGCATGTTGGTCAACAAAAATTCACGCTCCTTGGCAAGGGGTGAACTGATGCATTTATCGACGCCCGCTGAGTAGTTGAGTATGTATCGGAGCTGCTTGCCATTTTTCAACGTCGCATCGGTACAATAACCTAACAGTACATCAACGTCGTCAAGAAAAATGGCTGCGTCATTACGTGAATCCACCACAATAAACTCGGCGTCACCGGCAACTTCCTGCAGCCATGCGACTGCATCCGGCTTTGAATTTTTTTGACGCGACTCCATCACCATCACTATGCGCCTGGGTTTCTGCCAATAAGCGGCCTCGCGAATGGGTTGTTTTGCCTCTTCCAGCCCCAATTGCTGGATCAACTTGGATGTTTTGGAATCGAGATCGCCCGCATGAGTATATGAGAAACAAGCCAGTGTAAAGCACAGACCGGATAAAATATATTGCATCGCTGTCATGATTTATCCCTCCCGCGTCATGCAGAAAGGATATGCGAAATTCTGATAAAGTCCACTCGCGTAGTTATGTCGGGCTGTGTACCGTCATTGTGATGTCGTAATCAAAATTAAATGCGCAATCATGATTGTCGCGCATTTGTATTCTTTTGGAATACTATCACTTCAAGACGGGGCGCCGCCTGTTGCCGGAGCACGTTTCCGAAACATTAAACCATACAGGAATGAAGGGACACAGAATCCGGTCGTAACCGGGACAGCGGCTGTTGCAACCAGGGACCAGCCCAGGATATGCCCCGCCAGCGGTATGCCATTGGCAAAACAGAATGCTTCAGCGGAGATCCAGATTGAGGCAATCAGGCAGGCGAATCGCCGCGGCATGGGATAACGCGGTATCACCGGACCACCGGTTAAATGACGAAGGCCATGGTTATAAACCACATCAAAAGGATGGTTTCGTAACACCGCACCGGCTATTGCAAATGGTAGCAACAACCAGAGCAGCGTGACTGATTCCATTGCGGTTGCGACTGCGGTCAGTATCAGACAAAGAACCGGTGAAAGTCGCAATGCATAATCCAGATGCCGTACCGTATGGTCGTCAAAACCGACAAAGCCCTGCATTTCTACCAGACGACGCGTTCTGTTTTGTATAGTGGACATGTTGCGCTCCTTGTTATCGTTGCATGTATCCGGGAACATCCCTGTTCCGTATCTCAATTCCTATGATTCAATAGTGCAATTGTTATTACATGCCGATCAGGCTAACGTTATAACCACAGCCCATCAGAAAATTGCGAATTACTTGCGGTGTGACCTCGGACTTGTCGTAATCCACAAACATCAAACGGGAAGTGCGCGGGCTGACAGTCACCTTGCCAACGCCGGACTCCTGGCTAATGGCATTGATTAACAGATCCTGTTTTTCCGCAGGGACATGCTTGTGCAAGTCGATCAGTACATTGCTTTTTACGGTGTTCATCGGGCATTCCTCCATGCTAATTGAATTACTGAAAAACGACTTATGTTTATTCAGTTAGCTACAGGATAGACAAGGGTTGTATCTGGAGGACTTCCGAAATGTGGTTTTTTGTAGCCGCTTTGTAACAGTTTGTAACACTGTCACAGGCCGTTGAGTTGAGATTGATAAATTGAAAACTACGAGGCGAGTTGTTCACTCAGCAGTGAATAAAATGCGTCGACTTCAACAGGCTTCCGAACCAGGGCCCGGACCCCCTTGCTGATGACGTCTTCTTCCGAGAGGTGTTCACTATAGCCTGAATAGAGTATCACTTTTGCTTCCGGCCAGCGTTCGAGGATTCTTTCTGCCAGTGTCAGTCCATCCATTTTTGGCATAGTGTAATCGAGAATATACATATCATATGCTGCCTGGCGTTGATCCAGTTGCTTCAGGGCCGTAACTCCATTGGCATGGGGGGTGACGGATAAACCCCAGTCTTGCAGCCTGTCCTGCATGTATTCGCGTACGGTTTCATCGTCATCGACCAGCAACACCTCACCCTTAAGCAACGCATCCGTCTCCGTGGTTGTCGTATCATCAAGAGTGTCAATATCATCGGTATGACTTACTGTTTCGAGTGGCAGCATGACACAGAACTTTGCGCCATGGCCGGGTTCACTCTGTACCACGATATGTCCATCGTATTCATGTACGATGCCATGTACTGTTGAGAGACCCATGCCGCTTCCCTTGCCCACGTCCTTGGTACTGAAAAATGGCTCGAAAATACGATCAAGGTTTTCGCGCGATATGCCCGTACCACTATCCTTGATGGAGATCTGCAGATAATGACCACTGAGAGAATCGCGACAGGAAGCACAGATACAGGGTATCGTGCATTCTGTTTGCTGGACACTGATATCCAGGATCCCATTACCCTCCATGGCATCGCGTGCGTTAATGCAGAGGTTCATCAGGATTTGTTCGACATGTACCGGATCCAGTGTGACCTGGGGCAAATCCGCAGGTGCCTCAAAACGAATTTCCATGGTCGATGGCAGCGTGGACTCCAGCATCTTGATGGTTTCTTTAATCAGTGGGGTTAACTGTAGCGGCCGGGGTTCACCGCGTTGACCACGACTGAAGGTCAGCATCTGCTGAATGAGATCGCGGGCGCGTTTACCCGATTTGCTGGCCCGTTCCAGATAACGCTTCAATTTGGGATCCGGATTTTTTTCTTCCCATTCCTGGGCCATAACCACATAGCCCATGATACCGGTCAGAATATTATTAAAATCATGTGCCACACCACCAGTTAAATGCCCAATGGCTTCCATTTTTTGTGACTGCCGTAATTGGGCTTCAAGCCGGCTGCGTTCTTCCTCGGCCTGTTTTTGTTCCGTGATGTCGCGGATATAACCAATAAAGATCTTACCTTGAGCTGCCTGTGCGACATCTATGGCCAACTCGACCGGAAAGGTCGAGCCATCTGCACGCAATGCCTCGATCTGGATACGTTGGCCCAGGTACGGGCCACTGTTGCCGGTTAAATACCGCTGCATGCCCCTGGTATGGGCTTCGCGATAACCCTGAGGAATTATCATGTCCGCAAGCGACTGGCCGATGACCTCCTCTCGCCGATAGCCGAAGGTCTTTTCTGCCGCCGGATTAAACTCGATAATGCGGCCTGTCTCATCCATGCTGACAATACAATCCAGAGCAGCTTCAACCGTGGCGCGCAACTGGTCCTCACTGCGGCGTAGTTCGGCTTCGTGTTGCTTCTGGTCCGAGATATCACGGATGATGAGTAAAATATGGGGTTCACCCCGGAACGTCACCGGTTCACCGCGTACATCCAGATAAAATATCCGCCCGTCTTTGTGGGTCGCGATCGCTTCGTCTTTATAGGAACGCCCCTGACGCACGGTGGCCAACAGGTTCATCAACACCGGCATGCTTTCCGGGGGAACAAATTCAGTCAGTTCCGCCTGCAGCAGTTCTTCCTTGGTCATGCCATGCAAGGCACAACAGGCGGGGTTGACATCGACCAGTTCGCCCTGCGTCGTCCATAAGGCCATACCGTCGGAGGTTGTATTGAAAACCGCCGCGTACTGTTCTTCCTTGTGTATCAGCTGTTTCTCTGCTTCCTTCTGCTGCGTCACGTCACGCAGAATCGCCATTAGCATAGGCTTGCCCAGATGGGACATGCTGACGCCGTGAATATCCACATTCATGCGTGTGCCATCGATCTTTTGTCCGATTGCTTCAATATGAATATGACCTTTTTCCCGCACTGCCTCGACGAAGTCGACAAATAAATGGCGGCTTTCGGGTGGAATAAACTCCTCAGGATCAACCTGACTGAAGTTATGATCAGAGGCGTAGCCATGAATGGTTTTCCATGCGGGATTGGCGTCCAGTACTTTACCGGTCTCATCGAACAGGCATACTCCATCTACGGAGTTATTGAAAAAAGTCATGAACTGTTCGGTTTTTTCCTCGGCGGCTTTTTTTGATTCCAGTCTCTCCAGCTCCACGGCAGCGCGCATCGAGAAGATCATTAACAGACTTTTGCAGAGATCCGGATGCATCAAAGGTTTTCGATCCATGATTACCATGATACCGATCGGTTTGTTGTCCGAATTTACCAGGGGGATGGCGGCATAGCCTTCGACCTCCAGTTCATGGACATGAGGATCCGAGAATTTAATCTGGACATCTTGCCGGTAATATTGATAACCATGATTGATAACATTTTCACATGGCGTATTTGTCAATGAATACTGATAGCCTTCATCATATTCACCATCCATATAGGCGGCAATGACGCGCATTTCCTGATTATCACTATCAAGCAGTTCTCCGATAAATGCGTATTCCACACCCAGGATATCCGCGATCTGGAATACCAGTTCCCGGAAAATGGATTCCCTGTCGCTGGAGACGGCCAGTGCCGAGCGAGTTAATATCTCAGTCAGATCGGGTGCGGATGCGGCGGATAGATTTTCGGCCTTGATTACCATCGTGCTACCTGTAAGGGGTGTTCCAGAACTTGTCGCTTATATCTCAGTATAACAATTCAGGCACATCATCCCGGCTGATTGAAATAAAGGAAACAATTGATACAAAACTGAAACAATTGCCATACATGTTCAGTTTTGTGGCGGTATAAACATGTATCCCACTCCGCGTACTGTCTTGATCACCCGTGGCTTATCAGGATCGGGTTCGATTTTTTTGCGCAGCCGCGCAATGCGAATATCAATGCTACGGTCGTAAGGGTCCCAGTCCCTACCCTGGGTCAGGGTCAGTAACTGGTCACGCGACATGGCCCGGTTGGGACGTTCGGCAAAGACCTGCAGCAAGTCGAACTCCATAGCTGTGATAGGAATTTCAGCGCGATCACTACCTAGCAGCTGGCGACTGTTGAGATCCAGGAGAAATTCACCCACACGGAGTTTTCCGTTGCCTTTGGCTATTTTATCATTATCAGATTCCGGGGAGGTTGCGGTACTGCGCTGGTAACGCCGTAGTACACATTTTACCCGGGCATGTAATTCGCGGGGATCAAACGGTTTGGTGACATAATCATCGGCGCCGACTTCCAGGCCAATGATCCGATCCACGGTTTGTCCGGCACCGGATACCATGATAATTCCCACATCATGATGCTCCCGCAGATAGCGGGCCAGGCTTAGCCCATCCTCCCCCGGTAAACCCACATCCAGTAACACGACATCAGGTACCGCGTTGTCAATCGCGTTACGCATGGCCGCTGCATCCTCTGCCTCGACCACACAGAAGCCATTGTCAGAAAAGTAGTCGCAAATCAGTTCCCGAATATCAGGATCATCATCAACGACCAGTAGCTGGTATTGATCTTCCGCCATCTCCTCGACCCTATGTTGTGATTATTATTATGATAATTCCTAATATGATAACCATTTTTTCATTCTTAATATAGGACAAAAAATAGCCAAGCAGGGATTCGAGCGCAAGCATTGATACGCTGCTGTTACAAACAGGCTACAAATCTATTCTTGTTAGAAATCATTTAGATACACGTGGTGACTAGAGTTCTGGTTACGCAATGAGACGTGCCATCGCGTCACATTGCTGCCAAACCAGTGGAGGTCATCATGAAACATGGAGATAAACAAGCTTCAAAAGCTGAAAAGTCTTTGAAGCAACGCTGGCAGCTACTGTTACAGACCATGAGCAATCTGGCCTGGACGGCAGCCTGAAGGAAACAACATTCTATTAAATAAGGAGACAGACCAATGATTAAACGTATTTCGGTACTCACCTATGGTGTAGTCAGTTACGCCCTGTTTTTTGGTGTATTAAGCTATGCCATCCTATTTATCGGTAATATTGGTGTCAGCCCCTCACTTGATTCGGTGCGAACCGGTTCGCTTGGAACGGCCTTGCTCATTGATGTCGGACTGCTGGCTGCCTTTGCCCTGCAGCATAGCATCATGGCGCGCCCCGGTTTCAAACGGTTGTGGACCCGCATCGTGCCTGAACCAATGGAACGTAGTACCTTTGTGTTAGTTGCCAGCCTGTTACTGGGCGCGAGTGTCTACTTTTGGCAACCGCTTGGCGGCGTGATCTGGGAAGTTGAAAATACCGCTGCCATTATCGCTATCTATACGGTGTTTATGACAGGCTGGGCCATGGTGCTGACTGCATCGTTCCTGATTAACCATTTCGACCTGTTTGGATTGCGTCAGGTTTGGCTATATTTCCGGGGTCAGCCCTATACCCCCGTGAAGTTTGGTACACCGTGGTTATACCGTCATGTGCGACATCCTCTCTATGTTGGCTTCCTGCTCGGACTCTGGGCAGCACCCACCATGACCGTGTCACACCTGGTATTCTCGCTGCTGGCTACGGGATATATCTTCATCGGTGCGCTGCTGGAAGAACGCGATCTGGCAAATGAATTGCCGGAGTACAAACAGTACAAAAAAGAGGTACCCATGTTTGTGCCGCGTCTCAAGGGTAGTACTGCAGCTCACGCTGCTGCTGACGCTGCTTGAGAGCAACTTCAGTGAAACAGACGGCGTCATCCGGCGTCGTCTGTTCTTATTTCGTGACAAATCACACAGGTCATCCTGTTGAATCCGGCAGGAAATATGGTCCGCAGCACAAATTTCCCTTGTCCTTGCCCTTCCCTTGACCATGATCAAGGCCAGCAAACCAGTACACCCGTAAATTCGGTGCTGTTTTGGTTTTTCGTGAAGGAGAATAAATTAATGAAATTGCTCTCTGTTGACAAGGCATTACGTATCCGCCGGATCTTGAGATTGAACATTTTTATCGCGTTTCTGGTATTCAGTTTTGCTGTATACCTTTTGCTGACGGGACAATACAGTTCACTGCAGGAACGCAAAGCGGCTGAATTCGTCTATAACCTCATGGCAATCGGCAGCCTTCTGTATATGGCCGTAGTCTGGATCAGCTGTATGATGAGCAAGCCTTTCTGGTTCCCTGCGAATTCCGGGAACAAGTGAGCTCCAGGTCCTGGCAATAGCGGTATGATTCGCCGGATCATGCCGCATTATTAATTTATCAGGCTGAATTACACTGTTACAAACCGTTTACAAAAAGCAACACGGGAGAAATCCGAACGAAACACCTTCTCGTTACAGTTACTACCAGGCAAACAATGAATAGAACCATTGCGATCTTGGAGGAACTGACAATGAACCCATTTACTCATCACACACAGCAACAGGGCGTGACTTACCTTGAACATGCCTACTTTGCCCTTGGCATTGCTTATCGCCTGTTTATCAGTGTAATTGTATTTGCTTCACATGCTGTTTTGCCATTCATTCCAATCAAACCAGAACACGATCTGGAAGCCACCATGGCATACCTGGATGAACGCAATAGCTGGATAGAATCGGCCAAGCTTACTACTGGCAACAAACCCGAAACGACATATCTTGGACCGAATCACAACGAAATCCGCGTTTGATCATCAATGTCAGCCACTGATGGATGAGCGTCATTTCAATTCGATAGCGTGATGGAGTGATCAGGTCGGCATGTAAGGTTAAGGCGGTCTTTCGTTGGACAGGAAAGACCGCTATGCCTTTCGTAATAGGCTGAGCAGCCACAAGCCAGTGAATGGGGCGCACTGGAGCCCGTAACATCAGACTCAGCCCCGGATTCTGCTGGAAAGATTGCCAGATGAAGTTCACAATCATTTATTACTATATATATAAATTCTAATTTGCAGGTATCCGGTTAATATTTATGCCTTTCTAACCGATATCTACATCACATTCCAAAATAATAAACAACTTAACGCGCTGCTCAATTCCCGGCAGTCGGTGGAGGTACTCTGATGCGTAATAATTGCGCTATTTCGGCTTTTCTCCTTTCCCTGGCATGGTTATGTGTCCCGTCTTATGCAGCGGATGTGGGCCTGCAAGGTCGTGCCTTCATTGAAAACCACAAAGTGATGAAGATGCCACTGGAGTGGGAAACTCAAGATGTCAGTTATGAAAAAGACCTCAAGGATGCCGATCTGGTAGTGTCATTTGGTCAACAAACGTATCCGATCCTGCGCGAGGAAGTGGAAAAATATGCCCAGGCACACGGCCTGAAGATCGTTGTGCAAAGCGGTACCTGTGGAATCTCTGCTGGAAAGTTATTACGCAAGACCGTCGACAGCGGTGCTTTCTGCTGTCCTCCCGGTGACACGGATCGGTTGCCCGGTCTGGAATTCCATACCATCGGGATATCAGCCATCGCGGTCATCGTCAATGCCAAAAATCCGGTGAACAATCTTAGCACTACCGAGGCGCGTGACATTTTTCGTGGCAAGTTGCGTCACTGGGAGGACCTGAATCCTGTGCAGTCTCTAAGTGAACCTATCGCTACCAATGCGCGACTCCACTGTAAGGCACGCCCTGGTCATTGGACATTGTTATTAAAGAAACAGGAATTCTTCAGTCCCAATCTAAAAGAAGTCGGGGTGATACCGGATCTTATTGCCAAGGTCGGACAGGAGTTAAATGCCATCAGTATTGAGACCCCCTTCATGGTTAATACGTACAGCAAACCGGGAACTGTAAAGATGGTCATGCTTAACGGTCATGCGGCAACAGACACACAATATATTGCAGCAGGAAACTACCCGTTTTATCGGACCTATAATTTGACGACCTGGCAAAGGCCAGGGAAAAAGCATGAGGACACAGCGAAACTAATTGCCCATTTGAGAAATTTTATTGAAGAAAATCATCAACGTTACGGTATGATACCGGTATCAATGCTTAAAGCGGCTGGATGGAAATTCAAGAACGATGAGCTGGTTGGTGAACCTGATGGTAAATCACTCGCCCACTATCCTCCTGTTAATTAAAAGCGTGCTCAATTTTATATGATTCATCAGGTTGGCCTTACGCTCAAGATGCTGATCCTCACTGCCGTGCTTGGCATGACAGTGTGGTTTATATCCGACAGCTATCAGACAAGCATGCTTCAGGAGCTTTTCAATAAAAAACTCGCTGAGCGCTTTGGTATACAGGCGCAATATCATAGAACCCGTTTCGATCGACATGTAAAGATATACAGTCAGGCCGCGAAACTGCTCGCTAACACGAATCAACTTGCAGAATATCTGTTGAATACCGATTGGAACGATCATAACTATTCCAGTCCTGTCTATCATCAAGATACTCCTCAATGGATGCCAAATCACTCCATCTTGAGGCAGTTTGTTATGCCGCGCTTTGCCATCTTGCTGGACAATACCGGACAGGTACGGGAAATATATAACTGGGATAATACTCAACCTGCAGCACAATTATTGCCACCCGCCTCCCTGCTTCTGACATTATCAACTAATCAGAGTTATCTAACGCAACTCGCTGATGCTCCATACCTTGTTACAACGGAACCCGTCCAGGTACGTGGTCAGCATATGGCTACATTGATACTGGCTTCGCCGCTTGACAGTAATTTCCTGCGCGAATCCCAGGCTTATTCAACTTCGCAGCACACAGTGGCATTACTTGCTGAAGATGATGACACTATCCTTGTCAGCAGTGATCCCAAAATGGTGCCAAATGGCATACATGTATCCGATTTGAGCGGTGTTTACGTGACAATTGGCAAAGGCTTTTTTGATTATGGATCAACTGACCTTGTAATCCGATTTGTTTCGTTTGTGCCATTGCAGGAAGTGAATGACCTGACTCAGGAAGTCCTGAATCGTGCACGCCAGCAGCGATCGGTATCAATCACAGCATTTGTCATAACTTTTATGCTGATTATGTACTATCTCACTCGACGCTTGCGCTCAATGACGGATCGCGTAGTGGAATTTTCCAAGGGCATGGCGATCAAGCAACCAGAAGTCCATACCAATAATGAGCTGGATATCCTGGAAGAACGATTCAAGACACTGGTCAGCGCTGTAAAAAACGAAACCGAAGCACTTGAATACCAGGCATCACATGATCCACTTACTGATTTGCCTAATCGCAAGATGTTGAACGAGCGTCTACAGGGCGCCTTGATTCGGAGTCATTTTACCAAGGAACCTCTCACTCTTCTCGTGAGTGATTTGGATCATTTTAAAGAGATAAACGATACTCTTGGTCATCATATCGGTGACCTTGTATTGCAACAGGCAGCGGAGAGACTGTATAAATCCGTACGTAAGGCAGACACGGTGGCACGACTTGGTGGAGATGAGTTCAGCATCCTGCTCCCTGATACCAATATCGCACAGGCGCAAAGAATTGCAGAACAAATTGCAAGTGATTTTTCTGCACCCTTCAAGGTCGAAGGTCACAACCTGAATGTCGGAATCAGTATTGGTATTGTTGAATCCCCGGTTCATGGCGATGATGTCAATATCCTGATGCAGCGTGCTGACGTAGCCATGTACAATGCCAAGCAGGGAAACAAGAATTACGCAATTTATGATCCAGCTGCAGATACGCACCATATTAGCAGACTTCAGCTGATGTCCGAGTTGCGTACCGCCATCGACAATAAAGAACTGGATGTACACTATCAATGCAAAATTGATATCACATCTGGCAAGATTATTGGCGCCGAGGCATTGTTACGCTGGAATCATCCTCAACGCGGTATAATCAATCCTGCAGAAGTAATCCCACTTGCTGAACAGACAGGGCTTATTCGACCTCTCACTTACCTGGTGATAGAAGACGCGCTGGAACAATGTGCAAGATGGCGCAAATGTAATACCGATCTTTCGGTTGCCATTAATCTTTCAGTGCAATGCCTGCATGATACGAAATTGTCAGAGATTCTGTGCCGGGTTTTGTCTGATCACAAACTTCCGTCAAGTTGCTGTATTCTTGAATTGACAGAAAGTGACATCATGGTTGATCCTATACGATCCCGCGCAATACTTGCACAGCTTCAATCACTTGATGTGGCTATTTCCATTGATGATTTCGGCACCGGCTATTCCTCTTTGGCCTATCTGAAACAGTTACCTATCAGCGAACTTAAAATTGACCGTTCTTTTGTAATGGAAATGTTGGAGGATGATAATGATAAAGTTATCGTCCGTGCCATCATCGATTTGGCGCATAATCTCGGTATAAACGTGGTCGCTGAAGGAGTCACCTCCTGTGAGGCATTGAGCCTGCTTGAAACTCTTGAATGTGACTTTGCACAAGGCTTCTTTATCAAAGAGGTTCTATCGGCGACAGCAATGCTGGATTTTGTCAACTCTGAACCTGGCAAATTCAAGCAGTTTAGTGAGCAGAGGACGGTTAACCCGCAATCAGAGGATGTTGAAATAAAAGTACCTTCACAGAATTGGGTTAAAACCTGAGCAGTTGAGAATATCTTATTCACCGTTTTATTCACCATACTACTGATATCTGATATTTCTTTCCGATTCGGATTGTCTCATATTTTAGTACTGCCCGGTCCTGGTGCGAAAATTTGTACTAAATCCTGCCACTTTGCTGCTTGAGATCAACAATGCCGATTGACACAGGAAAAAACAATATCAGGCCAGTGTTTTTGTCGGCCTGAATAAATACCCGGATATTTTACTTTAACATTCCCTCTCTATTATATTTAGCAGGAACAATATTCTGATTTATTACCAGACCAGATTACCATGCCGGCTCAACCTCAAAAACCCTACTGTAAGCGGAGCAATAGCAATGAGTGATGCACTGAATTACCTGATAAAAGCCCGTCCGGAAGCGATGACGGCCTACTTTTCATTTCTAAAAAAATCAGAAACCCATCTGGATACCCGGACACGGGATCTGATCTCCGTGATTACCAAGGTGGCAGTGCAGACCGAACCCGGCTTCCGTCAATATCTGACCCGGGCTTTACGAAACGGTGCCAGCCCCAACGAAATCATTGATGCTCTGCTAATGGCCTTTCCCGTACTGGGTTTGGCGAAGATTGTCTGGGCCACGGAAATTCTGCTCGATATGGATATCCCTGAATTCCGCCCAGAGAATCTCGATGCCAAACCGGGCTGGCATGATGTGGCCGCCGTGGCGGATATTCCCCAGGAAGAAGCGGCCTACTTTGAAGTCGATGGGCGTCATCTGTTTACCTACCGCAAGGGTGATGACATCAGCGTATATGACAGTCGGTGTCCCCATCAGGTAACCGATATCCCCCACCTGTCCCTGGAAGGCAAGACACTTACCTGCCCGAAACACGAATGGGCTTTCAATATCGAAACCGGCGAATGTATCGCCAAGGGGAAACGACCGCTCAATCGCTTTGAACACAAAATCGAGAATGATCGCCTGTTGGCTTATTGGTAAGAATTTAGCCACGGTATTTTGATACGTAATGACCGGGCACGGATGTCCGAATTTCTGACAAGCATGATTTCAATCATCATTCCCGTCCTGAATGAGGAGCGTGCCCTGCCCGCCACGTTACAACACGTTTTTTCACAGGCCGGCGAGTTTGAGGTGATTATTGTCGATGGTGGCAGTACGGATAACACGCTGGAGATTGTCAGCCAGGAGAGTCGTATTCAAGTACAGAAAGCTGTCAGTGGGCGTGCCAGCCAGATGAATGAGGGCGTCCGCTACGCCACGGGGGACTGGTTGTTATTTTTGCATGCGGATACTCTCTTGCCAGAAAATGCTCTGAAAAGTATTGACGCACTTCCAGCCGATATCCTGGCTGGCGGATTTAAGCACCGCTTTTCAGGTCGGGCATGGAGCCTGCGCCTGATCTCATGGCTGCATAATTTTCGTTGTCGCTGCACCCGGATTTTTTATGGTGACCAGGCCATGTTTGTACGCCACGAGTTGTTTATTAAACTGGGTATGTTCCCGGAGACCCCCGTTCTGGAAGACCTGTTGCTTGGTGAAAAGCTGGTCAAGGTGACTCAACCGGTCATGCTGGACAGTTATGTCATCACGGCATCCCGAAAATTCGAGCAACAGGGAATCTGGTTGAGCTTTTGGCGTGTTCTGCTAATCCTCGCTAGTCATGAACTTCGTTTGCCAATACCTGCCAAAAAGTTTTTTAGCAATGTCCGCTAGTTATTTTAATCTGATATAATTCAGACATGTTTATTTACTATTGCGCCCGTAGCTCAGCTGGATAGAGTAACTGGCTTCGAACCAGTCGGTCGGGAGTTCGAATCTCTCCGGGCGCGCCATAATCAATAAAGCCCACCTTGTGTGGGTTTTTTGATTATTCCACGATGAGAACTCCCGACCGAGGTCGGGGAGTTTGACAAATTTGCCGGGAGCAAATTTGGTCGCGCATAGCGCGCCTGAAAGGTGAAGGCCATGGAAGGCCTGAAACCATCTCTCCGGGCGCGCCAAATTAAAAACCGGTCCTTGTGGCCGGTTTTTAGTTTGCACTGAATGATTATGAACTCCCGACCGCAGGGAGGGAGTTTGACAAATTTGTCTGGAACTAATTTGAACGCACGCAGTGGGGCCCGCAGGGTGGACACGATAATGCGGCCGGGCTATAACGATAAATCGCGGTGAGTATGGAGCGTCATCCGGTTTTAACGATCAACCGCGGCGAATACGTCCAGTCCTTTATACTTCGGACGATAAGAACTGAAACGGCGATCGATCTCAAATGTATCATTCAGCATAATAAGGTCGGTAATCAGACCGACTTCGTATTGACAGGGGGCTGGCTTTTTGGCGGGTTTACCCTCGTCTTTAATACGTATGCCAACAATAATGATCTTTTTCTCTTCATCCTTATAGAGAATATAAGGTTCCAGTACCCGGTAATGCATATCGTATTTATAGCGAATACGTACACGTCGACGCTGCTTGATCGCGTTGCTCAACTGTTGTTCGTACTGATAATTACGTTCAGCGGGCCTCATAATTGTTATTTTATACAAACTCAGGCTAATGAGATATCAATAGTTTAGTCTGGCAGTGGCTGGTGACAGAAAATTGAACATGATTTTTTTAAGCACTCTGTGACCCGGTTCTCGATTTTTCCTCAAAATGCAGAGAAAGACCCAACTCTTAGTAATTATTCTTCACTCTTTCGTCGGTGCACCCCATAACTGCTCGACGCGTGCGTCTCGACCACAACTATACCGATAAAAATGATAGCGTAATGGGTTCTTTTTATAATAATCCTGATGATACTCCTCTGCCGGATAGAATGTCGATGCCTGAATCAATTCCACTTTTAGCGGTTCGTTGAAGGGTTTGGTTTGTTCGATCTTCTGCCTGGAAGCTAGCGCCGCAATTTTCTGGTTTGCCGTGACATAGAAAATGGCCGGACGGTATTGCGAACCCCGATCACAGAACTGGCCATCATCTCGTGTCGGATCAATATGATGCCAGAAGTAATCCAGAATGGCGGCATAGCTGATTTGATTGGCATCATAGGTAATCTTCACTGCTTCAATATGACCGGTACGTCCAGCCGAAACCTGTTTGTAATTCGGATTCTCAACATGTCCGCCGGTATAGCCCGAAATCACATCCAGTACACCGTCAAGTTTTTCATAATCCGCCTCAATACACCAGAAACAGCCCCCGGCCAGAATGGCCGTTTCGATCTTTGGTTTCGTTGCTGTCTCGGCAATAACAGTTGCGGATATGGAAAATGCCAGCACGGTAACGGTCAGAAGGTGTCGGTACATGATTAAAACGCTTGGTTGATAAATGTTATAGTTTAGTTGGTTCCGGGCAGTAAAAGTTCCATATTCTACCCATGGGGCATGATATCTGTTGGGGTAATTAAAAATGCCCCCAACCCTACAAGCAGGAGTGAATCGGTGAAGCGATTGGCGCCACGGCGTTATTGCAACATGAGGTATCTGGTCGGTGTTACCCTGGGGTGGCTGTTGTCTACCCTGCTGCTCTCTATTCCGGCCCACGCGACACTGATCCATCATGACCTGCAGGTCAAACTGCATCCAACACAAGGCAGTTTAAGCGTGATCGATGATGTGCAGTTTCCGTTGACCTCATCGCCGGGAATCGAATTTATCCTGAATCAAGGCCTGAAGGTTACTGCCGAGGGAGCAGACTTGCAGCAATTGGGTACCATGGCCGGAGGCGAGTCGTTGCGTTACCGGCTGACCAATCTGTCGGGCAATCGCAAGGTTCGTCTCAGATATGAAGGTAAAATCGCCACACAACGACCCCAGGGTCCCTTTGGCATGCCCGCCGCCATCCTGGCTAAGGAAGGCGTCTACCTGGATGCAGCCAGCAACTGGCGTCCCCATTTTCCTGACTATCCCTGGCTGACGTTTACCCTTGAGGTCGACACGTTGCCGGAATGGGAAATCATCAGTCAAGGCACAGGTGAGCGCCTGGTGAGGGGGGTTCGTTACACCATGCCGCATCCCCAGGATGATATATATTTGCTCGGGGGACGTTACCACCATTACCAGAATCGGCACAAAAACACCGAACTCGAGGTATACCTGCTGGAAGCCGATGCCGGCTTGGCGCAGCGCTATCTTCAGGCCAGCGCCGAGTACGTGGAATATTACAGTCAACAGATAGGCCCCTATCCCTATGGCAAATTTGCCGTGGTCGAGAACCACTGGCAGACCGGTTACGGGATGCCTTCGTTCACTCTGCTCGGCTCCCGCGTGATCCGGCTACCTTTCATTCTGCATACCTCCCTGCCCCATGAGATCTTGCACAACTGGTGGGGGAATGGCGTGTATATTGATGCGTCCAGCGGTAACTGGAGTGAAGGCCTCACCGCCTATATGTCGGATCACCGTGATAGTGAACAGCGCGGTGAAGACAGGGCCTACCGTCGCAAGGCACTGGAACGCTATGCCAATTTTGCCGCCCGGGGGCGTGATTTTCCGTTGGCTGAATTTCGTTCCCGCCATGATGACGCCAGCCAGGCCGTTGGTTACAGTAAATCGCTGATGCTGATTCATATGCTGCGACGGCAACTCGGTGATAACGTCTTCAACCAGCGGATCCGGCAATTCTGGCAGCGTTACCAGTTTCAAACCGCCAGTTACGCCGATCTTATCGAGACGCTGTTAGCCGAGGCGAAATCCGATCGCCAGACATTTATGAAGCAATGGTTATATCGTCCCGGTGCGCCACAACTGGCCCTGGGCAAGGTCGAGGTCAAAAACAAAGCCAATGGCTTCCAACTCAAGGTGGAAATCAGGCAGACGCAGAGCGATGCCCCTTATAAGCTGCAGGTTCCCCTCGAGGTGCAGTTTGGAAAAAATCATGTACCGCTTCGTCAATGGGTGGATGTAACCGGTCGACACAGGATAATTCGTCTGGAAATGACTGAACGCCCCCAATTGCTCACCCTTGATCCAGGCTACGACGTCTTCCGGTTACTGGATCCGGCGGAAACCCCAAGTTCGTTGGGACGCTTGTTTGGCGCACGAAAACAGCTATTGGTTTTGCCTACCGCGGTGAATCGACAACAACGACAGGCCTGGCAAAGCCTGGCCACTGCCTGGGCGAGACACTATCAGAATGTGGAACTCATTGATGATACTGAATTGGCGCACTTGCCAGCCGATAGCGCAGTCTGGATATTGGGCTGGGAAAACCGGATTTTGGCCAGTTATCAATCACGTTTTAATACCGAAGACCAGCAACTGATGCCCAGCGCGGCGATGATCGAACACAGACTGTACAAAGCAGCAGAATATGCATCAGTCCTGCTCGACCCGGATAACAGCCGGTTGCCACTGGGTTTTATTGGTGCTGGACAACCGAAGGTGATTACCGCCTTGGCACGTAAACTGCCGCATTACAGCAGCTATGGCCGATTAGTATTTGAACTTCCCGAGGTAAACAATATTACGAAACATTCACTCCCCGTAATGATTTCACCTCTCACACGGCATCTGGGTAACTAATCAGATTTCACGACGGATATTGGACAACAACTTGAGCTATTCTTCATAATCACTTCCAGGATCAATTCCCATCTCGTCCGCCAGTTCTGCCCAATAGGGTTCTGCTTCACAGGAACAACAATCACACCAGATAGCAATCCCATCATGCATACTCAGACTTTTTCTTTTTTGTCTGACAGGCAGCTTTGTGACGGGACGTGGTGTCCCTCTGCAGCTTTGCTTGGTGTCGGATTTACCCATGCCAGTATGCTCTTTAACAGACCTAAGTATATAATAAATAAAGCCAGCCGGCCTCATATCGTCACATAGGGAAGTAATACGCTATTCAAACACGCTATCGTCATTCACTCCTTTTATGAAAGCGTCGATTCAACGAACCGATTCTCGAGATTTTCAATACCAATCCTGAATTAGTATCGGATTTCTCGTAATGGAAGACCAGCTAAGCTGGTCATTGATAAAATTTTGTTATACATACACCGCTCATCAGGAAGACTATTTATGGCAGCAGTGAACTATACTATCTTGAAGAGTCGGCAATATTTGTTTTGAGTCTTCGACTCAATGGAGGTGTGTCATGGCTATTGCACTCACCCTTCAGAGGTATCTGGCGCAAAAAGGCATTGCCTACGATACCCTGCATCATAAATATACCTCAACCAGCATTAACACCGCTTCAACTGCGCACGTGCCAGCGGAGAAACTGGCAAAACCTGTTATCCTCGAGGACGAAGATGGCTATCTAATGGCAGTCATCCCGGCAACCCGACACGTTAAAATCGGTAAGATCAATCATGTGCTGGATCGAAATATGGGGCTTGCGACAGAATCTGAACTCGAAAAATTGTTTTCAGACTGTGATCTCGGTGCCATTCCGCCGATTGGAGAGGCATACGGAATTGATTCCATTGTCGATGAAAGCCTGACCGATTTTCCGGATGTCTACTTCGAAGCAGGCGATCATGAGGATCTGATTCATCTTAAAGGGACATCATTCCGCAAATTAATGAAAAACGCGCAGCACGCGGCCATCTGTTAATATTTAAAAGGGCGGAAGGTAATTTCATATCTTCCGCTCTCTTTCGTGACAAAATTAAATAATGTAATCGATTTACCTTGATGTCTGTTATTAAGTTTTATTGTCAGCCATTTAACTTGTTTGTGTCGCTATGCCAATACCATCCTCCCAACAGCGTTGATACCAGCGCGAGGATCGAAACTATCACTCCTGAAGTTGTTACTTGCATATTTTCCATGGCACTGGCCATCATGACACTGATGGTAATGATCGACACCGCCAGGCAATGAAGATACACATGTTGTTTGGCCAGGTCCGCGGTAATCACCCCGCCGATAAACATGACGACAAACAGGACAGGGATACCAATCAAATACCGAAGATAGATATTGATGTCATTCAGAAATGGATAATCTTTGGCCATAGCATTATAGCCCACGGCCAGAAATACATAGGCCAATTCAATTAGCAGACCAACCACAATAATGAACAGGCTGCCTGCCAGAATTGCTTTAATACTTTTCATGTAAAGATTAAATCGTAATAATGTGGCAGAATTTTAACTTATTTTATTAGAATATGGTTAGTAATATTAAGGATTATCATCATGATTACCTATCTTTACTGGGCTATTGTTATCGGGCTTGTCATTGCGACCCTGGTAATTGTCGGCGCAAAAATGGAAAAATTAAAAGCTGCGATGATTTCCACAATCGTAATTCTGGTTGTTGGTTGGGCAGCCTACTACTTCCATTTCGAGCAGGTGTTTGTCAAACATTATGGCGGGGTCATGGCAATAAGCGTTCCTCCTGGCCAGTATCATATCAGCGCCACCTGGAAGGAAGATCATTTGTGGATTGAAAATTACGATCCCGAGAAAAATATTTGCTATTTCAATGAATATTCACGCGGTAATTTGCTACAGGGGAAAGTCAGTATCAAAAATTGTAATCCCCTGATTCCCATGAAACAGCAGGGCTCCGCACCGGTTCAACAATGACATATGCCACCGATTAAGTATGCAGTAGCATGGCAACAGGCCGACTTTCCGCTGGTGTTATAACAATCCGTCGCAACAATGATCATTGTTATTATCTGTTATTACGGGCATATAGTTACTGGGATTTCCCAAAAGGTGAGGTGGAAGCCGGCGAACTGCCGCTGGATGCCGCCCGGAGGGAAACAGCGGAAGAAACAGGCATCACACAGCTTGATTTTCGATGGCGGAATGCTTACTACGAGACACCGCCCTATGGGGGCGGCAAAGTTGCACGCTATTATCTCGCTGTAACGCAAGAATCGGAAGTGATACTTGGTATAAATCCGGAGCTTGGCTATCCGGAACATCATGAGCATCGCTGGGCTTCATATGCTGAAGCGTATTCATTGCTTAATCAACGCGTCCGCGCAGCGCTGGTTTGGGCACAAAAGTTATCGGGCTGTGATAATGTCATGGAATAACTTTTTTTGCCAACAACCAAGAGCTCGGCTCTCAAGACAAGTCTTGCTCACAATTACCTGTCACAGGGTCAGTTTTTCTTTTCCCTGAATTCGGTAATTAATTTTTGTGTCAGTCCTTCAATAACCCCAGGGAGCGTGTTCACATAGTTCTGACTATCGCTATTACGATCCGGGTTTAATCCGAAATGCGCCCGATTGAGCGCCGCATGATAGTCGCCCTCCCTGGCATGGGCTTGAATTTTACCGATATAAGTCACGGTTTCCATTTGATACGTTTCTGCGATTAGATGTTTCCCTCAGTCATGTCGGTGATTATTCCCTCATACTTTGCATGGAATTATATTTAAACAATTAATTTGCAACAGGTAAATATGGATTAGAAAGGTTCTGTGGGGTTTTATATTTGAAATCAAACAGTAAGGATATTGAGTGAACTTTATATTCCGAGATCTATACTAATGAATAACTGAAATTGCATTTTCCAATACCATTTTGAAGGAGAATGTTATGAGTACAGCAATAAATTTGCAAAAGGAAATAAATCTGGATGAGTACGGTTTACTGGTCGATCCAGACGACTGGAATGAGAGTGTCGCAATTACTCTTGCCAGACACAACGGGATTGACGACCTGACCAATGATCACTGGAAAATCATCCATGCATTACGGGAACATTATGCCAGATTTGGTGTTGCACCAGCGATGCATAATATTTGTCGAGAATACGGTCATAAGGCAACCTGGGCTCATGATCTCTTTCATAGTTGTTTAAATGCCTGGAGGATTGCCGGGCTGCCGGATCCAGGGGAAGAAGCAAAATCATACATGAGCGATATGTGATTCTGCTATCAATGCCATGTGAAGTCAGTGGAGGAACTCATCTGTTTTTCCTCCACTACTTCTGTTAACAGTGCAACACTCTATACTGGCGGGATGTTATGGCGGTAGAAGCACAATTTTTTGTTGGTCAAATAATACATCACAAGAAGTTTGACTACAGGGGTGTGATCGTTGACGTCGATGCAACATTTCAGGGCAGCGAGGAATGGTATGAGCTTGTTGCCCGCAGCAGGCCACCGAAAGATAAACCCTGGTATCACGTACTGGTCGATAATGCTGACAATATGACATATGTCGCGGAGCGCCACCTGGAAACAACATCTGATATAGCACCGGTAAACCACCCCGCCATCGACGCATTTTTCAATGAGTTTCATAACGGGATGTACCGCACGCGACGCAGCACAAATTAATTAAAACGTCAGTCCTTATTCTGAAACCGGTTTCTATGTTGCGATATTAACCGACGTAAAATCAGCCAGCCAGTGGTCTGCCCACCAGTTAGCATTGGCCTCGGTGTTCTTATAACTCACCTGTTTTGAATGGCTAAGAAAGTGAAAACATTCATGTGCCAGAGTATGAACAGCACATTCTTCCAGGTCGTTAAATCGAAAAACCTGTGCACCGGAATACCAGCCTTGTCTATGTCTGTCTGATGGGATTCGGGCCCAGTGCTCATATTCATATGGAGGCGGAACTTCTACATTGACACTGGCTCGAAGCCGATAGCCGGGGCTGAAGGATTGGGGAGAAGACTCATCAATTACCGGATATGTGCAACAACCGTGCAGGATTTCCTTTTTATATAGAGGCAACAACTTTATCCACTCAATCCTGCTTGTGTCATAATCAGTAAGTTTATTGCAAATAAATGCCAATACATGCGGCATATTTACCTTATCAATTATTTTAAAATTGAATGCGCTCATCAGTTACTTATTATTTTGGCGGGATCTTGTAGAATGAATTCAAGCCACCAGTCGTAAATTTTGTCTGCAACAGCATGTAGTTTGTCAATTCTCTCATCTAATTGCATGGTAATTTCCTTATAACCCTGAAAGGAACCCAGGCGTTTTGGCAGGCATTCCTTGTAACGTTCTATCCATTCCGAAACCATATGCTCAGTCATTTCCAGGTGAAACTGCATTGCCAGAACATTATCAAAAACATATCCCTGATTTTTTATACCGCTTCCCTTGAAAACAGGAATTGCACCATTCGGAATACTAAAAGTATCTTCATGCCACTCAAATACTTCAAAGCTGTGATGCAGTCGCAAGGGATGGGTATGCTCAAGTAAAGAAGTGTCTGTATAAATAGAATGCCACCCTGCCTCCATTTTTACCGCTGGTTTGACTTCTGCTCCAAGTACCTTACTTATCAATTGTGCACCGAAGCAAACACCCATCATCGGCAGTTTCTTTGCAATTGCACTGCGAATGAGTCTTGTTTCATCCTCTATCCATGCATGGTTATCATAAACACTGTAGGGACCACCCATCACAATCATCCCGGATAATGTATCGAGATCATGTTCTGACAACATATTTTCAAGGATATTGATTTTTATATAAGGGATTGCTCTGCTGTCAAAATAACTACAGAGATAGCCAGGTGGTTCGCAACTGGCATGACAAATAATAGCTATGGGTAATGGTGGCATCTTATATTTCGCTGCTTACCTGTAAACCGTGGCTGCCATTTGATCCTTTAGCCGGGGTCCTGAAAATCTTTGTTTATATTCTTTGGGTGTCATTCCGGTGTAACGCTTAAACACATTCCGGAAAAACGGGATATCCGTATACCCCACTTCGTAGCAGATTGCCTGAACTGATTTGTAGTCAGTTTCCAGTAATTGTTTTGCATAATTTATACGTAGTTTATGCAAGTACGTCAAAGGCGCTTCACCCGTTGCCTGCCTGAACCGGCGTGTAAAATTACGCGTACTCATGCCCACATTTTTGGCCAGTTCATCTACCCCAAAATTGGCGTGGAAATTTTCATGCAAATATTCCTCCGCCTTTTGAATTTTTTTGTCCTGATGTTGCTGATTAGGCAGGGGCGCACTGAAACTGGCCTGCCAGGTACGGGGCGGGTCGATTAACAGGGCCCGACTGCATTGTTTGGCGATTTCGTATCCGGCGTAGCGTTCCACCAGATGCAAACACAGGTCCAGGGCGGCATACACACCCCCACCACAATAAATATTACCCGATTCTGTGATGAATAATTCCGGCTTCCAGTCAATATTCGGATAACGTTTGCGATATCGATCAGCCAGCGCCCAGTGCGTTGTCGCCTGCTTACCGTTCAACAGTCCGGTTTCTGCCAGCAGTGCGACCCCACTACATACAGCGGCAAGTGCTGTCCCCTTTTCTGCCTGGCGACGCAGAAAAGTTATCATTCGGCTATTGCGGTCTAACGCGTTATCGATATCCAGTCCAATGGTGGGGATAAAAATCAAATCGGTTTTTCTGATCTGTGATATGGATTTATCCGGTTTGATTGTAATACCACCTTCATAATCTACCGGATTGCCGTCCACAGAGGCGGTTATGACCTCGAAAGAAGCCCGAATTTCGTCAGCGAACAAGGCATTCCAGATGACACCGCTATTGCTGAATACCTCGTACGGGCCAATAACCGCGGATGACAGACCATAACCGGGAACCAAAATGGTGATATGCATTTCCGGACCTCACTGGATAAATGGCCAATATACCATCTAACAATGGCATATACGCCATCTGGAATCAAGGTCAGACTCTGCCAGACTTCTCTTAGCAGCATGTTCAAAGGATTGGTTTCAGCCGACGAAATCACCGGCGTTGCTGACTGTAGTAATACGAGATGGCCCGAGGGAGCCCTCTCTGGCGGCATGACCCGGTTGAAAGCGGAGAATCACCCTCCCCGTTTTCTGCTGATTGACTCATTTGGACACCTGGCGCAGCGAGGCTCGAACAATGCGGTTACTTTTTGTATTGGTTTTCATGTCAATTACCACACTGGTTACTGCAGCCAATGTAAATGGCATATTGCCGGAACCAAAGGTGATAAAACTGAGTGAACGGGTTTATGCCTTTTTGGGCCCCGCCGAATTGCCGGACAGGAACAATCGCGGATACATGGTCAACAGCGCGGTTATTCTTGGCGACGAGGGAGTAATCCTGGTTGATACCGGATTTACTGATGAGATCGGGCGCCACATCAAGGGTCATATCCGGCGCATCACAACCATGCCCATCACGCATGTGATTAACACTCATCATCATGGTGATCATACTCTTGGTAACAGTGAATTCCCGGACGCCAGGATAATCAGTTCGAAAAAGTGTAAGGTGGCTATTGAAGAAACCGGTTATGAGTGGCTTGGCCTGGTGGAAAGTATGACCGGTTTGCATTTTCCAAATACCAAACCCATATCTTCAACGATCACTTATCCTGAAGACACGCGCACTACGATTACGTTACAGGGGATCGATCTGGTGATATGGGTACCGCCGGGTTCTCATACATCAAATGATTTGATGGTGCATTTGCCGAAAGATCAGATCCTGATCGCCGGAGACATCCTCGTCAATACAATTATGCCCAATTTCCGGGATGGCCATGTCAAGACCTGGATTGAGACTCTTGAACAGATTAGCAAGATACCATTGACTGTTATCGTGCCTGGTCATGGAGAATTAATGACAACAAAAGACGTCGTCAAAATGCATCAGATGATGAAGCAACTCTATGCGGATATTGAATCGGGATACAAGAATAATCTTATGGACAGTGAAATACGCAACATCATGGATTTAAGCGAATGGAGAAAACGGAAGTATTTTGATCAACTTATGGGAGGAAATATCAGTCGGACTTATCTACAGGTGGAAGAAGAAAATTTCTAGGTTCTGAATTTCCTTTGGTCATTATAATCCGGAAGTCAATGAGATATTGTGAAAATGCACTATTTTTTAACCTGCCTGGCCATATTGGCCTTTGCCACCAATTCAATTCTGTGCCGTATGGCATTGGGTGATAATACGATTGACGCAGCCAGTTTTACGTCCATACGCCTGTTAAGCGGGGCTGCCATGCTGACACTGATACTGTTGTCTCGGAACCGTGGATTTACCAGGTCAAGAGTTAACCAAATTTCGGTTTTGATGCTTTTTATCTATGCAATTTGTTTTTCATTTTCCTATATTCAATTATCAGCCGGGACAGGTGCCCTGATTTTGTTCGGCACAGTACAAATAACGATGATTCTGTTTGGATTGTTCAAGGGGGAGCGATATGGAAAATTAGTATGGACAGGAATTATCGCAGCATTCAGTGGTCTGGTTTATCTATTAATGCCAAGCGTGAGTGCACCACCATTGCTCAGTGCGGTATTAATGATCTTCGCTGGCGTGGCCTGGGGCATCTATACCATACGCGGTAGAGGATCGATGAATCCGCTTACTGTCACGAGTTGGAATTTTATCGGAACTATTCCTTTGGCGTTACTTACCGGTGCGGTCTTTTATTTTAATAGTGAACTCACATCCGAAGGCATTACACTTGCTGTTTTATCGGGTGCCCTCGCATCCGCTCTCGGTTATGTAATCTGGTACAGTGTACTTCCTAAACTTACTCCAACAAGCGCGGCAACCGTACAATTATCTGTTCCAGTCATCGCCGCGTTCGGTGGCGTCATCCTGCTGGCAGAACCCGTGAGCTTACGTTTATTAATTGCCAGTAGCGTAGTTCTGGGTGGGATTTACCTGACAATACGATCATCAAATGCAAAAGTCTGAAAAACAAACAGCACACACTATGTAAACAAAATAATGGACTATAAACCTCATCCTGTGCCTGTAGATAGTTGATTTGAAATTACCACGGTATGACAGAGCCGTCATGGCGATAGAACTTGCCGCTATCCACCTGTTGAAATCGGTCTACCAGGTTTCGCATATTGCTGACGCTATCCCTGGCGGACAAGGGGGCAGAACTGCCGCCCATCCGGGTCCTGACCCAGCCAGGATGTAAAAGCAGAACGCCAATGTCATATTCCGCCAGTTCATATGCCAGCCCTTTCATAACTGCATTGAGTGCCGCTTTACTGGAACGATAGGCATAATCATTGGCCGAGGAAATTTCCTCGATACTGCCCATATGACTGGTTATATTTATTACTAACCGTTTTTTGCTTTGTGACAAGTTCGCCCGTAATGCTTCCGTCACACGAACTGCGCCAAGCGTATTGACCTGGAAAGTTTCCTGCCAGGCATCATAGTCAATTTTCCCCAGCCTGTCCCTTCCCCACCGTTCATAGTACATACCGGCATTGTTAACAAGAATATCCAGTTTGGTGGCAGTTAATTCCCGGCTTATCTGCATTATATGTTGAGGCCGGGTGATATCCAGTTGGTGAATAGAGAGCGTATCGTATTGTTGCTGAAGTTGTTGCAGGTCGGCAGCCCTTTCAGGAGAACGGCAAGTTGCATACACACGCCAGCCAATCTCAAGATATTGGCGAACCCATTCAAGGCCGAGGCCACGATTGCTGCCTGTAATCAGAATACTTGGCATCTTGTATCCCGGTATATTATTTTGTGTCTTCAGGAGCGGAGCAATTCAGGTCGCAGCATCCAGTTGATTTGCCAGCCTCCCTCTTCAGTATGTTCCAGACAAACGATACTGCCAGGATGGTAGGCAGTGATGAGTCTGGTGTCATCTTCGATTAGTAAATGTGATACCAGTTTGGCCATAAATGGTAAATGGCCAACAATGAGCGTATTTGTGTCCCAACTTTCACTTTGCCAATCAAAGGCTTTCGGGTTGTCGTTGGGGTTGATAAGACCGCTGGTCTCCGGTTCTGTATCTGCAGCGATTGACTGTGCCAGTCGTTCCGCCGTCTGCTGCGCGCGGAGCTTGCCGCTGTGAATTACCCTTTCTACCTGGACACCAGCCTGTTTGAGGAATGCGGCAAGTCGCTCTACATCGGCCATACCTTGCGCATTCAAGGGGCGCTCAGGATCAACTTCTTTAGCGCAAGCCTCACCATGTTGTACCAGATAGAGCTTCATGTCTGTCATCCTGTATTACGTAATTAATGAATAATATGAATCTGGCTGCAATGATACTGAAAATATCACACGCTACTGAAAATAATAGTTCTGTTGTGGATTATTGCACCCTTCTGCCAGTTGAATTGTAAATGTCATGCCGGGGATGAAACAGTTGTCTGTGTTCGTCGAGATGATGGTTTTAGTCGCATGGAGACAGAATTGTCTATTCTGATTCGAGACGCGGATCAAGCTCCACCACTTCCGGGCTGGTACGTGCCATAGGCACAAATGCCTCCTGTGCTTCCAGTGGGATGGGTGTCGCCACCGTTAGACGGTAAATAGCAAACAGCGCCAGTAATCCCAGAATGAAACCGAAAAACAGCATCAGGGCACCGCTACCACCAAGTTGCATTACGATACCGGCTATGATGGGACCAATAGCCGCCCCCACACCATTAAATAGCAATAAGGTTCGCGTCGCATCCATTACCATATCCATTTCAATCTGATCCTGGGTATGCGCGACACTGAGCGAGTATATTGAAAATGAGAAACCACCATAAAGCACGATCAGCGAGAAAAAAACCGGTTTGTTATCAGGCGGGATAAAAAACGTCAGACACGCAACAATAGCAGCGATGAGTGAGACAATCGTCAATACCAATCGGCGGTCGTGCAGATCAGAGCGATGGCCAATCGGATACTGGAGCAAAACACCTCCGATAATGACACTGCTCAAAAAGATGGCAATACCGGTATTGTCAAAACCCAGTCCTTTCGCGTACAAGGCACCCATACCCCAGAAAGCGCCACTGACCAGACCGGAACAAAATGCGCCGATTGTACCCAACGGAGACTGTTTGAGCAGTTTTCGCAGCATCATTGTCGGTATCGTAACTTGAACAGGTTGAGACAGACGGGTGACCGCAATCGGTATCAGTGACAAAATAAAAAATATTGCTCCCAGAGCAAAACTGGCAAGCTGGGCCGCACCGTAGATCAGCAACAAATATTGACCCGCGCCTAGCGCGACCAGGGTTGTCATCATGTAGACCGAAAAAATACGACCGCGTTTGGGATGGCTCTTTATCAGACTTTGCAGCCAACTCTCGATAATCATATACAGCCCCACCACACAAATACCGCTGATAACCCGTAGTCCCCACCAGACAAACGGCTCGATCACCAGACCGTGAAGGATCATCGCAACCGCCGCCACCGCGGCCAGCACCGAAAACGCGCGAATATAACCCACATTCTGCACCAGGCGTGGACACAGGTAGGCACCAACGATATAGCCGACAAAAAATGCCGACATCACGATACCGATAACGCTGTTTGAGAATCCTTCCAGACTGGCACGCAGGCCCACCAGCGTCCCTAGTAAGCCGGATCCGAGCAACAAGATCCCGATGGCAAGCAATAACGAGTAAACGGACAGGACGGTACTTAACATAAAATTAAACAGCTAAAGATCAGTGCTCCTGTTTCAGGATAAAAAGTTATTCACAGGTGTAATCCAGCATCGATAATCCTTCTAACAGGTAGTCTGATAGCATCGGATGGGCAAGCAGATATTCCGCGGTTTCCGGTGTCCAGTACTCCTGTGCTTCATCCAGTGCCGCCTGCCATTCACCAACGTCAAAATCACCACGGCCAAGCCAGAATAATGCCACCACATTATGTTGTTGATCGGGTTCGAGATCATTGAAAGTGGATCTGAATTCCTGAAAGGTGGGATCATTGCCATGAGCGGCCAGTGCTTGCAGGCCCCAATCATCAGAGGGACTATCGGGCACATCAGGGATGACCACTTCTTCCTGAGCATGAAATTCCCGAGCTTTACTGATCAGAAAACAAACCGTATCCGGATTTACATCAAGCATGACTCGTCACCTGTTGTTCAATAATTGGCACGGACGGTAATGATTTTACGATCTGCAAAATGAGCTGTATAGCGCGCAAATAGTCCATTGCAGATAATATATGGCGAGAACAGTTCCTCAGTCTACCCGCTGACCTCGGGAAGTCGTTTGATATAGATACTGCTGAACAGGGAAATTATCGCCAGAATTAATATCACTGTCTGCACATTTAACATTTCGGCGATGACACCGATCAGACCACCAATCAGCATGGCTACCCCAATCACGGTATTACTTACGGCCACATATTGTGCACGATTATCGCTATTGGCCATATCGACCAGATAGACCTTGCGTCCCAGTCTGACAGCACCATGGGCAAGATTTATAAGAAAAAACACAGAAATAACGCTGATTAATCCCAGTTGCCAATCGGGATGATAATCGCTGGCATACCAGGTGACTCCTCCCACCACGGCAGCCAGCAAGGCAGCTCCGGCCATCACATTGCGACTGCTATAATCGGCCAGTTTCCCGATTAATGGTGCACTCAGGCTGCTGGCCAGGCCATTTGCAATAATTAACCAGCCGAGAAGAGCAAGATCATTTTCCAATCTTTGTTGCATAAGTATGACGTAAAACGGGATAACCAGCGCTACGCTCAATAAGAGAATGCGGCTGATCACATATTGTTGGAAAGGTTTATCGTCAAACAGCAACCGGAGGCTATTGAATGCGACCTGCAAGGCGTTGCCACCTCCTTCGGTCGAACCATCGGGTTCAACAATGGCGGCAAAACTCAGGAATGCCAATAACCAAAGCAGCGCGGCAATAACAATAAACGCAAGTAAAACCGGTTTGTTGTCCTGTCCAACAATATCACTTTGTAACAGTAGTCCAATTCCCAGTGTTGCCAGACCGGCAATTGACGCACTATAGCCCATTAAACGGCCACGACGCGTCTTGGATATGGTCTTGCCAAGTACATCCTTGGCCGAAACAGAACACAGGCCGCGTGCCAGGCTGTAAAACACCAGACAGGCTAATATTAACCAGCCGGCAATAACACCATCAGTCTGCCACGCTGCGAGGCCCATGAGGAATAACATCACTGCCGACAGAAATGCACCGAGCAACCAGACGATTTTCCGTTTGCTCAGCGCTCGCACATAAGCGGCCACGATTAATTGCGGTAATAATACTCCTGCTTCCCGGATGGGTACCAGAAATCCAACAAAAGTAGCTGGTACGCCGAGGACACTGAAGAGCCAGGGCAAAGTTAAACGGGCACTGACGAGTTCATCCGAAATTTTATTGAGTAAATTCGCAAACAGATACGCAAAAAAATTACGAGGTTGTTCTGCGCAGGCCTCATCAGGAATTTCTTTACATACCCGCGCATCTTCATCGCCGGTCACCTGGTCATATAGCCAGCCTAAACCTTGCTCGAACGGAGTGCGTGATGTCATTCATTCGCCCTGGTCGTATTTAGCACACGGCCCCTGATATTTTTCTGGAATATCCTCAGGACACTGACCACATTGTTGATTCCCTGCTACAGCAAATTCGATCTTGCGAGGAAACGGTAGTTCGAGATTGTCCATGGTTTCAATAAATTCTCTCAATGACTTGCCGCCGATATGCTTATTGCGAGTCTTTTCCTGGCCGATAGTACTGATACGTCGCTGATTATAATCATGGCATGGATATACCAGGGTTTCATCGGGTAAACTGAAAAACTTTTGTTGAATACTATTATAAAGAGTCGTGGTATCACCAGACTGAAAATCAGTTCGTCCAACACCATCAATCATTAAGGCATCACCGGAAAACAAAATGCTGTGCACCGGTGTATGAATTAAATAGGCATGATGATGATCGGTATGACCCGGCGTAAACAGAGGATGCATTTCGATATTGCCAATCTGAAATGGCTTTCCTTCCTGCAATCCCAGGTCGGCACAGGCCAATTCGTCAATAGCCGGATAGGCGATTTTGCTGCCCGTCAAGCCTTTGAGACGACGTGCACCGCTTAAATGGTCCGCATGAATATGTGTGTCAATGGTATAAGTTAGCTTGAGATGGAGCGATTGCAGGACACTCAGGTCTCGCTCTGCGGTATCAAGTACAGGATCAATAATGGCACACTGACCGGTGTCAGGACAGGCAACAAGATAACTATACGTTGATGAATCCGGTTCAAACAGTTGTCTGAAGAGCATGAATAAGATCTCCTGTTCAGTATGTTTAGATGCATTTGTAAAATTTGATAGCCTCAATTGAAGAAAATTCCCGGAACTATACAGGTCTCCTTGCGGAGTTTAGAGACGAGCTTGTGTTTAAATTTTTTCTTATTCTTTTACTGTGAAATATGGGCAATATGAGTTTGTCAAATATCAGCGATTACTTATACTGTTTATGCCAATAAATCAGTGTGTTATGCTTGATATGCCTCTTCTGCTCAGATATTAAAGATTATCGGGTTGTTTATAAATATTTGTTTCGCGCGATGTTTAGACAATTCATTTATGCCATACGATTAGATATTTTCTACAGTGCATGTTATTATTAAATAATTATCAGATTCAGGAATAATTGTTATTCCTGTCTTCGCCTGATGCCAATGGCGTGTCGGTATCTCAGGTTTCTAGACTTACGATAAGTTCTCACAGGCCATGCACTGGCGCCTGTCGCAGTAAATACACAAGATAAAACAATATTAAGGTAGTCATTATGAGTAATCTGGCGAGCCATGATATATGGCATAAACGTCTGAAAGATATAGACGATCGAGTAGAAGAAATTAATCTTCCAGAAGATATCGATACAGACACCGAGCAGGACCAGGAATGGTGTGAAGTTGTAACCAGGAATAGAACGCAGCGGATACGATTTCATGATTATGATCAGGTGTTTCAGATACCCGGCCTTTACGAAAAGCTGTTTTACGATACCCTTGAGTGTTGCTCGCCGAGCTATGTAGCGAATTTATTGGAAAATGTTGCCGAGGAATGGGGCACCGATATGCGTAGTCTCAAGGTGCTGGATGTCGGTGCCGGCAATGGCATGGTAGGTGATGAACTCCACCATCATGGCATACGTAAAGTAGTTGGAGTAGATATTATCAAGGAAGCGAAACAAGCGACGTTACGTGATCGTCCCGGTGTTTATGCTGACTATTGCATATCCGATCTTACTAGTCTTTCAAAGACAGATGAAACCAAATTACGTGAACATGAATTTAATTGTTTGACAACCGTTGCGGCTCTTGGTTTTGGAGATATTCCGCCACTCGCCTTTTTACAGGCGATGGACTTGATTAGTACACCTGGTTGGCTGGCATTCAACATCAAAGAAGACTTTCTGCATGATCGAGATCATAGCGGATTCAGTAAACTAATACGCCAGTTGATCCAGCAGGACTACGTCCAGCCACTGTGTTACCGGCGTTATCGCCATCGATTATCGATGGCTGGTGAACCACTATACTATATTGCAATGATCGCTAAAAAAACCAAACCGGTGACGTCCAAGCTATTTAATGAGTATTCGTAAGAACGTGCACTAGTCGAGTTGCCAGCGACCCACATTGTCCAATACAGCCTGGGGATGCTCGAATTGTTCCATCAGCGTGCTGTGATACAAACATTCTTCGCGAGAACGCAAGCGATCATGATTGAATAGTGTCCGATAAGCTTCGCAATCAATACCGGCCGAGGCCTGTTCCACCACCTGTGGTAGCAAGTCAATCATGCCGCTACCTTCATCAAACTGTTCCTTGTTGCGCCAGACAATTTCGGTTGGTAGCAAATCCTCAAAAGCTTGACGTAATATCCATTTTTCAATTCGCTGGCCATTATAGCTGGTCTTGAGCTTGAATTCCGGCGGTACCGTTTGTGCCATGGCAATCACATCAGTATCGAGAAAAGGTACTCTCGCTTCAATAGCGTGACGCATAGTCATGCGGTCTACTCGCTGCAGATTGATATTGTGAAGTCGTGTGACAGAACGCCGTAGTTCGTTGTGTAGCATTTCATAATCGGCAATGTCCTTGTGATAGCTGTAACCGGCAAAGAGTTCGTCAGCACCTTCACCGGTGAGTATCACTTTCACCTTGTCTGCTGCCATCCGTGCACAGAACCAGGTAGGAATAGCGCTGCGTACCAGGTCCTGATCAAACGATTCCAGGTGATAGATAATTTCGGGCAAATTCTCGATCACTTCATCGGCACTATAGATATATTCATGATGAACGGAGCCGATATGTCGGGCCACCTGCCGGGCAGCTTGCAAATCTCGCGAGCCTTCAATGCCCACTGAAAAGGTATGTAACTCGGGCATATATTGTTTTGCTACGGCGGCAATGATACTGCTGTCCAGACCGCCGGAAAGAAATGCCCCGAGAGGTACATCCGTTAGCAGCCGTTTTTTGACAGCTGCCTCAACGGTCTCGCGAACTCGACGAATATGGAGTTTCAAATCCAGCGTCAGGGGAATCTGGTCGGGGACCTGATAATATGTGTAAAACCCACTGTGAGAGTCATAGAGCGTACCAGGAGGAAATTCCTCTACCTGCGCCGCCAGTGGTGCTAGCGCTTTTATCTCCGATGCGAAATACAGAGTTTCGCTACCGCCATTTTGTTGTTGTCTCGCATAATACAAAGGCTTGATACCGATGCGATCCCGCGCCAGTATCAGGCGATCTCCTTCTGTGATCGCAAAGGCATACATCCCATCCAGGAGTCGCGGGGTCGACAATCCATGATCTTCAAACACATGTAGAATGGTTTCGCTATCACTGTGGGACTTATATTCATGCTTTGCCCCGAACCGCTGGCGCAACTGTGGATGGTTGTAAACCATGCCGTTTGCCACCAACGTGGCACTGTGATCTTCGTTATAAATGGGTTGCTGGCCATGGGCTGGATCCATGATAGCCAGTCGGGTATGGCCCACTACTCCATAGTTAAGTTGAGTATGTATGCCGTGACCATCTGGTCCGCGATGCCGTTGGGCCGCGATCATCTTTTTTAGTACCGTTTCGTCGACGTCACCCCAGATACCTGCAATTCCACACATAATAATACTTTAAACCAATTCGTATTCTTTCGGCATCAATAACTGCCAATATTCTGTAGATATGTGGATAAATTGCTATTTTTCAAGCAACCCCGGGCAACCTCACTTGTATTATTGCAATAAATTCAACACACTATCGGTATGTTACTGCTTTCACAGGTTTCCAAACGCTATGGTGACACCCAGGCGTTAGCGATGACGGATCTACAGGTATCGACGGGTGAAACCCTGGTCCTCATCGGGCCGAGCGGCTGTGGCAAGTCAACCCTGCTACGCTTGATTACCGGCCTGATTCAGCCGGATTCCGGCACAATTACCCTCGAAGGAACACTCCTGACGTCGGACAATATACTCCAGACACGTCAGCGTATGGGATACGTAATCCAGGAAGGCGGCCTGTTTCCTCATCTCACCGTTCGCGATAATGTGACGGTAATGGCGCGGTATCTGCGGCGTGACCCAGAATGGATCGATGCTCGCGTGATCGAGTTATCGCAGATGATGCAATTATCCCCTGAATTAATGCGGCGTTATCCGGCGGAACTCTCTGGCGGTCAACGGCAACGTGTCAGTCTCATGCGGGCGCTGATGCTGGATCCGGAATTATTGTTGCTGGATGAGCCCTTGGGTGCGCTGGACCCCATGATCCGTTATCAATTGCAACAGGAACTCAAGACAATCTTCGCCCGCCTTGGCAAAACAGTGGTCATGGTCACGCATGATATCGCGGAAGCCGCTTTCTTTGGCGAAACACTGGTACTGATGCGGGATGGAGTCATCGTGCAAACCGGCAGCTTCAAGGAACTGGCACAATCACCGGCAGAATCCTTTGTCGAACAGTTTATCTCCGCTCAACGCGACCCAATGGCCAAGCTCACCGAGGCGCTCACATGAAATTCCATCGCTGGCTGATAGCAATGGCGTTTGGATTAAGTACTTTTCTGATTGGCTCTTGCCTGACCAGTGCCGAGACACCGACACGAATCACGGTGGGCTCAAAAAGTTTTACCGAATCAGTGATTCTGGGCGAGATATTGCGCCACCTGGTCAAACTTGCGGACTATGAAGCCGAACACCAACGTCAGCTGGGTGGAACGCGCGTGTTATGGAATGCCCTGCTCAGCGGTGAGATCGATGCCTATCCGGAATATACCGGCACCTTGTTGCAAGAGATTTTGACGAAGGAAAACCTGAAAACCGAGGCTCAACTCCAACGGGCACTGGCAGTGCGTGGGCTACGGATGACGCCGCCACTTGGGTTCAACAATACCTACGCCATCGGGATAAAAAAATCCCTGGCTCAAGAACTTGAAATTCGCACCATCTCCGACCTCAAAGACCATCCCGAGCTGGTATTCGGTTTTGGTAATGAGTTTATGGATCGCGCTGATGGTTGGCCAGGACTGCAGCAGCGATATCAGCTACCCCAGAAAAATGTCCGTGGCCTGGATCATGATCTGGCCTATCGTGGTATCGATGCGGGTTCTTTGCAGATTACCGATCTGTATGCGACGGATGCGGAAATTGATTATTATGGCCTCATCGCACTCAAAGACGATCTGAATTATTTTCCGGTGTATGATGCTGTCATCCTGTATCGCGCCGAACTTGAACAGCAGGCCCCCGAAATTGTTGCTCTGTTCAAGCGTCTCGCCGGCCGCATTGATGCCGCGGCGATGAGCAGGATGAATGCCCAGGTCAAACTTTTTGATCAGCGTGAATCTGTGGTTGCTGCTACCTTTCTTGATCAGACGCTTGATTTGGACGTCACTTTTCAGGTTAAAAGCTTCTGGCAACGCTTCTGGCAACATACGATTGAGCATCTGATACTGGTTGGCATATCACTCACAGCGGCTATCGTCATCGCCATTCCATTAGGTATCGTCGCTGCTCGCAATGCCCGTCTTGGTCAAATCGTGCTCGGTGTAGCCGGCATTATCCAAACCATTCCCTCGTTAGCTTTATTCGTGTTTATGATCCCCTTGTTGGGTATCGGTGGGCCACCGGCAGTTGTCGCCTTGTTTCTATATAGCCTGCTACCGATCATCCGTAACACCTATGCCGGACTGAAGGATATCCCACCGGCAATCATGGAATCAGCGCAGGCGCTGGGATTACCACCACAGGCAAGATTACGAATCGTCGAACTTCCTCTGGCGACGCGTGCTATTCTCGCCGGCATCAAGACCTCAGCGGTCATCAATGTCGGCACAGCAACACTGAGTGCCCTCATTGGTGCAGGCGGTTACGGTCAACCCATTCTTACCGGCATACGACTCGATGATATGGGTTTGATCCTGCAGGGTGCGATTCCTGCCGCAGTACTGGCCTTGCTGGTGCAGGGTATTTTTGAGCTCGTGGAACGCGGTTTGTTACCCAAAGGTCTGCGTATCCAGACAACCCAGACAGGAACAATGCCATAACAATACTGCTATCTCCTTCAAGCAGAGGATCACGGCGCAGCATGTCCTGCAGCCAGACGCGCAATAGCTAGCCTTGGTGGCGAACAGGATACATACGTCAATTTGGCATCGTGACAGAATTGGATTGAGGCAGGACGCCTGATCCTAACGGAAAAATTCAATCTTGATCAGGCTGAAACTGGTTGCGCAGGTGTAAACTTCTTATTATTTACAGCCATCAATTAACTTTATGTTACGCGGATTTAGTTTATCTTCAGGAGATTTTCTTACCCTTTGAATCAAAAAAATAAAGCTCGCGCTCCCGGATACGAAGTGGCATGCTATCACCGACAGTAAGGCCGGGATCATGTTGCAATCGGACGCTTGTATTTTCTCCATTGTTTTGAACATGCTCGAGATAATATAAACGTTCATGTCCCAGTACTTCCACTGCAGTGATGATGAAACTCACCTGCACGTCATGATTACCGGCAAGTTCGATTGCCTCTGGACGCATACCGATAAACATGGGTTGATCCACGTAGGCAGATAATGTCGCATGGCTAACCCGCCCATCTTCAGAAACAGTGAATTGTTTACCGGCAAATTCATACACCAGGTCTGAATCTGACTGTAGCAGCCGGCTGGAAAAGATATTCATGCCTGGACTACCGATAAACTGTGCAACAAAGATATTGGCCGGCTGTTCATACACGATTCGTGGCCTGGCGACCTGTTGCAGTTGGCCAGCATGCATCACGGCAACTTTGTCACCAAGGGTCATGGCTTCTACCTGATCGTGTGTCACATAGAGGGTGGTTACCTTCAGACGCTTTTGTAAGGCAGCGATCTCGGTGCGGATCTGTATCCGTAATTTGGCATCCAGGTTGGATAATGGCTCATCCATTAAAAATACTTGCGGATTACGCACAATAGCGCGCCCCATTGCCACGCGCTGACGTTGTCCGCCTGAGAGTTGTTTCGGCATACGATCCAGCAAGTCATTCAACTGTAGCAGTTCGGCAGCCCACTCTGTCCGCCTGGCAATCTCATCAGTAGACAGTTTCATCATTCGCAGCGGGAAAGCAAGGTTACGCCTTACATTCATATGCGGATAGAGTGCATAATTTTGAAAAACCATGGCAACATTTCGTTGTTGTGGTGCTATTGCATTTACCACATTATCATCGATTAAAATTTCACCATTCGTAACCGTTTCCAGCCCGGCAAGCAAGCGCAATGCAGTCGATTTGCCACAGCCCGACGGCCCTACCAGTACTACCAGCTCGCCATCCTCAACATGCAGATCAAATTCTTTAAGAGCCATGGTTCCGTCACTGAACTGCTTTGAAACATTCCTGTAGGTAACGCTTGTCATGGTCATCTCATATGATTTTTTGAATTAAGGTTTAGAATCTACAGGATTGAAGACACCAATTTATATCTCATAGTTAATGATAAATTTATCCTTTTCTCCCGGAAGCGCCCCTACCCTTTGATACCTGTCGACACTACCCCGCGTACGAACCAGCGCTGGAAGAATAGAAACACCAACAGAATGGGCAGTACCATCATTACACCGAAGGCAAAGATGTCGCCCCACTGCAGCGGTGGTAGCGTGTAAAATGTTGCAATGGCAAGAGGTAAGGGTCGTACTGCCTCGCTGCTAGTCACCATCAACGGCCAGATGAATACCCCCCATTGGATTAGAAAGCTTAGAATGGCCACTGTCGCAAATACGGGCCTGCTGTTAGGTACAATAACAAACATAAAAGTACGAAATACGCCTGCACCATCCAATCGTGCGGCCTCCTCCAACTCTTTTGGTAACCCCAGGAAAAATGTATAGAACAAATAAATTGAAAATGCGTTGGCGATGAACGGCAATATCTGTACGAGATAAGTATCTCGCCAGCCAAACAGTGTGACCTGATAAAACAAAGGGACAGCGATCGCCTCCAGTGGCAGGATCAAGATCGCCAGCACCAGTGCGAACAATATCCGGCGTCCACGCCATGCGAGCCTGGCAAAGGCATAGCCGGCCAGGCTGTTGACGACCAACCCACCAATTACCACCATTCCGGTAATTAACACCGAATTAAACAGATAGCGGCCAAATTCAACCCGCGCAAATACATCGCGGTAATTGCGCAGGTCCACATCGGCAGGGATGAATGCGTTGAGACTACCTGTCTCTACCAGTACCCGCGCTTCAGGTTTAAGACTGCCGATCAGCATCAACACGATGGGAGCGATAAACAACAATGCCAATATCAGCAAAGTGAGATAACTGAAACCGGTAATGATTTGTCGGGGTAATGTCATAGACGTTCCTGCCGGGCAAAATGGCGTTGTAGAAACGTTATCAGCAATACCAGCAGGAAAAAAATCACGCTAATCGCTGCCCCCTTGGCTACCTGTTGGCGTGAAAAGGCGGCCTGCACTGCTTCATACATTACCGTGGTAGTTGCATGATTTGGGCCACCTCGAGTCATGATCTGAACCTGTTCAAACAACCGGAATGCCAGGATAGTGGTCACCAGCATTACAAAGACCAAGGTGTTGCGCAGTTGCGGCAAAGTGACATGCCAGAAACGTTGCCATCGTCCGGCCCCATCAAGGCGGGCGGCTTCGTAGAGTTCTTCCGGGATACTTTGCAAGCCGGCAAGTAAAATTACCATCTGAAATCCGGTACCCTGCCAGATCGAGGTGAGCATAATCGCCGGTAGTGCCAGCCATGGATCATGCAGAAAATCCCGTGCCTGCCAATGGCCGAGTGTGAACAGGTGTAAAAAACTGTTCAACATCCCATCGGGTCCTGGTGCATAGATCAGGATCCACACAACCGACACCAGGGCCAGGGGAAACACCACCGGCAGAAAAAACAGTGTCCGGAACAGTGTCTGTCCCTTGAGGGGTTGATTGAGCAGCAGTGCCAGCCCGAGCGCCAGTATGGTCTGCACTGGCACCACTACCACGGTGAACAATATGTTGTTCACTAGCGCGCGGGCAAACACTCCATCCTCGAACAGTCGCAGAAACTGGGTCAGCCCGACGAATTCCAGTGGTAAGGGTGAACCCAGCCTGAGATTGGTTAATGAGAGACCAATAGCAAGCAGAAACGGGATGACCACAAAGATCAACAAACCGGTCAATGCCGGTAGCGCAAACAGCGTGCCCGCAGAAATGAACGGTCGGTGTGGCATGCATCTAATGTTAACCCATTATGGTGATTCGATGGAGGGATAGCCACGATTATCACGAATTTCGATATCAATCGTATTCGCCGCCCGATCCAGCGCTTGTTGTACCGGCAGCCCATGGCGAATATTGGCAAAAGCCTGGCGGAAACTGGCGCTGATAACGGGGTATGCCGGCGTCTGGGGGCGTGGTACGGCATAGCCTTCGATCAGCTGACGGGAAAATAATTGTAGTGGTCCCCCCTTCTGGTACAGGACCGATTGCGCAATTGCGGTGTGCGTTGCCGGTACCGCACTGTTGGCTTTGGTCATGGCCAGAATCTGTGTCGGCTGCAATAAATAACGAATCAACGCGGCGGCTTTATCAGACAGGGCCGAGTCCCGTGTAATACCCCATACCCATGATCCCTGACCGGTTCGGCTGCCGTTACCAAAATCCGGTAGGGGTAGCAGAAGCAGATCCTCACCGAACGCTTCCCGATAACGGTGATACTCCCAATGCCCTGCCCAGGAGAGCGCCACCCGACCGGTGACAAAGGCGGCATCGTCCACGTTGGGATCTACCCAGCCTCTGGTCAACCAATCTTGCACCTGTTGCATCGCCATCACCGATGCCGGGCTATTCAGAAAGCCCTTCGACGTTTGATAGTCACTGCGGTCAATTAAATCCCCGCCAGCGGATTGCAACAGCGGTGAAAAAGCATAACTGAACCATTCATCGGGATAATTCAGTTTCAAATCCAGCACGGCTGCATCCGGATCATCGGCAGCCAGTCGTGTCAGCAACTGCTCAAATTCCAGTCGCTGCCATGCCTCTTCTGGTTGGCTCGGGATTCGTGCATTTATGGCTTCCAACCTGCTGCGACGGGCATACAAGGCCAGGCCAGAATCAAACGTCCCGATCCCGTACAGATGTCCTTGATAGGTCCCTTGCTGAATGATGGATGGCAGCAGGTCCTGCTGTAATTCATCGGGTAACAAGGGTTCTATGGGTTGCAAGTGGCCTTGCCAGGCATAGCTGTATAAGTAAGGCACGTCAAATTCCAGCACGTCAGGCAATGCCCCGGCAATGGCGGCGGCCTGCACCTGGGCGTTATAAGAACGCTCCGGGATGAATGTCAGGTTGATCGTGATATCATGATGTTGCTGATCGAACGCTGCTATCTGACGTTCAAGTGTCTGGCGTTCGCCGGCCTGACCCGCATGGGCCCAGACCGACAATAACACTACATCTTTTTCGCCTTTTGACGAAGCACTGTAGTCACAGCCAACCAGAATAAAAATGGCAAGACTCAAAAAAGCAATTTTACTTTCATAAACTGAAGAAAATGTCATTTCAGATATTAATTAAAAATCAACGTGTGCCAAATTCAGAAAAGAGCCAGCTGGTCGCCTGATTTCGCCGGCACCCTGAAAAGATTCGTGTCAAAACCGATGTCCGATTGATTAATTCCGTTCTTGTTACAGGCCAGTTCAAAACGTTGTGCAATCAAGGTAGCAAACTCCCCGGTTCCCGTCATACGTTCGCCGAAACATGCCCGGTAGGCCTTGCCGCCACGTAGATTGCGAATAATATTCATCACATGTTCGGTCTTTAAGGGATATTGCGCCTGCAACCAGTTCTGAAACAGATCCTTTACTTCATGCGGCAGGCGCAACATGACGTAACCAGCGGATACCGCCCCAGCCTCGGCAACTGTGGCCAACACGGTTTCCAGTTCGCTGTCATTCAATGCGGGAATCACAGGGGCGAATAAAACACCTACCGGTATCCCGGCTTCTGACAAGGTCCGGATGAGTTGTAAACGACGCGCCGGGGCCGTTGCCCGCGGCTCCATGCGTCGACTCAAGGTATGATCGAGCGTCGTCACTGAAATAATCACCTGCACCAATTGTTGCTCTGCCATCGGCGCCAACAAATCAATGTCGCGCTCAATTAATGCAGATTTGGTAATAATCGAAACCGGATGGCGGTGTGCCAGCAATACTTCCAGAATCCCGCGCGTGATCTTGAGTTTGCGTTCGACGGGTTGATAGGCATCAGTATTGACTCCCAGTGCGACGGGGGCGACTTGATAAGTCGGTCTGGCCAATTCCTGTGTCAACAGACTGGGTGCATCCGGTTTGGCAAAGATTTTCGATTCGAAATCCAGTCCTGGTGACAGGTCCAGGTACGCATGACTTGGCCGGGCAAAGCAGTAAACACAACCGTGCTCGCACCCCTTGTAGGGGTTGATGGAACGGTCAAAAGGGATATCGGGGGACTGATTGCGGGTAATGATTGTGCGACTTCGTTCGACCAGGATCTGGGTCGTAAGCCTGTCCTCTGCTTCCTCCGCCCAGCCGTCATCAATCGACTCGCGCTGGAACTTGACATAACGTGAGTCAGGATTGCTGTTGGCCCCACGGCCTTTCTGGTTTTTCAGTGCGATCATTGTGTCAGGTACAAAGATACAAGATCTGTCTCAGTTTACAATTATATCCAGACTAAAAGTATACCGTTCTCTGATTCTGATTTCCTTGCTATTCATGTCGTGGCACTGAGCTGTTCACGACCTCCAAAATGAAAAACCCCGCGATTTCTCGCGGGGTTTTCAAGACTTTCAACTGACAAATCGTTTTAGACTTGTACGTTTATCGCCTGCGGGCCTTTGGGACCATCTTCCACATTGAAGGAGACCTGCTGGCCTTCACTCAGAGTACGGAAACCTTCACTGGCAATAGCCGAAAAGTGGACAAAAACGTCCTTGCCACCGTCAGAAGGAGTAATAAAGCCGAAGCCCTTGGATTCGTTAAACCATTTAACGGTTCCTGTCGTCATGATAATTACCTCAGTAATAATTAAAAATAAAATGTGTTACAAATCTTACGAGGTAATTAACAGGAGAAAACTATGAGAAAACTTCTGAAAAGCACCAGGATAGAATGTATCGTGGGCGAGTATAACCGGATAGTAACCAGAAATACTACACCTTTATTTAATATAATGGCTTAAAATCGAATTCCAAGGCCCTCCTGCGATCCTTGTTAAATATCGCCAATTTTGACCAAAAACCATGCCATGCTTACCTGGAGCGGCGCGAGTCGCGGAATTGCCGGACATCCCCCGGCAGGATGGGGCGTTCAGGCAGGGTTACCTCAACCGTGTGGATTTGACCCTCGCGCCAGTATTCGAGTTGGAGTTTATCCCCCACTTTAAGGGAGCGCGCCAGGCGGGCAACTGTTTCCATATCGGTCAGCGGCTCACCGTTGACCCTGGTGATGATATCTCCGCCCAACAGATATTCCTCCAGCCCAATCTTGATAGGCAGTGCCCCGCCGCGTAGCTTTATCTCTGCCGCAGGACTGCCGGGCTCGACCGTTTCAATCATAAACCCCGGAACCATGCCTATGGTATACATCAACTGAGGCGGAACAATACGGCCATTAATGCCGTGCCAGGCCCGGATAACCCGTTTGTCCTTGATCAGTTGCGGAACCAGTTCGCGGACCAGATCAATGGGAATAGCGAAATTGATATTTTGCACTTCTTCCCCGTATAGCGTATTGATACCGATAACCTCGCCACAGCGGTTTACCAGTGGTCCACCGGAATTACCCGGATTGATTGCCGCATCGGTCTGAATAAATGGTGACATCCAGCTGAAGGTAGACAGCGGCACAACCCTTTCAATCGCCGACACGATTCCGCTAGTGGCGGTTTTCCCAATACCAAGCGGGTAACCTATCGCCAGGACTTCCTCGCCAATAACAAGCTTGCCGGATCGTCCCAGATTTGCTTTTTGTAACTGCGACCCCGGCGCAAGCAGTTTGATTACTGCCAGATCTGTGATCGGATCAACACCTACAATCTCGGCGGGTTGCATATCATCTTCACCAACGGAAACAATGATTTCACTGGTTTCGTAGACAATATGGGCATTGGTGACGATATGGCCATTATCATCAAACACCACACCGGTACCGACACCCAACTTAACACGTTCCAGGGCGCTGTAGGGATCAATTGCTACTACAAAGATACGTACGACGGATGCCGACATATTGCGGAATATTTCGGAATACGGTTTGTTACAGGTAGCTGCAGTTGTTACCACAGGAAACGTAAGCGTAAGCCAGACACAGCACATCAATAACCAGTAATAGACGGGTATATGACAGGAAGGATTGCCCATTTTTTGTGTTTTTGTGTTGTGAAATGGCATTCCAAACTATCCTCCAGAGACACCCCATGCTGCCAAGAATGCTATGTCGTTACTCTGACGAAATGAAACGACACAAGTTACTGATACAGTAAAAGATTAGCCTAAATACCGATGCTTTGCAGCGACTACCGATTATATTGGGCGTCGTGCATAGATTGCGTCGAATGCTGCTTCGAGTTGTGGATGGATGCCGCGGATCTGATCAATCACTTCTTTGGCCCAGTCAAAATAGGCCTGACGTCGTTGTAGAGTCCAATCAAGGGGCGGACTGTCAGCCATTTCACGCAAATTGGCTATCTTGTCAGCCAGTTTGACCAGTTTCGCCTTGTCACTGAGTCTGGCAGCATGTTTGACCTGCAATTGTTTTCGTACTTCGCCTGGCAAGGTCTTGTCATCAGTTACTTCCATCACAATATTGCATATCGATTGACCGAATGCAGTAGTAACTTCCGCCGGTGTCGTAGCTGTGTTTTCAACCGTATCGTGTAGCAAGGCTGCACAAAGAATCTCAATGTCCAGAACATGCCCTTCATTACACAGAATATTGGCCAGAGAAATGGGATGATTGATATAGGGTGAGGCTTCCATATCTTTGCGCTGCTGTAATCGGTGCTTGTCCGCAGCAAACGCAAGTGCCTTGATTAGTTGTTTGATTTCCTCATCAGTGAATGTCATTTTGAATCTAATTGTTTAGTACAACTAGATGCTGGCAGGTACCATTCATGACTTCTCAACAAACAATGTTTGAGTTGGATAGGCAAACTCAATACCTTCCTGTTCGAAGCGTTCATGGATATGCAGATTGATTGCCTGCTGAATATCCATATACAGGTTGTAATCTGGCCCTTGCACATAATAGACCGATTCAAAGACAAGGGCAAAGTCACCGTACTCCTTGAAGTGAGAACGATCAAACCGTGTTTTTTCCTGTCTTTCCACCGCTTCACGAATAATCTCGGGTATTTTGACCAGTTTATCGCGAGGTGTCTGGTAGGTAACCCCAAGTTCGAACGGTACTCGCCGTTCATACATGCGACCAAAGTTACGAATCCGGCTGGTTAATAAATCAGAATTGGAAAACACCAATTGTTCGCCGGAAAGACTACGTAACCGGGTTGTTTTCAGGCCGACATATTCGACAGAACCGAGTAAATCGCCCACAATGAGGAAATCGCCGACCACGAAGGGCTTGTCCAGGACAATTGACAGAGAGGCAAATAAATCGCCCAGAATGGTCTGCATCGCCAGTGCGACAGCAATACCGCCCACGCCCAATCCGGCTACCAGCGCCGTGATATTGACCCCCAGGTTATCGAGGATCAGCAATAAAACTATCGACCATAAAACAATCCTGCCGATAAAATTCAATACATTCAGAGTAGTAACGCTGGCGGGATCCTTGTCTAATTGTTTTTGCCGATATTGCTCAATCATGACCTGCAAGGCAATCGCGGCCCACAAACCACCCTGGATCACCAGGGTAACGATGACAATGGAATTGATAATTTTCCGGCTAGGCGCCGGGATTTCAATAAAGAGTATCCCAATAAACAGAGCAAGAATAAAAACAAACAGCCACTTCGTGCGTCTGATAACGGCAAGCAGTATTGGCCATATGGGTGCTTCGTTACGTCGTTCCAGACGGATCAATTGTTTGGTACTGACATATTTGGTAATGCTGGTTAGCAGCAAGGCGAATATTGTGACAATTGCCGCAATGAGCCAGTCTTGAAGAGTATTCGAAGCAACTTGAATCTCGAGAAATTCCATATTTCGATCCTGCCATCCTTTGCCAGGTGATTCAAATCGCTATTTTCTGCTTTACCCGGGTCTGAACAACACCCTGTCTGAATCTATAGTAAATTTATCCTGCAATCTCTCAGGCTGCAGCGCCGAACCAGAAATCGGTATTTTTCTGTAGAAACTCTTCATACGACATATAGTGAGTACCGTCACAGGAAAAAGTCAGGCTGATCATGCCGTTATATAAATTTATTGAAGCTGAGCGTAAATAGATGGTTTCATCAGCTAGTCGCAAGTGTTTGAATGTACCCAGTATTGCGGTAATGTGAGCCGTTGGAATCAGCGCCTCGGTTGGATAGGGCTGACAAGGGTATACCAGGCAAATATCCGGATCGGTCAGTGCGTCAATATCCAGAGAACGATAGCGATAAGGATCATCATTCATCCATATCGTAGCCCGACTACTGGAGAAATGGATCAGCATCTGGAATACGCCACGTTGAGTCAGCATCTCATCAAGTATTACGAAGGCCTGATCCAGATTGCGATCCATTTGACTTTCTATGCGACTTTGTTGAAATAACAACCCGCGAATAGCAGGGTCACCTTTTATCTGACGCCAGTTTTCCGGTTCCTGATAGAGGTCGGCGGTTACGGGTAAATCACGCAGGTCAAAATCAGCTCCCAGATACCCAAGCACTTCACTTTCGGTGCGAATAATTTGTAGTGCGGTCAAATATGGCCGATGTTTATACTGGCTGATATAGGCATCTGACAACAAAAAACCCCAGGTCGGGACAACTTCCTTCATGTAGGGACGCTGGGATCGATCCCGACCATGGTGGCCAGGGACAATACCGCTCCGGCTAACATTGTCACAGGTTTGCACGCCATTGGTGTTAAGTACGTATATGCTGGTACAGTAAGGGATACTGGAAAAGTAATTGATCAACATATCTTCCAGTTTTTGCCGATCACCCCATAAAGGCGTGATTTTCCAGGCGATCGCTTCGATAGGTTCACGCAGCATCATCGCCAGTTCTTCACGCTGACGATAAATGCTATCTTTCCATGTTGTGCTCATTGTTATTTCCCTCTCAGACCGTTCCAATTATTTATTATTAATATCAACCGGTGTGTTGCGTATTCGCTAAATATGACAGGATCGAGTTAGTTTGGTTCAGCATAAAATCTCTGAATTGCGAAACAGTTCAAAAAACTGGCTATGATGCCTGTCTGAAGTCCATACGATCAATCTTGAGTTTTTTCATTTTTGACGCAAGAGTAGTAGGAGGTATATCGAGCAGTTCAGCAGCACCACCCGATCCAAAGATCTTTCCGGCGGTATATTTCAGCGCTGTAATAATGTTGTCACGTTCCTCATTCTCTAAATCATGATATGTTCTGATTAGAGGACGGTCAGCATGAAGGTGATCCATTTTTGATGTTGTTGGTGCTTGATTTGTCGTTGGTAACTCGAACACCAATTTACCATGATTGGAAAGAATCACCGCGCGTTCGATGACATTTTCCAGTTCGCGGATATTGCCCGGCCAGTCATATTGAGTCAGTCGCTGGATATCCGCCTTGCTTAGACATACTTCTGCCTTGTTGAGTTTTTGTAGTGACATCTGCAAAAAATGACTGGCTAAAAGCGGCACGTCTTCAATATGTTCGCGCAATGGTACACTCTCGATTGGAAATACATTGAGACGAAAGTACAGATCCTGGCGGAATTGTTTGAGTTTGATTTCTTTTAACAAGTCCCGGTTTGTTGCCGCGATAATACGGACATCAATTTTTCGGGTCTTGTTATCACCAATACGTTCGAACTGGTTCTCCTGCAGGACACGCAGCAATTTGCTCTGTAAGTCCAGTGGAATTTCTCCTACTTCATCAAGAAATAATGTACCTCCATCAGCCAGTTCAAACCGCCCCACCCGATCAGTAATGGCACCGGTAAATGCACCCTTGATGTGTCCGAAGAACTCACTTTCAAACAAGTCATGCGGAATTGCAGCACAGTTTACACGGATTAGCGGACGTGCATGCCGTTCGCTGCTTTCATGAATAGCCCGCGCGATCAGCTCTTTCCCTGTGCCCGATTCACCCGTGATCAGGACGTTAGCATTGGTAGGTGCAACAACTCTGATTTGGTGCACCAGACGTTGTATAGCGGTACTGCTGCCTATTATCTCCTTGTAATTGTGTTCCGCACGGATTTCTTCCAGCAAATAGGCATTTTCCAGCTCAAGGCGATATTTCAGTTCCTCTACTTCATGATAAGCGGCATGTAATTCCCGTTCAGCCTGCTTACGTTCACTGATATCTCTAAATACCACGACCGCACCAACTAACCGGCCATGATCCTGGATAGGGGTACTCGTATATTCGACCGGGAAAGCGCTACCGTTTTTACGCCAGAAAACTTCGTCATCAACACAGTGAATTTCACCATCATGAAATGCCGCATAAATTGGGCATTCATGGGAGGAGTAATCGGAGCCATCCGGGTGACCGTAATGAATCATGCTGTGTATATCCTTTCCGACCAGTTCATCGGCGGACCATCCCAACATGCGTTCTGCAGCGGGATTCATGAAGGTTGTTTTGCCATCCGCGTTGACTCCGTAAATACCCTCACCGACCGCGCGCAGAATTAACTGGTTTTCATGTTCGATATCCTGAAACACGCGTTCAATACGTTTCCATTCATTGATACCCCGGCGCACATAGGCATTGGCTTCCGCATGTTCCTGTAAACCGAGTATTTTTTGTTTGTCACGTAATTGTAAAATGATCAGGTTTCGTTCACCTGATATATAACCTGAAGCACTCACTTCTACTTTCAGTGCATGCCCCAACTGATGTTTGCAAGACAACTCATTGGTCCAGCCACAACCTTGTATTAATACCGATTCCGTAAAGGTGATCAGCGCGGGTATTTCAAAAGGAAATAGCGCTGTTACGGTCAATGCCCGTAGCGCTGAAGTGTCATATCCGACCAACTTGCTTGCGGATGCATTGGCATCCACGATTCGGTTAGCAAGGGGATCAATCAGTAAAAAGGCTTCGGGCAAACCCCTTAATAGTGAGTCTTGTATCGGCGTGGCCATTTGCACTGCAGGCGTCATGCATTATTTTCCTTCTGCTTGGCTGTGTTATGCCTCTGGTCGAGCAATTCCTATGCCAAATTACGAGATTTAGTATTTTAGATTACGAGAATTCGTGTATTGACGAATTTTCGTAGTACCTCAGACAAAGGAATATCCAGTATTAGCTATTATTTCAATAGCTTATCGATGTTTTCACTAGTTGGTACGGCTCTTGCTCTTTATATCCAAAACGCGGAGCTGCGTAGCTACTGGACCAGCAAGCTGCGTAAAAGTGGCCTCACTGCCCTGTTACATCGCAAGACGCACAGAATCAGTGCAGGAGTCTACAAGCGGGTATTAATTGGGATACAACCAAAAGAGGAAGCATAGATGAATAACAAGAGTCTTGATGATCCATTCAGCCCGGATAGCGATTTGCGCCATGGTATGGGATGCAGCTGTCATCAGTGTAAATCGAAATCTCATGCACAGGATACGTCTGGGGATGCCCCATCCACCCAGGCTGAAGCACAAAGCCAGGAATCATCGTTAACTACAGAAGATATTATCGATCGCGCTGTCGAGAGTGCTGTTGTACGTGGTGTCTTCGGTCATGACGACGTCTCTCGCCGGCATTTCATGAAACTGGTGGGCGGTGGCCTGGCGGCGTCGATTCTGGGCAGTATCCTGCCGCTGGATGCGATCAAGGCAGCAGTGAAGGAGAAACTGGGCCCACCGGAAAAGAAAAAGCTCAAAGTCGGTTTCGTGCCAATCACCTGTGCGACCCCGATCATCATGGCACATCCCATGGGATTCTATGAAAAATATGGTCTGGATGTGGATGTCATCAAAACAGCTGGTTGGGCGGTGTCCCGCGACAAGTCGATTAACAAGGAATATGACGCAGCACACATGCTGACACCGATGCCCTTGGCCATGACAATGGGTGCCGGTTCTACCGCCATGCCATTCCTTATGCCTGCGGTTGAAAACATTAACGGTCAGGCGATTACCCTGCACAACAAGCACAAGGACAAACGCGATCCTAAACAATGGAAAGGCTTTAAATTCGGTGTACCATTTGAATATTCAATGCACAACTTTCTCTTGCGCTATTACGTCGCAGAGCATGGTATCGATCCCGATAAAGACATCCAGATCCGTGTAGTCCCACCACCGGAAATGGTGGCGAATCTTCGTGCCGGTAACCTCGATGGGTATTTGTCACCCGATCCCTTCAACCAGCGTGCGGTTTGGGAAAAGATCGGTTTCATTCACATGTTGACCAAGGATATCTGGGACGGACATCCCTGCTGTGCATTTGCCACGAGTGCTGATTTTGCTCGGGAAATGCCCAATGCCTACGGCGCCTTGTTCAAATCAATTGTAGATGCGACTCACTTCTCGTCCAACAAGGACAATCGCAAGGACATAGCCAAGGCTATTGCCCCGAAAAACTATCTCAATCAACCGGTACCGGTTCTCGAACAGGTCCTTACCGGGCGCTACGCCGATGGTCTGGGCAATGTCAAGGATGTACCGGATCGCATCGATTTCGATCCGTTCCCCTGGCATTCCATGGCTGTGTGGATTCTTACCCAGATGAAACGATGGGGTTACATCAAGGGTGACGTAAATTACAAAGCCATTGCTGAAGAAGTCTATCTGGCAGCGGATTGCGGCAAGCTCATGAAGGATCTGGGTTATGAACCACCCAAATCTACTTATGAGAATTACATCATTATGGGTAAGGAGTTCGATTACACCAAACCTGATGAGTATGCCAAAAGCTTTGCGATCACGAGGGCATAGACATGCAAAACATTCATGTCAGGTCTACGCTACTTTCCCTGGTAATTCTTATCGTGATGCTGGGAATCTGGGAGGTGTCCAATCAACCTCCCAAGGCAGAAAAGGCCATGACCGAGTATGAAATGTTAATGGGGGGCAGCGAGCCGCAGGCTCGCGTGCCCAATCCCTCGGAGATTGGCAAACTTGCGATGGAAGAACTCAGTGATCCCTTCTATGACAAGGGTCCAAATGACAAAGGCATAGGTCTGCAGTTGTTGTATTCTTTGAAACGGGTGATGTCCGGTTACTTGCTTGCCGCATTGGTAGCAATTCCTGTGGGTTTTCTTATTGGAATGTCACCACTAATGCATAAAGCACTGGATCCATTTATTCAGGTATTAAAACCGATTTCACCACTTGCATGGATGCCACTGGCTTTATTCATTCTTAAAGACTCGGAAGTCTCATCAGTCTTTGTCATCTTTATCTGCTCTATCTGGCCGATGTTAATCAATACCGCTTTTGGCGTCAGTTCAGTCAAAAAGGACTATATCAACGTGGCACGCACGCATGAATTGGGTGGTTTACGCACGGCGTTCCTGGTCATTTTGCCGGCCGCCGCACCCACCATTTTAACCGGTATGCGTATTTCCATCGGGATTGCATGGTTGGTTATTGTGGCTGCTGAAATGCTGGTTGGTGGTACCGGAGTCGGATA